>NZ_JAFEJX010000007.1:0-167216 GCF_018555635.1 Bifidobacterium sp. CP2 | reverse complement strand
GGGCGGATCGGGGCAGGTGGGACGGCTGCTGTCGCGTCGGATTCTATAGAATCGGACGTTTCGGGGGTGCTTGGGGCGGTCGAAACGCCCGATTCTATAGAATCGGACGGAATGGGCGGGCGTGAGGCGGCCGAAACGTCCGAACCGTAAGAATCGGACGCGACGGACGCGACGGACGTATGCACGTCAGCCGGGACGAGGTCACCGGAAGCGGACGTGTGGGACGTGACGGACGCGACGCCCACGCGGGCGAGATGCGCCAGCCAGATGGTGAGCAGACGCTCCGCCAGATGCCCCGGCGTACGCAGCGTCTCCACGTCGGCGTGCGCGTGGTCCCACTTGGCCATGAACTCGTCGAGCAGCGGGAACAGCCACGCACAGTACGCATGGAACAGACCCTTGCGCATCACGAACATGTTGTTCGGCACCAGCGTGTGCCCGTCGAGCACCGCGTCCGCGTCCACGCGGTATTCCGGATGACGCGCGCACAGCACGTCGTACATGTGCCGCAGGTCGCGCAGGCGCAGATGCGGATCTGCGTCCCACTGCTCCTTGAGCGTCATGAAGCCATGCAGGCGCCGCACGTCCACCAGCGGGCCGGTCACCACGTCCCAGCCTTCCACGGTGTGCGCGATCGTGCCGTCGTCCAGACCGTATTCGGCGATCGACTGCGCGTCGATGTAGCCGGCCGGCACCTCGCCGAGCTCGTCCTCCTGATGCGGCGCCTGCGCCGTGCTCGCGAAGTCCAGATAACGACGGTACTGGCAGAAACCGTAATAGTCGGTGTCCACGTTCTTCCACGCCCAGTACATGGCCGTCAGTTCGCTGTACATGGGGTTGAGTTCGGAGATGTGCTCGCCGTCGTTGTCGTGCAGCGTGTCCTCGAACAGGGGCCGTCCTTCGGCCTCCGCGAGTTCGGCGCCCACCTGGATGGGCAGGATGCTCGCGCAGTCCGGGAAGGTGGCCGGCGTGTGGGCGGCCACGAAGATGCGGATGCGTTTCGGCTGTGGACTGACGGACATGACGATGCTCCTCCATGCGGCGATCGGCGGGATGCATGCCGACGCCTCGCTGTTGCGGTGCCGGCGGCGTGCGTTCCAGTGTAGTCGCGTCGGGGTGAGGGCACGGCGACGGGGAGAGGCGGGTGTGTGGCGCGGGTGCGGCGTGTGCGGGTGTGCGGGGTGCGCGGGTGTGCGGGGTGTGCAGTGTGCGGCGTGCGCGTGTGCGTGTGCGGGTGCGGGTGTGCAGTGTGCGGCGTGTGCAGTGTGCGGCGTGTGCAGGTGCGCGGGTGCGGGTGCGGGTGCGTGTGCGGCGTGTGCAGTGTGCGGCGTGTGCGGGTGTGCGTGATGATTCGGGTCGTGGCCGTAGGCGTGGTTGCTGTCTCGTGTTGTGGTGCATGTTCCATGGGTGAGGGCCAACTTCGAGACGGATTTGATTTCAGGGAGCGTGCGAGTAGACTTTCCGCCGTTTGCTTTCCGTCTGGCAGAGCGTTCTGTCTGGCTGGTTGCTCCGTCGGCAGAGATGTGGCCGGTCCGCCCTGCGACTGGCTGTCGGTCGCATGTTGACTGGCGGACGGAACGCCGTCATGTATACCGTGAACGATGCATTCGAGTGCATGGGAGGAATCAGAACCATGAGCGACAATACGCAGCAGCCTACGAACGGCCAGCAGAATTCGGCCGAGCAGTCCCAGCAGCCCCAGCAGCCCGCGAAGGGCAAGTCCCGCAAGGGTCTCATCATCGGCGCCATCGTCGTGCTGGTGATTATCGTTGCCGCGGCCCTGCTGGTGCCGAACGTGGTGGGCAAGGCGTCCGCCGAGTCCGTGGAGGAGTGCAATCTGCAGCTGCAGGCGCTGTCCGCGCATCAGGAGGCGCTGAAGACCACGCAGGAGGAGGCCGACACGGCCGCCAAGCTCACCGCCAAGGACGTGGCGGATGCCTCCACGCTCAAGGACCTCAAGGCCGCCCAGGCCGAGGTGGACAAGCTCGGCAAGGCGCCGACCTGCCCGGCGAACGGCTCCCAGAAGGACGTGGATGAGGCCACGAACCAGATCCGCGAGTACGCAGAGAACCTGCGTTCCGCCACGAGCGGCCTCGATGCCGCCGCCAAGGCCGCCATCGCCTCCAACCAGGAGCTCACCGGCGCCTCTGAGGAGTAAGCGGTTTCTGAACGTCCTAGAGAATGGCTCTACGGCCCTATGGCTCATGACCAGTCATGAGCCATAGGGCCGTAGATGTGTTTCGCCATTGCCGGCCATTGCCGGCTGTTTTCCGTCAACGTCCCCGCAATCGATTGCTGATTGCGGGGACGTTGACGTTGTCACCTCACTCGTGGCGCGAGTGACGGCCGCGCGCGTCGTTGCTCAACGAGCCGTGACGGTCGATGGCCTTGCGTACTTGGTCCACGGGCAGTCCCATGACCTGGCTGATGTCCTCCGGGGTCATGTGGCAGCGGGTGATCAGGGCTTCGAGGTTCTGCGGGCTGAGGTATGTCACGCGGCCCATTGTAATCGAACACATGTTCGACCGGGCGTGTCTCGCGTGTTCCGCCGGCAGGCCCGCATCGCGGCCTCGTCGACCATCCGCGCGGGGCCGTACGTGCGGCCGCACATGCCGCACATCACCGGTCGCCCGCCTTCCCGACTGTCCGGCTGTTCCGGCGCGCCTCATCCTCCGATGCCGGACGGACGCCGCTCAGCGCGTGAACACGTGGGTTGCGAGCCGGTGCAGCGCCTCGCGCACGCGGGCTTCGGGCAGTGCGAAGTTCATGCGGATGGTGTGGCGGCCGGCGAAGGCGCGGCCGTCCTGCCATGCGACGCCGACGTCCCAGCCCTGCCGCAGCAGTTCGTCCATGCACGGGTCCGCATCCGGGCGCAGCAGGGGCGGGAATGCGCCGGTTCCGTCCGATTCCCCGGCAAGGGTTCCGTCGACACCACCCGAGACACCCGAAACGCCTGTGGCGTCCGACGCCGCCGCGCGCCGGCGCGCGGCCTCCAGCAGTTCGTCGCGATGCTCTGCGCACCAGCGCTCGCAGTCGAGGAACAGCATGTACGTGCCCTGCGGCCGCGCGACCTCCACGCCCGGAACGCCCGCCGCACCCGCCGCATCAGCCTCGCTCGCCGCGGCATCCCCGGCGAAGAACCGGTATCCGATGCGCAGGTTCCCGGCCAGCACGCCGAGCAGCTCGTCCAGCCACGCCTCGCCTTCGCGCGAGTAGGCGCCGATTAGCGCGTGCATGGACAGCACGTTCATCTCGTTGTACGGCGTCTTCGATTCGACGGCCGTGAGCCTGTCGCGCAGGTACGGGTCGTAGACCACGTGGTAGCTGCCGATGAGGCCGGCCAGGTTGAACGTCTTGCTGGGCGCGTACAGCGCGATGGTCCGGCGGCGCGCGTCCTCGCCCACCGACTGCGTGGGGATGTGCGGGTGGGCGGCGCGGTCGAGGATCAGGTCGGACCAGATCTCGTCGGAGATGACCACGCAGTCGTTGGCGCGGAACACGTCCATCGCGCGCTCGATCTCCCAACGCTCCCACACGCGTCCGGTGGGGTTGTGCGGCGAGCAGAACACGGCCGCGTGGATGCGCTTCGCCTTGAGCCGGCGGTCCATGTCCTCGTAGTCCATGCGCCACACGCCGTCGGCGTCGCGGCGCAGCGGGCTGTGTTCGAGACGGAATCCGGCGCCTTCGATGGTCATGGTGAAGCCGTTGTAGGTGGGGGAGTGTACGAGCACGGCGTCGCCGGGCGTGGCGAACGCGCGCAGCGCGGACACGACGCCGCCGAGCACGCCGTTCTCGTAGCCGATGTGCTCCGGCTTGAGTCCGGTCACGCCGTTGCGACGGCGATGCCACCCGATGATCGCGTCGTAGTACGCCTGCGTGGGCTCGAAGTAGCCGAACAGCGGGTGGGCGAGGCGTGCGGCGATCGCGTCGGTCACGGCGGGCGCGGTGGCGAAGTTCATGTCGGCGACCCACATGGGAATCGCGTCGTAGCCGTCGCGTGGGGCGGCGGGCGGCCGCATCAGCGGGTCGCCGTTGTCCTCGCCGATGGCGTCGACGGCGAGCGCGTCGCGGCCGTGACGGTCGGGCAGGGTGGTGAAGTCGAACATCGGTTCCTCCTTTGGCGTGCGATGGTGCGATGGTTCGCGACGTCGCACGACGTCGCGCGCGCGATGGCGCGGCCCGCGTGCGCGGCCGCATCCGGTTCGGGTTTCGGGTCGTGCCATGCGGCGCCGCATGGCACGGGCTCCCGTCCGTCCCGTCGATGGTCCGGTGGGAGCCCGATTGCGTGGTCGTTGCGTCAGTGTCGGTGGCAGCGTCAGTGCGTTACGACGTGCGTCACGCGTAGATGTTGCGCGGGCGCATGTCCTCCGGCAGGCCTTCGAGCAGCGTCTGCACGGAGCCTTCCTCGAACACGGAGCGGATGCCGGCGGCCAGCAGCGGCGCGACGGACAGCACGGTCATGTTCGGCAGGCGCTTCTCCTCGGGCACCGGCACGGTGTCCATGAGGACGATCTCCTTCGCGCCGCACTTGGAGAGGCGTTCCACGGCGGGGCCGGACAGCAGGCCGTGCGTGGCGACGAGCGTGACGGAGCGGGCGCCGGCGTTGCGCAGCGTGCGCACTGCCTCGCAGATCGTGCCGGCGGTGTCGATCATGTCGTCGACGACGACGCAGTCGCGGTCCGCCACGTCGCCGATGATGCCGTGCGCCACGGCGTGGTTCGGACGGGTGGTGTCGCGGCTCTTGTGGATGAATGCGAGCGGCAGGTTGCCAAGCTTCGCGGCCCAACGTTCAGAGACCTTGATGCGGCCGGCGTCCGGGGAGACCACGGTGGTGTTCTCCAGCGGCATGTGGTTGCGCACGTAGTCGAGCAGCACCGGGGTGGCGGTGAGGTGGTCGACGGGCGCGTTGAAGAAGCCCTGCTCCTGGGAGGCATGCAGGTCGACGGTCATGATGCGGTCCGCGCCGGCGGTGCGGAACAGGTCGTAGACGAGGCGGGCGGTGATGGGCTCGCGGCCCTGATGCTTCTTGTCCTGACGGGAGTAGCCCATGAACGGGGCCACCACGGTGATGGTGCGGGCGGAGGCGCGCTTGAGCGCGTCGATCATGATGAGCTGCTCCATGATCCACTTGTTGACCTGGCCGTAGTGGCACTGGAGCACGAAGATGTCGGCGCCGCGCACGGGTTCGGTGAACCGGACGTACATCTCGCCGTTCGCGAAGTCGTAGGCGGTGGTGGGCAGCACCTTGATGCCCAGGCAGGTGGCCACCTCCTCGGCCAGTTCGGGGTATGCGCGGCCAGTGACCAGCGCCATACGTTTGTCCGGGGTGCCTTCAAGCAGCGACGTCATTCGTATCCGTCCTTATGTGAGCGAACCTTGCAAGAGCCTCATCCAGTGTACAAGGCCCCCTGTCATGCCCGGGACACGTGCGCGGGACGGCGGTAGGGCGATTGCGGGGCGGAAACGGGATGGAGGTCGTGGAACCGGTTGGGTTCCACGACCTCCATCGTTGACGGCCGGCGTGCGTGTTACCGGCGTGCGCCGGTCATCGCGAATCGTGCGTGATGACCGACATCACCGGCGTGGCGGCAGCGGCAGGCTTGGGCCTCCTTGCTGCCCTTGCCGCTGTGGCTGTGGCTGCGGTTGCGGCGGTACGGGCACCGCCGGCACAGCCGGTGCACCGTGGCCAGGCTGTGCGCCGTACTGCGGCGCGGCGGGAGTGGGGACTGACGGGGTCGCGGGGGCGGGTACCGACGGGACGGTACCGTATTGCCGCTGCTGACCGTAGCCGGGCTGCGCGGCGGGAGCCGGAGCGGCACCCGGAATCGGTGGGATGGCGGCCGACTGCTGGCCGTTCGCGGCGAACGGCGCCTGGGTCGCGGCGACCGGCGTCTGTGCGGCGGCGCGCGCCTTGGCGGCCTGTGCCTTCGCGGCCTGAGCGACGGCCAGCGCGGATGCGGACGGCACGCCGGAAGACGGGTACTTCTTGAACCAGCGGCCGTTGCAGCTGGCCACGTAGTCGACGACCTCCTGCGGCGTGGTCTGGACGGTGCCGCCGGCGAACAGCTTCCACACGCCCTGCATCGACATGATCATGGACGGGCCGAACGAGTTCGCCACGGCCTCGATCAGGTACGCCCACACGCCCATCACGAGGAAGTACCAGAGGGCGGGGCCGTAGGACGAGCTGATGGAGTCGATGGTGGTGTCGACCGTATAGGTGCAGAACAGGACGCCGCCGATGAGCCAGAACGTCATGATGGCGACGGGCATCTTCCAGCTGTGGCCCCATCCCTTGAACGCCGGATCGTACAGGTTGCGGGCGGAGGCGCGCAGCGCCACGTAGAAGAAGAGAATCAGCATGGCGATGAACATCACCCATGGAATCCACAGTTTGATTGATGCGGAAACGGAACTGAGCAGCGTGTCGGTGGGGGTGTCCCAGCTGAACAGTCCCAGAGTGTCGGTGCTTCCGCTCTCGGTGACGCCGCCGAATGTCGCGATGACGAACAACAGCTCGCCGAGCGTGGGGATGGTCAACGGGAACAGCAGGGCGAACTGGCCCTGATTGGATTTGAACGTGATGAACAGCGTCAGCACGATGCCGATGATGAGGATAAGAATCAACTGCAGCTCGACGAATTCCAGGAAGGAGCGGACGAATCCACGCGTACGGTGCTGCCAGCGCCATGCCGCGGTGAACACGTTCGTGGAATCGGGGGCGTACTGCGCGAGCATGTAGCCGAGGCCCGAGCCGATGAGCGTGAGCAGGAACGTCATCGCGAACGTGCGGAACGTCGCGCCGGAAAGATAGAGGTAGACGGTTCTGCCTTCACGAAGCGGGGCGGCGCCGATCGCCGCGATGATCGTCAACACGGTGGCCGCGAGCAGCGCGGCGATGAAGGGGCTGATGACACCGGCCCACTTGAACCGGATCGCGCCCTTGCGCGCCAGCATGTATGCACCGAAGGCGGCGGCGGCGATCAGGACGACGCCTGTCAGACCCAGGGAACCGAACCCGTGCAGCCCCTCAAGTTGTGATTGGCTGATGGGGGAATCGACGGAGCCATGCCGGGGAACGATACCGCCCGACAATCCCCAGGTGGTCGCCAGAATCAGCCAGTGAAGGAAATTGGGCTCCTTGAAATCAGTGGGCCACAGGTACTCCTTCAGGTCGGAGGACTGCATGAAGGCGATCGCCGGGAAGATGGAGATCACGATAGCGGCGAGCAGACCGAAACCGGCGGACGCGAGGATCGCCTGGATGTTGCGCGGGCTGACCATCTCCTTGACCAACGGATCGGCGGTGATCGGCTGGACGCCGACCGGAGCGGCGCCGGACGGCGTGCCGTTCATGCCGGGGGCTGGCATCGGCTGCGACGGGGCGGCGCCTGCGGACGGCGAGAACTGGCGGGCCGACGGCGTGGCCTGCGGCATCGGGACGCTGGGCATCGGAGCGGCGGGCATCGGAGCGGCGCCGTGCTGGCCGATGGCGGTCGTGTCGTAGAAGGGCTGCGCTGACTGGGCGGCGGCCGGCTGGGGCGCCGCGCTCGCGGCGGCGACCGCCTGGCCGCACGCGGGGCAGAACTTCGCCCCTTCGCGCATGCCCGCTCCACAATGAGGACAGAACATGAGAGTCCCTTCTTTCTGCTCGGCTTCTCTGGTCAATATCACCTTAATTCTAGTGATGTGCGTCGGGAATGGGGAAGATGCCCGCTCTGTGGGTGGTTCGAGGGGCGTCCGGGGAGCGTCCGAGGAAAGCTGAAAGACGCATGGTGGGCGCATGGTTGGGTGTGCACGGTTGGGTGTGCACGGTTGGGTGTGCACGGTGGAATGCGTGACGGCCGTCCGGCACATGCCCGGTTCGCTGTCGAGCCGCGGCGTTATCTTGGTGAGGTTGTGTTTTCCGGCGATTCCGTCCGCAAGTCGGGCGTGAGGAACCGGGGAACGAACGCGTATACACACTCCTGCCGTGGAAAGTCCACGGCCGAATAGTCCGAAGGAGGTGGGTGATGTCTGCGCACAAGTACGAACTGATGTTCATCGCCGATCCTGAGCTGGATGAGCGCGGTCTGAAGAAGCTGACCGAGCAGTATCTGGAACTCGTCACCAAGGAAGGCGGCTCCGTCGATGAGCCCGATTTCTGGGGCCGTCGCAAGCTTGCCTACGAGATCGCCGGCAAGACCGAAGGCAACTACGTCGTGGTGACCTACACCGCCGAGCCCGCTACCAGCGCCGAGCTCGACCGTGTGCTCAACCTCAACGAATCCGTGATCCGTACGAAGATCCTTCGTAAGGACGCCAAGTAAGCGTTAGCCCAGCGTCACGCTGGAAATCGATACATCGATAAGAAGGTAACGTCATGGCAGGCGAAACCACGATCACCATCATCGGCAACCTCACCGCGGATCCCGAGCTGCGAACCATCGGTTCCGGCGCCACTGTGGCGAGCTTCACCATCGCGTCCACGCCGCGCAACTACGACCGCCAGTCCGGTCAGTGGCAGGACGGTCAGGCGCTGTTCATGCGCTGCAGCGCATGGCGCGATCTCGCCGATCACTGCGCGCAGAGCCTCTCCAAGGGCATGCGCGTGATCGCGACGGGTCGCCTGCAGCAGCGTTCCTACCAGGCTTCGGACGGCTCCAACCGCACCGTCGTCGAAATGCAGGTCGACGAAATCGGCCCGTCGCTGCGCTACGCCACCGCACAGGTGACCCGCCAGTCCTCCGGACAGGGCGGCTTCGCCGGTCGCAACCAGGGCGGCAACGGCGGCTACGGCAACAACGGCGGCGGATTCGGCAACGGCGGCAACGGAGGCTACTCCGGCGGCGCCAGCTACGCCGGCGGCAACAACTACTCCGGTGGCAACGGCTACCAGGGTGGCGGCTCCGGCTTCAACGCCCAGCCCGCCCAGAGCGCCCCGTCCGCGCCGGCCGCCCCGCAGGCGCCCGCGGCCGATCCGTGGGGAAGCGACGCCGGTTCCGGCAGCTTCTCGACCTTCGGCGGCTCCTCCGATTTCGGCGGCAACGCCGACGGCGAGCCGGAATTCTGATCCGTCCGACCGCTCGTCCCCGTCCCTCGCGACGTACGGCATGACCGTCGCGGCGACCGCGTGAACGCGGTCCGGACCGTCGGACGGGCGACGAGCGTCGATCCAGCGCAACGCAAGCAATCAAGCATCACATCGTAAACAAGGAGAACATCATGTCCCGCAAGAGGCCGCAACCGCCGGTCAAGCCGTTCAAGAAGAAGCCGAACCCGCTGAAGGCGGCGAAGGTCACCGAGATCGATTACAAGGACGTCGCGCTGCTGCGCAAGTTCATCTCCGATCGCGGCAAGATCCGCTCCCGTCGTATCACCGGCGTCACCGTGCAGGAGCAGCGCGAGCTCGCGAAGGCGATCAAGAACGCCCGCGAGATGGCTCTGCTGCCGTACGCCACGTCCGGTCGCTGAGTTTTAGGAGGCTGAAGAAATGGCTGAATCCAAGGTTATTCTCACCAAGACCGTCCCGAACCTGGGTCACTCCGGCGACGTCGTCAGCGTCAAGGCCGGCTACGCCCGCAACTACCTGATCCCGCAGGGCCTCGCCTTCGCGTGGAACAAGGGTGCCGAAGCCCAGATCGTCGCCATGAAGCGCGCCCGTCTGGCCAAGGCCGTCGCCACCCGTGAGGACGCCGTCGCCGCCAAGGCCGCCATCGAGGGCTCCGCCGTCGAGATCGCCGCCAAGGTTTCCGAGTCCGGCAAGCTGTTCGGTGGCATCTCCAAGGAAGCCATCGCCATGGCCCTGCTCGACAAGGCCCCGGTCGACCCGAAGGCCATCACCGTCGAGTCCATCAAGACCACCGGCGAGTTCCCGGCCACGGTCCAGCTCCACCCGGAGATTGTCGCGAACTTCTTCGTGAAGGTCGTCGCCGAGTGACGTTGGCCATCTAGGCTGCACCAACTGCATGATTCCGGTGGCTTTCGCCGTCGGAACCCCATCAGACATGGGCTTTCTGATTGAAGCCACTGGAGTCTGAGCTTAAGCATCGGAGACCCCGCGCCCTGCGTGACATCGTCACGTGGAGGCGCGGGGTTTTCGTATTTCGTATTTCGTATAGCGCGGGGTTTGCGGGTGGTGGCTGCGTGCCACGGGCGTCGCTGCCGTGCCATGGGCATTGGTGGTGTGCCGTATGCGTCGGTGGTGTGCCGTGGTTGGCGGGGATGCGACGCTGGGTGGCCCGTGTGCGTCGGGACCGTGCCATGGGCGTCGGAGGTGTGCCGGGGTTGGCGGGGATGCGACGCTGGGTAGCCTCTGCGCGTCGGGACCGTGCCATGGGCGTCGCCGGTGTGCCAGGGGTGGCAAGGAAACAACGCCGGGTGGCCCGTGTGCGTCGGGACCATGCCATGGGCGTCGGAGGCATGCCACGGTTGGCAAGGAACCGACGCTGGCCGGACCGTGCGCGTCGCTGCCGTGCCACGGACGTCGGCGGCGTGCCAGAGTTGGCAAGGAAACAACGCCGGGTGGCCCGTGTGCGTCGCTACCGTGCCACGGACGTCGGGAGTGCGGCGTGGTTGGCAAGGAACCGACGCGGAAGCCCGTCGTGGTTGTAATGATTATGTAAAGAGCTGTATTTGGCGCGGTCGGAGAAATAGCCAGGCGTCCGGCAGGCGATGAATCCACGCTTTCGGAAACGTTGGAATTCCGGGCGACACGCCGAGGGTTGCATTCAAAATGGATGTGAGTATATTTATCACTCGTTGCAAGGAACACTTCAACGCCTAACCAAGCCCCTGTAGCTCAGTTGGTTAGAGCAGCTGACTCTTAATCAGCGTGTCCAGGGTTCGAATCCCTGCGGGGGCACAGATAAACCGGAATCGAAAGATTCCGGTTTTTTGTTTTCGCCCTGGCGTCCTGCCCCACGCCCCACGCCCCATGCCCACAGCCCACAGCCCTCGCCTGGTGCCGGCGCCTCGCCCAGCACCCAGCGCCCCCACCCGCGCCGCGTAGGGTCCGTGTCAGTTCAGCCCTCGGCGTATGCTTGTCTGGTTTGTTTGACTCCTGCCTTCCCGGCAGTCGCATCATCAATCCGGACAAGAAGAAAAGAAGAAGCAGTGGAATACTCCCTCTTTACCAAGCTGGCGGCCGAGTTCTTCGGCACCGCCATTCTGATGATCTTCGGCAACGGCTCCGTCGCCAACGTCGAACTCAAGAACACGAAGGGCCATCACGCCGGCTGGCTGAACATCGCCATGGGCTACGGCTTCGGCGTCATGTTCCCGGTGCTCATGTTCGGCGCGGTCTCCGGCGCCCACATCAACCCGGCCATGACCCTCGCCCAGGCCGTCACCGGCATGTTCCCGTGGAACGAGGTGCTGCCGTACATCGTGGCCCAGCTGCTCGGCGCCGCCCTTGGCCAGTTCATCGTGTACCTCACGTACTACCCGCACTACAAGGACACCGACGATCCCGAGGCCATCCTCGCCACGTTCTGCACCACCGACGCGGACAACAAGAAGCTCAACTACTTCCTCAACGAGATGTTCGGCACGCTCGTGCTCGTGTTCGGCGCGCTGTGCTGCCTGATGGACCCGTGGGGCGAGAAGGATCCGGCCGCCGCCGCGATCGTCGTCGGCTTCATCGTGTGGGGCCTCGTGACCTCCATGGGCGGTCCGACCGGCCCTGGCCTGAACCCGGCCCGCGACCTGATGCCGCGACTCCTGCATGCCATCCTGCCGATCCCGTCCAAGGGCACCTCCCGTTGGAACGAGGCCTGGATTCCGGTCGTCGCCCCGATCGTGGGCGCCATCATCGGCGCATGGCTGTTCGTCGCCTTCTTCGCCAACTGACATCGGTCGACACGGCCCGACCGACGTCGTCCCGAGGGTTTCGACGGTCCGGCCGTAACCGTGCGTCGCAACCGACATCGCAACCGTTTGCCGTGGACGGCCCGCGTGGTTCCTCGAACCGCGCGGGCCGTCCACGTTTCTATACTGGAATCCGATTGGCGAGTCCTCCGCGCGGTGCCGGCATGCGTCCGGCATGAGCGGGGATGCCGGGAGGTGCGTATGACGGGACGGCATGATCGGCATAATCGTGGTACGTGGGGTGCCGTACGTAACGTCGTGCGCGCGCTGTGGAATGCCATGTCGGGAGTCGTCGCGACGGTCCGACGGGCGATGTCGCCGCAGACGTCGCCGTCGAAGCGCGATTACGCGATCCGTCGTGTCGTCGTCATCGCCACCGCGGCCGTGATTGCGATTGCGGTGACGTTGGCGGCGTGCGCCGCATTCGGCGTGTTCGGCCGGGGGAGCGGTTCAGGCGACGCCGGAGACGGACGGTCGACGACGACGCAGACCGCGGGCGTGTCGGACGGCAAGGGGGCGAAGAACGCCGGCGGTAAGGGGACGTCGTCGAAGAACGGGAAAACGGACTCCGAGGGTGATGGGAAGGACGCGAAGAGCGAAAAGGACGCCGCCGACGCGGACAACGACGCCGTCGCACTCGACAAACAGGCGTTGGCGGTGACCGACGCGCAACGCGCCGCCCTGCTCGACAAGGCGCGTCAGGTGGCCGCGGCGAGCGGGAAGACGCGTCGCGAGGTCACGTATTGCGTCGCGTCGAAGGGGAACGTGGGCGATGTGACGGCGTTCGCCACGCAGGCGTTCGAGGCGCTGAACAGCGAGCACGGCTGGGCGCGCGCGGGCGTCACGTTCGTGCAGGCGGGCGAGGGACAGGCGGGCTCCTGCTCGTTCACGCTGATTCTGTCCGAAGCGCAGTATCTGCCGTCGTACAGTTCAGGTTGTTCCACGGAGTACAGCTGCCGTGTGGGCGACGATGTCATCATCAACTGGGATCGGTGGCGTGGGGCCACGCCGTCATGGACCGGGGCGGGCGGCACGTTGCGCCGGTATCGCGCCATGGCGGTCAACCATGAGGTGGGGCATCGGCTGGGGCATTTCGACAATGAGACGCCGTGCGGCGGCAGCGGCCAGCCGGCGCCGCTCATGCAGCAGCAGTCGAAGGGGATGAACGGCTGCACGCCGAACGAGTGGCCGTTGGATTCGGAGTTGTGGACCCGGTAGGTGGATTGGGCTTGATTGTGCATTCCGGCCCGTGGGGTTGTGGTCCGGAGTGGGAATGCCTGCATGATTGTTGTTCCGGTGGCGCTGGTTGTGGGCCCGGAAGGTGCGAGGGGCGTGTTTTCGTGTTCCGGCCCGCGGGCGGTTGGTCCGGTACGTGTGGATGGTGCTGTCTGGTGCTCCGGGGGCATGGTTTGTGGCGTCGGAAGGTTTTCGTGAGGTGATTCAGGTGTTCCGGACCACTGGGGGTTGGTCCGGAACGGTGGAGAGGCGTGTTCTGTCGTTCCGGGGACATAGGCAAGGGCGGGGCGAGGATTCGCCCCGAAGAGATTGCGAGGATGGGGACTGCTCGCCGGCTGATTGCTGGCCGGGTGATTCGATGAGGATGCGATGAGGATGCGATGGGGGATGCGCTTGCAGGATGCGATGAGGATGCGCTTGGGAAGCGTTTGCGGGATGCGATGGGAAGCGTTTGCGGGATACGATGGGAAGCGTTTGCGGGATGAGAGACAGAGAGAAGATGGATGAGGGGGATTACGAGAATAGGCCGTTGGTTGTTCCGTCCGACACTTGAGGACGGAACAACCAACGGCCTATCCAGAGGCCTGTTCTCGGCAAATTGTTCTCAGCGAACAGGCGGCAGGGTGCATGGTGCGTGCGCTGAACCTGCCATTGATGGAGCGGCTACTGCTCGAGGAAGATCTGCGGGGCCTTGGCGAAGTTGTTGGCGCAGTGCTCGCCGCAGAAGTAGTAGGTCTTGCCTTCGTATTCGCGCGTGATGGCGTCCGCGTTCACGGCGACGGTCATGCCGCACACCGGATCGGTGGCGGTCTCGCCGTCCGTGGGGGCGGCGTGGTGCATGTGCATGTGGTGCATTTCCATGGTGTTCTCCTTCTTGGTTGGGTTCATTGCTGACTGTGGTTCGTGGGAAGTGCTTGGGTCGGCCTCGGCTCCGGTATGAAGCGTGGTGCGTTCGTCGATGATGACGTGGGGTTCGGGGAACGCGTCGGCTGCGCCGGTCGAAGAACCGTCGGGCCCGTCCGCGCGGCCGGCTGCGTCGTGCCGGATGGTGTCCGCCGCGGAGGTTGCGCGCTCGGTTCCGTCCCCCGCTCCTCCATGCAGCGCGACATGGTTGAGCCGGTTCGCGTTGAGGACGAGGCAGACGGAGCTCAACGCCATGGCGAGGCCCGCGATCATGGGGCTGAGCAGCCACCCGGTGAACGGGTAGAGCACGCCGGCCGCCACCGGGATGCCGATGATGTTATAGCCGAACGCCCAGCCGAGGTTCTGCCGGATGTTGCGCATCGTGGCCTGCGAGAGTTCGATGGTCCTGACGACGCCGCGCAGGTCGCCGCTCATCAGGGTCACGTCGGCGGACTGCATGGCCACGTCGGTGCCGGTGCCGATGGCGAAGCCGAGGTCGGCCTGGACGAGGGCGGGGGCGTCGTTGATGCCGTCGCCCACCATGGCGATGAGGTTCCGCGGATGGCGGGTGCGACGCGACGTCTCCGCATCGGTGTGGTCCTTGCGGCCGTCGGTCCGACCCGTTGCGGGAGCGGTGGCGTCGACGCCACCGGCGGTGGCCTGCGCATCGTCCGCTGCCGCATCGCCGGACTGTATGGCGCGGTCACGTTCCGCCTGAAGCCGTTCGATCCAGTAGGCCTTGCCGTCCGGCCGTACCTGCGCGATGACTGTGTCGATGCCGACCTCGCGGGCGATGTGCGCGGCGACGTCCGCCTTGTCTCCGGACAGCATCACCGTACGGATGCCGGCGGCGCGCAGCGCGGCGACCGCCTCCTTGGAGCCGGGTTTGACGGGGTCGCGCTCGTAGCTGGGCTTGGACCAGTCGGTGGAATCATCGTCGGCCACGCCGCGCGTGATCGTGCCGGTTTTGTCGAAGACGACGGTGCCGATCTCGCGCGCGCGTTCCAGCGCTTTCGCGCTGGTGACGAGGATGCCGTTCGTCGCGCCCACGCCGGTGGCGGCCGTCACCGAAAGCGGCGTGGCGAGGCCCAACGCGCACGGGCAGGCGATGATGAGCACGCTGACGGCCGTGACCAACGCGTGCGCCAGCGCCGGTTGCGGGCCGACGGCGATCCAGACGGCGAACGTCCACACGGCGATGATGAACACCGCAGGTACGAACACGCGGGCGATGCGGTCCGCGAGCCGCTGCACGGGGGCCTTCGTGGCCTGCGCACGTGCGACCATCGCCACGATCTGCGAGAGGACGGTGTCGCCGCCCACCTGCGTGACGCGCATGAGCAGGTTGCCGCGGCGCACGATGGTGGCGCCCGTCAGCGTCGCGTCCGGTGAGATCGCGTCGCTCTTGGACGGCATCGTCTCCGAAGACGCGGTGTCCGACGCCGCCTTGGCCACTGGCTGCGATTCGCCGGTGATCATCGACTCGTCGACTTCGGCCTCGCCCGCGATGGCGACGCCGTCCGTGGGGATGCGTTCGCCGGCCTTGACAACGACAAGGTCGCCGACGTGCACGTCGTCGATGTCGACGTCCTTCCACAGGGCGGGGTCGAGCCAATCGGTCCCTCCCGGAGCGTCAGGGGAGGTGAGGACGTGCGCGGTGCGCGGACGCAGTCTGATGAGGCTCTGCACCGCTTTGCCGGTGCCTTCGCGCGCCTTCGTCTCCAGCAGGCGTCCGACCAGCACGAGCGTGATGACCACGCCCACCGATTCGAAGTACGGCTCCCGCGAGCCTTCCGGCAGCAGCCACGGCGCCACGCACACCAGCAGACTGTACAGGTATGCGGCGCTCGTACCGAGGGAGACCAGCGAGTTCATGTCCGGTGCGCGATGCTTCAGCGCGGGGAAGCCCACCTGATGGATGGGGGCGCCGCAGTAGAACATGACCGGCGTGATGAGCACGGCCTGCAGCCATGGGTTGATGAGCCAGTCCGGCACGAGCATGTGGTCGATCATGTGCAGCATCATCCCGGCGAACACCGGCAGCGTGAGCACGGTGCCGAGAACGACGAGTTTGGTGAGATGCGTGATTTCGGCGCGACGCTCCGCGGCCTCGCGCGTCTGCGCGTCGGCGAAGTCGGTGCCTGCGGTCATGCCGGGCGAGGAAACGCCGTCGGGGATGCCGGCGAGGCCCGTCGCTCCGGAATCGGAGGCGTGGGCGGATGGACCGGTGGCGGCAGATGCGCCGGCCGACGCGCCGGATGCGTTGCCGTCGCTCTCCACGCGCAGCAGGCCGTGGACCATGTTCATGCCGCAGGCGAACGGGTAGTCGCCCGCCGGGAGCGCGGGCAGGCGCACTTCGGTGGTGGCATTGCCGGGCAGCATGGCGTCGACGCCCAGATCGCCGAACACGACGTGCGAGGTGCATTCGCCGGTCTCCTTGCGGTCGAACTCGAGCACGATCGGCACGTCGGCGCGCATCGTCACCATGTCCGGTGAATAGCCGCCCTTCACCGTGATGACGGCACGCTGTTCGCTTCCCTGCATCTCGCCGGCAACGCCTTTGCGCTCGCCGAAGAAGAACCGCAGGATGAGCCATGTGGCTGCGGCCGCGCACACCAGCGCCGCGACGATGGCGAATATGTTGAGTTCCATGCGTGCTGCTCCTTGCCTGCTTCCCGTTTTGGGGCCGTTTCCGGGCGGCCGATGGCTGTTCCGGTCGCGTCGGTCCCTCCGGTTAATCGTCCAGATCCGTCATCCAAGCCCATCTTAGCCCCGATGACAGTGTATACCCTATACCCCTATGGGGTATAATGGGCGGTGTTTTCCAAGGGATGAATCCGGCGACCCGTCGGGAGCCGAGGAAGGAGCGCCCCATGCATGGATACGGTGACGACAAGGCGAAGGTGCTGGCGAGGCTGCGCCGCATCGAGGGACAGGTCCGCGCCGTCGAGCAGATGGTCCAGGACGACAAATACTGCATCGACGTGCTCACGCAGATCTCCGCCGCGAACTCGGCGCTGAAATCCGTGGCGCTGTTGCTGCTGGACGATCATCTGGGGCACTGCGTGCGGGAGGCGTCCATGCAGGGCGGCGACGTCGCCGACGACAAGCTCGCTGAGGCGTCCGCGGCCATCGCGCGGCTGGTGCGCTCCTGAAGACGGTGGTGTGCGCCGCGGTGTGGGCGCCGGTCGTGTGGTGTCCATGGGCCCATAGTGCGGCGTGTCGGGAAAAACCGGTACATATTTACCGGTCCGGCGTGTCCGTGTTTTACTTGGGGCCATGACTGGAAACGCATTGGTATGGATGGCGGCGGCGATCGTGCTGCTCGCAGGCGCCGCGGTCGGCGCCGCATTCGGTTTCGCCTTGGGCAAGGCGAAAGGGCGGGAGGGCGCGCGCGACGCCCGCCTCGCCGAGTTGGAGGACATGCGGTCGCGCGAAGCGGACGCCCGTCAGGAGATCGCGCGGCTCAACGCCGCGTACGCCGAGGTCCGTGCGCAGCACGAAGGCGTGGCACAGCAGCTCGCCTACGTCAAATCCCAGCTCGCACAGGCCCAGCAGGCCGAGCAGGTGCGCATCCAGCGCGAGCGGGAGCGTGCCGCCGCCGAGGCCGAGGAGCGTCGGCGCGCCGAGCTGGAGGCGGCCGAACAGCGTCGTCAGGCGGAGGCCAAGGCCGCGGAGGAACGCCGTCAGGTGGAGGCGGAGGCGGCCGAACGTCGGCGCGTCGAACAGGAGCAGCGCCTCAAGGAGCAGAGCCGGATCATCGCCGCGCTCGCGCCCGTGCAGAAGAACCTCGACGCGCTGCAGGCCAAGGTCTCGCAGATCGAGGAGGGGCGCAAGCGCGAGATGGGTGCGTTGGGCGAGCAGCTCAAGGGGCTGAACGAACAGCAGTCCCGCCTCGACAGGGAGACGAGCGCCTTGTCCGCCGCGCTGAGCAACAACAAGATACGTGGCGCGTGGGGCGAGGCGCAGCTCAGGAACATCGTGGAGTCCGCCGGTCTGCTGGAGCATGTCGACTTCGACACGCAGGTGGTGGTCACGGGTGCGGACGGCCGGGACCAGCGTCCGGACATGGTGGTGCACCTGCCCGGCGGCAAGACCATCCCTATCGACGCGAAGGTGCCGTACTCCGACTACCAGCGCGCATGCGCCATCCCCGATTCCGCCGGTCCGGAGGCGCTCGCCCGCCGCGGAGAGCTGCTCAAGGCGCACGCCAAGGCACTGCGCGAGCATGTGCGCGTGCTCGGCGACAAGGCGTACTGGGAGGCGTTCGGCACCGCGCCGGACTTCGTGGTGGCGTTCATCCCCAACGAGGCGCTGCTGCAGGCCGCATTGGAGACCGACCCCACGCTCATGGATGACGCGTTCGCCCGGAAGGTGGCGCTCACCTCGCCGGTCACCCTGTGGGCGGTATTGAAATCCGTGGCGTACGCGTGGCAGCAGCAGAGCCTTACCGACGACGCCAAGACGTTGTTCGACCTCTCTCGCGACCTCTACACACGGTTCGCCACCCTGGGCGAGCACGCCACCAAGCTCGGCACACAGATCACGCGTACCGTGGCCGCATACAATGCGTTCGCCTCCAGTCTGGAACGCCGCGTGCTGCCCACCGCGCGCAAGCTGCAGAAAGTGGACCCCACGAAAATCATCGGCGAAGTGCCGCTGCTCGACCCGGACAAGACCAACATCAACGAGCTCACCGCGCCCGAAGTCGCAGGGCAGGACGCGCCCGAAGGACCAGGCGCGTCCGGGAGCCAGGACCCGGACGACAGGAGGTGATGCCGCAATACGGGAGCATGGTACCGGGGATGCAGCGTAGTCGATGGTCGGGCCGTTACGTACCGATGGCGTCCGGTCCGTCAATCGGTCTGGCTGCCGATCGATGTCGACCCATTGGCTGGCAGGCGGCCACCTGCATGCGATTCGCCTGTGACGAGGGCGGGCCGTACTCTGGAGCACATGAGTGAATCCGGATTCCGCCCCACAGGCCCCGCCGAACTGCGCGGGAACGCACATGACGGCGCCCAAGGCAAGACGCCCGGCACGGGAGCCCGCACGCTCGAGGACGGCTCCCTCGACTTCGCCTCGCTCGAGCCGCGCGAACAGCTGCGCACCCTGCTGGCCACCACGGTGGTGGGACGCCCGTTCTCCGAACTCTACGGCGTCACCCTCGACCATCGCAGCGCCTCGGTGATGGGGCACGTGCTGCTCGACACCCTCGAGGACGCCGGCTATTCCGTGGACGACTTCGACGCCGTCGGCGCGCTCACCGCAGCCTCCGTGCCGCTCGTCAGCGCCGTCATCCAGGCGGCCGCATCCCGCGGCGAAAACCTCGACGGCTTCGTCATGGACTTCGTGTTCCCCTCCATCAAGGGGCCCTCCATCAAGGGCAAGCGCGTGATTCTGCTCGACGCGTGGCTGTCCGAGAAATCCTATGTGCAGACCAGCTCCCTGGTCACCCTGCGCAACGGCAACGAGCTCAGCCTCGACTTCTCCATCGTCGAACACGAAGGCGCGTCCGTGGTGGCCGTGGCCTCCCTGGTGGGCGGCGTCGGCCAAGGCGCGGACGAACACGAGATCACCGTCATCAGCCCCGTCGACGGCACCCGACACGAAGTCCCGTTCATCCAGGTCTTCCACGAAGACGAACTCAAGGCGTAACCGAGTGCACCCACGCAACCCCATCGACATCGAAGCCGAACGCTCCGGCGAACCCGTCTTCCGTGAAGTCGGCGTCGGACCATGGAATGAAGCACACGCGGGCGAACCGCGGCCCGACGACCCCACGTCGCCGCTGTACCCCAACCGGTTCCGCTACGACCCCACCCTCCTCGACGAAGGCGACCGACGCAACGTGCTCGACCGCTACCGCTACTGGACCGTCAACGCCATCAAAGCCGACCTCGACGCCCACGGACGCCACGACTTCGAAGTCGCCATCGAAAACTGGACGCACGACTTCAACATCGGCTCCATGGTGCGCACCGCCAACGCGTTCCAGGCGAAGCGCGTCCACATCGTCGGACCGCACAAATGGAACCGCAACGGCGCGCTGATGACCGAACTGTACCAGCACATGGAACACCACCCGTCGATCGCCGAACTGGTCGAATGCTGGCGCAACCGCATCGCCGGCGAAATCGCCGCCGAACGCGCGCGGGCGGCGGCCGCGGCGTTCCACGCGCACGAAGTCGCACGAGGGGCGTACGCCCCGACGTCCCATGACGCCGGTTCCACCGCATTCCGGAACGTTTCCACGCCGACGAACGCCGGACATCCCGAATACGATCCATTCGCCCCGACATACGTCGAATCCGGCCATGCCGGCGACGGCTCGGCCGGCTCGGCCGACTCGGCCGGCGAACCGGCCCGCAGCCAAGCCGCATACCTCGCCGAACTCGACGCGGCCGACGCCCGCATCCGCGAACTCGAAGCCGCACGCGTCATCGCCATGGACATCATCCCCGGCGCGGTCCCCATGGAGACCTACGCGTTCCCCAAACGCTGCCTGCTCCTCTTCGGCGCCGAAGGCCCCGGCCTCACCCGCACCGCCCTCGACCTCGCCGACGACGTGGTCTACATCTCCCAATTCGGCTCCGTCCGCTCCATCAACGCCGGCGCCGCCGCCGCAGTGGCCATGCACAGCTGGATCGCCCAGCACGCCGTCATCCGGTAGCCGACGCACGACGACGGCGTGCGCACGGCGCGTCGGTGCGTGCGGCGTGCACGATACGCACGCCGACGGAATCGCCGCATGCCATCGTGGGCATGCCGAGGGTCAATATCGGGGGGTAGGCTGAAAGCCAGTGCGGGCAACTACGCCCGCGCTCGGAAAGACGAAAGGAGTTCCATGAGCATCACCACGCGCACCCTGCGCCGCGGCATCGCCGTCATCGCTGCCGTCGCCACGCTCGGCATCGGAGCGCCCGCCGCATACGCGGCCGGCGCCGACACCATCACCACCTACGGCGACGCGCCCGCCGCGACCGCACTGCAGGCCGCACCCCGCGTCCGCCAGCGTCTCGCCGCGACGAGCGCCGCCGCCCAGGCCGACGCGACCGACTGGCAGACCACCATCAACGACACGCCCGAAGGCGGCACCGTCACCCTCACCGGTGACGTGACCGGCAGCCTCGTCGTCACCAAGAAGATCACCATCACCGCTGCGGAAGGCGCCACCTTCACCGGCAGCCTGCGCATCAACGCCTCCGGCGTCACCGTCAAGGGCGTGCACTTCAAGCTCGACCCGGCCACCAACACGAACGCGCAGAACCTGATCGTCAGCAACAAGGCCGCCGGCGTGACCATCACCGGCAACACGTTTGAGATTGCTGCCGGCAACCCGGCCACCGGCGCCTCCCAGAACGCGGACTGGCAGCCGAGCTCGGTGTGGCTGGAGAACGGCGCCAACGGCACCGTCATCAGCGGCAACACGTTCCAGCTCGGCCAGGTCGTCAACAACTCTGCCGTGGGCGTGAACATCATCGGCAACGGCACGCTCCCGATCACCGGCACGAAGA
The DNA here is from genome assembly GCF_018555635.1 of Bifidobacterium sp. CP2. Classification (NCBI taxonomy): domain Bacteria; kingdom Bacillati; phylum Actinomycetota; class Actinomycetes; order Bifidobacteriales; family Bifidobacteriaceae; genus Bifidobacterium; species Bifidobacterium sp. CP2. Next base: position 145,713 of record NZ_JAFEJX010000007.1, on the reverse strand, counting down.
TCGAGAACAACACCGTCACCAGCGGCCCGATCTCCGGCAACGGCACGTCCGGCTCGATGATGTTCGTCGTCGGCAACGGCAACACGCAGGCCGGCTCCTACGGCATCACCGACACGACCTTCACCGGCAACACCGTCAAGAACGGCACGGGACTTTCCGCCGACAAATCCAGGACGTATGGCATCGCCGTCACCGCGACCCAGAACACCGTCATCAGCGACAACACCATCGAAGGCTACGCGGCCGTCTCCTACAGCACGTGGCCGAGCCAGGGTCCGAACGACGGCCTGACCATCACCGGCAACACGCTCGACTCCTACGTGGGCGTCCTGCTCGGCGGCTACGTCACCGAAGGCGGCGCGACCATCGAGGACAACACGTTCGGCACGGACACGAAGATTCCCTACAACGGCGCCAACGTCTATGTCGTCGACCAGAACGGCAAGAACTACGCGACCATCGCCGCCGCGATCGCCGCAGGCGCCACCAAGGTCACCCTGCTGCAGAACATCACCGAGGACGTAGTGATTCCGGCGGGTGCGAACGTCACCATCGACCTCAACGGCCGCACGCTCGCCAACAAGGCCGGCCACACCATCACCAACAACGGCACGCTCACCGTCACCGACTCCAGCGCCAAGAAGACCGGCGTCGTCGACAACGTGACGCATCAGAAGACGCCCCTCTGGAACGAGGAAGGCGCCACGGCCACGATCGACGGCGGCACGTTCAAGCGTTCCGCGGAGACCGGCACCAAGGACAACACCTACTACGCGCTCGTGAACCACGGTGAGATGACCATCAACGAGGGTGCCAAGGTCCAGCTGCTTAAGGCCGACGGTACCAACGCCAGCTACTCCTCCCTCATCGACAACGGCTGGTTCTCCGGCAAGCCGGCGAATGGCAAGAACGCCACGCTCACCATCAACGGCGGCACGTTCGAGGGCGGCAACTACATCAAGAACGACTCGTACGGCGAACTCACCATCAACGGCGGCACCTTCAAGGGCACCTCCGCAGCCGTGTTCAACTGGAACGTGACCACCATCAACGGCGGCGAGTTCTCGGCGACCACCGGCAAGCAGGTCATCTGGAACGGCGGCGGCAGCGTCGATGCCGACACCGACGGTGCGAACCTCGGCAAGCTCACCATCAACGGCGGCACCTTCACCGCGGCCGATGGCCAGACGACGGTCGGCCAGTACGCGGGCCGCCTGACCGAAGGCGAGAAGAACAACGTCGAGGTCCTGATCTCCGGCGGCACCTTCAAGGGCGCGCTCGCCGACGACCTCGTCAACGTCCAGATCTCCGGCGGCACCTACACCGTCAAGCCCGCCGAGGACTACCTCGCCGAGGGTTACGAGATCAAGAACAACGCGGACGGCACCTACGGCGTGCAGAAGGAAGGCGCCGAGCCGTCCGAGCCCGGGAAGCCCTCGACCAAGCCGGAGACGAAGCCCACGGCCAAGCCGGGCGCCAAGCCGGGCGCGCTGTCCAAGACCGGTTCCAACGTCATGACGATTGCCTCGATCGTCGTCGTGCTGCTCGTCATCGGCGGCGGCATCGTCCTCATCGACCGCAAGCGTCGCTGACGGTTCGGCTGGCTCGGGTCGCTTGGACGGTTCGGCTGAATCGGACGGTTCGGGTTGACCCGGGCGGTTCGGGTTGACCCGGGCGGTTCGGTTGACTCGGGCCGTTCGACTGGCTTGGATTATCCGAACGACCGGCCATGACTGTGCGGGCCGCATCCCAACGTAGCCACGGGATGCGGCCCGCACTCGTATATTTCGGAGCGTTTTTGCCGTATGCGAGCGTGGTGGGGGACTACGCGACGCGGTTGGGTCGGGCGCTGTCAGGTTGTTTCGCTGAGAGGGGTGGTTGCGACGCGGTTCGGTGGGGTTCAGCTGTGTTGTTTCGCTGAGAAGGTGGTTCGTGAAGCAGTTCGGTTGCGCGCTGACGGGTTGCTTCGCTAGGCAGGTGTCCGCGAAGCGAATCAGGCGGCCGGTCGGGCGACACGTGGATTGACGGTTCGGCGAGGCGCGTCAATCCACGGTAGTCTGGAGACAACTCGCTCGGCATCCAAGGAAGGGGCGCGATGATCGAGATACAGGGGCTCACCAAAGCATTCGGCAAGTCGCGCGGCGGACCGGCATCGAACGGTGCGGCGTCCGGTGCGGCATCCAACGGGCCGGCACCCAACGGCGCGGCGTCCGGTACGGCCACCCGGAACGGGTCTGCGCTCGGCGCACGCGACACGCGCGGCGGTCCACGCAAAGCCATCGACCACGTCACCTTCACCGCCGAAGACGGCAAGGTCACCGGATTCCTCGGGCCCAACGGAGCCGGCAAATCCACCACCATGCGCGCCGCGCTCGGCCTCATCCGCCCCGACGAAGGACGCGCGCTCATCGACGGACGACCCATCGGACGCATCGCGGCGCCGTTGCGGGCCGTCGGAGCCGTACTCGACGCGAAATCCGCCCACCCCGGACGATCCGCCTACGCGCACCTGCGGGCGCTCGCCCTCACCAACGGCATCGGACGCAAACGCGTCGACGAAATCATCGACATGACCGGACTCGCCGCAGTGAAGCAACGACCCGCCGGCCAATTCTCGCTCGGCATGAGCCAACGCCTGTCCATCGCGGCTGCCCTCCTCGGCGACCCGCACAACCTCGTCCTCGACGAACCCATCAACGGTCTCGACCCCGAAGGCGTCAAATGGGTGCGCGAACTGTGCCGGTACTACGCCTCGCAGGGACGGGCCGTGCTGCTCAGCTCCCATCTCATGAGCGAAGTGGCGCTCACCGCCGACAACCTCGTCATCATCGGCCAGGGGCGCATCCTCGAAACCACCACCGTGAATGCGTTCGTCGCCGAACATTCGCGGCATTCGATCCGCGTCGTCACCCCGGATCCGGCCCGGCTGCACGCCATCTTCGCGCACGCGGCGGGCGTTTCCGTGACGCCCGCGGCGCGCGCCGCCGGCGACCCGGCGGAAGGACAGGCGTTCCGCATCGTCGGCGCCGACCTCAAGGCCACGGCCGACGTGTTCGCTCGCGCCGGCCTCGTCACCTACCAGTTCCTCGAGGAGCATGCCTCGCTCGAGGAAGCGTACATGGCGTTGACGCACGCCGCGGTCGAATACGCGTCGACGGTGCCGGGTGGTGCAGTTGCGTCGGGCGGGGCGACGGCGGTGTCGACGTCGGGTGGAGCGACCGCCGCGACGGTGACGACGGTACCGGCCGGGCGGAACGTCGCCGGGTCAGGCGGGTCGCAAGATTTCCCGCAAAACCGGTCGCAGGAGGTGACGCGATGAGCAGGGGAGCGCACGCATCAAAGGGACGCGGTCGGTCGGGCGGCCGCAAACGGCTCGGTGGCCCACGATCCAGCCGCGTCCCACGACTCAACGCGTGGGGCGTGTTCCGAAGCGAGCTGGTCAAGGCGCTGAGCATCCGATCCACCATCGTGCTGCTGGTCCTCAACCTCGTGCTGCTGCCGGCCGGAGCCGCACTGTCCGCATGGTCGATGACGATCATCGCCGGCATGGACCCGAGCAGCGGCAAGGCGCTCGCGCATCCGGCGGAGCTGCCTGCGAGCCTCATGTGGTCGTCGGTGGGCGGGTTCACCGTCACGTGCATGATCGTCACCGGCATCCTCGGCGTCATGACCGTCACCGGCGAATACACGACGCGCACCGTGCAGATGTCGTTCGTGGCCGATCCGCATCGCGTGCTGTTCATGAACGCGAAGGCCGTTGTGGTCGCGGCGCTGTCGTTCCTGTCTGCGATGGCGGGATTGCTGCTGTCGTGGGGTGCGGCGTACGCGCTGTTCGCCACGTCTGCCGGCGGGATGGGTGCGTTGGGTGATTCCGAGCGGCTGCTGCCGTGGGTCACCGTGGTCGGCGGTGCGTGCGTGTTGGCGGTCACGGCCGTCATGGCACTGGGGCTGGGCGGGTTGTGCCGCTCCACGGTGGGCGGTGTGTTCGCGCTCATCGGCATCGTCATGATTGCGCCTTCGGTGCTGTCGCTGGTTTCGCTCGCCGGCGACCGATTCGCGTGGATCGGATCCGTCGCGGCGTGTCTGCCCAGTCAGGCCGCGACGACGTTCCTGACCGGCGGGGTCGATGTCACCGAGGCGACGCTTACGTTGATGGGTGGTGGCGTGGGTGGTGGTGCTGGTGCGGCTGGTGCGGGTGCGGCTGCCGGGGATGCGGGCGTTGCGGCGGCCGGCGCTGGCTCGGGTGCCGGCTCCGGTTCGGGTTCGGCTGCGGCCGATGCCGTTGCCTCGGCGGCGGCTTCGGGAGGTTTCAACCCGACGTGGTGGCAGGCCGGTCTCATTCTGCTTGCCTGGGCGGTGGTCCTGTATGTGATCGGTGTCCTTGTGGTGCGTCGCGCCGACGTGAAGTAGCGACGCGATGCCAGTTGTGTGGCGTCGGACAAGGCGGGTTGTCCGGCATCGGACAAGGCGGGTTGTCTGGCGGGACGGTGGTTGTGTTGCCGTGGTCGTGGCAGGCTGGTGTCCAATGGGGCACCGCCTTGTCTGCCACCGCTTCGTTTGCGTGGGTGCGCGGTGATGCGGACGGGCATGCGGCGGTGCGATTTGTGCGGCCGTGGGTACGTCGCGGCCGGGGGTCGTGTTGTGATGTGTCGGGTTCTTCGGAGGGATGTGTGGTTGTGCCCGCGTGGTCGTGGCAGGCTGGTGTCCGATGAGCCACCGTCTTGTATGCCACCGTCTTGCCTGTCACCGCTTCGCCTGTCACTGCTTCGTCTGACGGATGACGGGGCGATGTGATGGTACTGGTGGTGCGGCATGTGCAGTGTGCATCGGGCATGGTTGGATGTGCGTATGGCTGGTGAGGTGGCGTGGTCTGCAGCATGACGGGTGGCTTTGTGATGGGCCGGGTGTCTTATCGGACACCGGGTTGTCATGGGTCGTGACGGTGTTACGTCCTGTCTCCGTGCGTCCAGGTTTCTTCGGATTGCCGGTGACGCCGGTGATGACCGGTCTGATTCTCTGCCGAGCCCCTCTATAGGGGTATAGGGGGGGGTATTCGCGGTCAATTCGGCGTGCGTTGTCCGGCGGTATGCCGTTGACGGGCGCCGATTCCCGTGGCGCCGTTCGCAGTCGTTTCACGTGTCGTTCGTCGGTCATGTCGGTGGTTTTGGATGATGTGATGATGGTGACGGTGCCGTCGTGGAGCCGCCATCGGTGTTCGAAGCCGTGTGCGGTGGCCGCGGTGAGTCCGCCGAACCGCCAATCGCGATGTCGGATGTGCAGCGTCCGTGCGATGTGCAGGGTCTGTTCCGGTGGGTTGAGCGCCTGCCAGTAGGTCGCGTCGGCGTACATGTTGGGGTGCACACGCTCCAGTTCGAGTGCGTGCACCCGACGTGCGAGGGCCTGTCGTTGGGCGGAGGTCGTTCCGTACGCGCAGCGGTGTTCGTTTCGTGCGGCTTCCATGAGCGCGGTTACTTCGTTGTGTGGTCTCATGGTTCGACGCTAATGGTTGTTGCGCTTGGGTGACAACCCCGATGGGGGTATGTGGTCGGAGCCCTCCGCGATGGGCGTGTCGTGGAGGGCTCCGGTCCGTTGTTCGTTGGAACGATGTGGTTTTCCGATACAGTTCGACGTTGATCCGCCTATGTGGATAACTCGGTTCGTGTGTTCGATTGAGTTCCGTATCGCAGGTATTCGGCGATGATGCAGGCCGTCCGGCGTCGAAGACGTGTTCGAAGCGATATGCCCCCGAACCCCCATAGATAATGTTTCATGCCCTCGTAAAAGCAGATGTGGAATAGTCTACGCAGGCGGCTGCTGTGATTTTGCAAGTAGAGTGCATCCCCCATAGACAGTGCCCTGATGCCCCCATATCCCCTTTGTGTTGGTTGGGGGCATTCGGACATGACCAACACTAGGCGACGTGTCGGAAAATACCAAGACATAGGGGATGTATACCGATTTCGTATCGGCATGATTCCACTGGGGCATATTCAAAGTGAATTCATTCTGCGATTGATGGATGCAATCCTGCCAGCAGCCATGTTGATTCACGCTGTTATGGACAACTCTTTTGAAGCGCTTCTACTCCTTTTCGCGTGTGTAAGTTAACCGTCAATCCGTTAAAGCAGGCCGTTCAGTCACCTCTCAACGTTAGGGGCGTAGTAGTCGGGGATGGCTTAACGACTCGTCGTTGCACCCTGTGCCCATGTCTGAAAGCTGCATGCAACCGCGTAAGCCGTTGACAGCATCAGGAATTCGACTGTCGGCATGTTGATGACCTGTATTCAAGGAAACGACACACCTTAATCTAGTTCAATCAGCCTTCCCAGCTGTGGCTGTTGCCGGTTACGGGCGTCCAGTCCATTCCCCAGTTGCTTCCATCGGTATCTGGCAAGGAGGAGGGGGCCTTGCTGGTTCCGCCACCGTTAGTGGTTCCGCCATTCTTGCGGTAGGTGGAGCCTCCGCTCTTGCGGTAGGTGCTTCCGCCGTTGCCGCTGGTCTTGCGGTAGGTGCCGTTCGAACCCGTGCCCCCGTTGGACGCTTGTGCCTGGGCGGCGGCTTCGGCGGCCTGCCGGTCGGCTTCGTCCTTCGCGTTCTTGGAGTCGTTCACTGCTTTCATGGCCTGATCGAGCTTGGTTTTCGCATCCGTGTAGGGTTGAGTGCTCTTCGGGTTCTTCGTGCCCATGGTTGTGGTGGCCTCGTCGATCGTGGTCTTGAGTTGGGTGCGTGTGTTGTCGTCGGCGACCTTGCCTTCGGTGTCCTTCCAGGTGTTGGTTGCGTCGTCGATGCTCTGCTTCAGTGCGGTTTTCGCGTCCTCGATGTCCTTGGCGAGTTTGGACGCGGTCACCTTGCCGCTGAGGGTCTTGAGGGTCTTGGCATGGGTGCGGTACCAGTCGGCCTGACCATTGAGCGTGTCCGCCGCGGCTTGGAGGCCCTTGGTGTCGTCCATGGTGCAGCCCTCATACGTGGGTGCTTGGGCTTTGAGTTCCTTGGCGAGTTCGGTGACGGTCTTCGCGTCCTGCACTTGGGTCTTGGTGATCGCGGCGGCGTCGTGGGCCTTGCCGTTGAGGATCGTGTTGTACTGGTTCGCGGTCTCGCGCACGGTGTCGGCGGCTTGGAAGCATGCGGTCTTGGCGGTCTCGTACTGGTTGGTGGTGTACGAGTGCCATCCGGTGGCGCCGCCGGCGATGAGGAGGATCGCGGCGCCGGCGGCGATCGTGGGTGTGAGCCATTTCGGCTTGTGGTTGGTTTCGGTCATGACGTGCTCCAGAGTGCTGCCATATATCAGTGCTGATTGCTGTTGGGACGAGGTCATTATCTGCGGGGGGGGGTGACGTTCCTAGGCAATGCGATGCGTGTCGGTCGGGCGCTGCCGGGTTATTTCGCTGGGAGGCCGGTTCGTGAGGCAGGCTGGTGGTTGGCTGACTGGTTGTTTCGCGGAATGGTTGGTTGTGAAGCAGGCTGGTCGGCCTCTGACTGGTTGTTTCGCGGGGAGCCTGATTTGCGAAGCAGGTTGGTGATTGGGTGACGGGTTGTTTCGCTGGTCCGCACCCCCGAGGGTGGTTTGTGAAGCGGGCTGGTGGTGGAGTGACCAGTTGTTTCGCTGGGACCGGCGTGCGGAGGCGATTGGTCGCGCCGAATGCGCCGGCCCTCCCATCCCGGTTGCGGAATCAGTGCCGCGGAATCAGTGCCGCGGAACCGATAGCCCGCGTGTCACAAACCGCTCGTATAGTTAGGCGCATGCCTACATTCACACGCGAAGAAATCGTGCATTTGGGCGATCTGGCCCGAATCGCGCTCACCGATGAGGAGATCACCCGTCTGCAGGGCGAGCTGAACGTCATCGCCGACTCCATCAACAAGGTCCAGGAGGTCGCCTCCGACGACGTCCCGCCGACCGCGAACCCGGTCCCGCTCGAGGCCTACCTGCGCCCGGACGTCCCCGAGACCCCGCTCACGCAGGCCGAAGCGCTCGCCGGCGGTCCGAAGACCGAGGCGGGCATGTTCGTGGCCCCGCGAATCCTGGGAAGCGAGGAGTGAAGCACATCATGACGCAAGCAACCAACGAACTGGTCAAGCTGTCCGCCGCCGAGATGTCCGCCGCCGTCAAGGCCGGCGAGGTCTCCAGCCGCGAGCTGGTCGACGCCCACCTCGAGGTCATCGAGGCCGCCGAGCCGAGCATCAAGGCCTTCCTCAAGGTCTCCGGCGACGTGGCCCGCGAGCAGGCCGACGCCTTCGACGCCAAGTCCGCGGAAGAGAAGGAAGCCCTCCCGGAGCTGGCCGGCGTCCCGATCGCCATCAAGGACATGATCGTCACCAAGGGCATCGAGACCACCGCCGCCTCCAAGATCCTCGAGGGCTGGGTGCCGCCGTACGACGCCACCGTCATCGAGAAGCTCAAGGCCGCCGGCATGCCGATCCTCGGCAAGACCAACCTGGACGAGTTCGCTCAGGGCTCCTCCACCGAGCACTCCGCCTACCAGACCACCCACAACCCGTGGGACACCGAGCGCGTCCCCGGCGGCTCCGGCGGCGGTTCCGCCTCCGCGGTGGCCGCGTTCGAGGCCCCGCTGGCCCTCGGCACCGACACCGGCGGCTCCATCCGCCAGCCGGGCGCCCTGACCGGCACCGTCGGCGTGAAGCCGACCTACGGTGGCGTCTCCCGTTTCGGCGCGATCGCGATGGCGTCCTCGCTCGACCAGATCGGCCCGGTCTCCCGCACCGTGCTCGATTCCGCCCTGCTGCAGGAGGTCATCGGCGGCCATGACCGTCGCGACTCCACCTCCATCCCGGAGGGCCCGCGTCCGATGGTCGCCGCCGCGCGCGAAGGCGCGAAGCGTGACCTGAAGGGCCTGAAGGTCGGCCTGGTGAAGGAGCTCGGCGGCGAGGGCTTCCAGCCCGGCGTCGAGGCCCGTTTCAACGAGGCCGTCAAGAAGCTCGAGGACATGGGCGCCGAGGTCGTGGAGGTCTCCTGCCCGCACTTCGAGTACGCGCTGGGCGCGTACTACATCATCATGCCGTCCGAGGTCAGCTCCAACCTGGCCCGCTACGACGGCATGCGCTACGGCCTGCGCGTGATGCCGCCGGCCGGTGTGCCGCAGACCGCCGCCAACATGATGGCCTACACCCGTGAGGCCGGCTTCGGCGACGAGGTCAAGCGCCGCATCATCCTCGGCACCTACGCCCTGTCCGCCGGCTACTACGACGCCTGGTACGGCTCCGCGCAGAAGGTTCGCACGCTCATCATCGAGGACTTCAAGAACGCCTTCGAGAAGGCCGATGTCCTGGTCTCCCCGACCTCCCCGTCCACCGCGTTCAAGTTCGGCGAGAAGATGGACGACCCGCTGGCCATGTACATGAACGACATCGCGACGATCCCGGCGAACCTCGCCGGCGTCCCGGCCATGTCGATCCCGGTCGGCCTGTCCGACGACGGCCTGCCCGTGGGCTTCCAGTTCATCGCCCCGCAGCAGCGCGACGAGGTCATGTACAAGCCCGCCGCCGCGCTCGAGGCCGCCCTCGAGGAGGATTGGAACGGCCCGGTCTGGAAGGACCTCAAGGCCCCGTGGCTTGACGGTCTCGCCAAGTAACGAAGTGACATCGGAAGGAAAGATAGCAACATCATGGCTGAAAAACTGATGAAGTACGCCGATGCCACGAAGAAGTACGATGTGGTGTTCGGCCTGGAGACGCACGTCGAGCTGTGCACGAAGACCAAGCTGTTCTGCCCGGCCGAGGTGAGCTTCGGCGGCGAGCCGAACACCCAGCTGACCCCGGTGAGCCTCGGCCTGCCGGGCAGCCTCCCGGTGGTGAACAAGACGGCCGTCGACTATGCGATCAAGCTGGGCCTGGCCCTGCACTGCGAGATCGCCGAGTGGAGCCAGTTCGCCCGCAAGAACTACTTCTACCCGGACATGCCGCGCGACTACCAGATCTCCCAGTACGACAAGCCGACCAACGGCAACGGCTACCTGGACGTGGAGCTTGAGGACGGCACCGTGTTCCGCGTGCCGATCGAGCGTGCGCACATCGAGGACGACGCCGGCAAGAACACCCACGTGGGTGGCGCCGACGGCCGCATCGAGGGCGCCGACCACTCCCTCGTGGACTACAACCGCGCGGGCGTGCCGCTCATCGAGATCGTGACCAAGCCGATCGAGGGCGCGGGCGACCGCGCTCCGGAGATCGCGGGCGCGTACATGCGCGCCATCCGCGACATCGTGCGCGCGCTGGGCATCTCCCACGCCCGCATGGAGCAGGGCAACATGCGCGCCGACGTGAACGTCTCGCTGCGCCCGTCCGCGGACGCCCCGTACGGCACGCGTTCCGAGACCAAGAACGTGAACTCGTTCCGCGGCATCGAGAAGACCATCCAGTACGAGATTCGCCGTCAGGCCGCGCGCCTCGACGAGGGCAAGGAGATCCTGCAGGAGACCCGCCACTGGGATGAGGCCTCGCAGACCACGGCCGGCGGCCGTCTCAAGTCCGATGCGGACGACTACCGCTACTTCCCGGATCCGGATCTCGTGATGCTGCACATCACCAAGGAGCACATCGCGGAGATCGAGTCCCAGATGCCGGAGATGCCGCGCGAGCGCCGCAACCGTCTCAAGTCCGAGTGGGGCCTGACCGACCTGCAGCTGCGTGACATCCTCAACGCCGACGCCCTTGACCTCATCGAGGACACGGTGCAGGCCGGCGCCTCCGCCGCGGGCGCGCGCAAGTGGTGGCTGGGCGAGCTGTCCCGCGAGGCGAACGCGAAGGGCGTCTCGCTCGAGGAGCTGCCCGTCACCCCGGCCGATGTGGCCGCCGTGGAGAAGCTCATCGCCGACGGCAAGCTCAACGACAAGCTCGCGAAGCAGACCATCGCCGGCGTGCTCGCCGGTGAGGGCACTCCGGCCGAGGTCGTCAAGAAGCACGGCTACAAGATCGTCGAGGATTCGGGCGCCATCGAGGCGGCCGTCGACGCGGCGTTCGAGGCGAACCCGGATGTCGTCGAGAAGCTCAAGAGCGGCAACATGAAGCCGATGGGCGTGATCATCGGCGCCGTGATGAAGGCGACGCGCGGCCAGGCCGACGCGAAGGCCGTCACGAAGATCGTGCGCGCGAAGCTCCAGTAGCGTCCGTCCGGCCGCGTCCGATTCGGTCCGATTGCGTCCGATTCGACCGGTCCGTCCGATGCGTTCGATACGGGGCGGGTTCCGCCGCATCCCCTTGCGGGGTGCGTCGGGACCCGCCCTTCGTGTTTTCCGCGCGATGTTTTCCGGGCGACGCTCGCGTGTGCGCCGTCCGCTCGCGCGTCGTCCGCCCGCGCGGCGTCGGCCCGTCCGGCGATGCGCCCGCACCGTGACGATGGTCACAGGCAAGCGCAGTCTCTTTTCAGCGTTCATACAGTCGAGTAGGATATTTTCGGCAATGATCGGTTTCCGACGAGGCGATGCCGGTCAGGCGATTCGGTTACGAATGCGAGGGATGGACAAGGATTATGAGTGAGCACACGGAAGCATCGGTGTCGGAGCAGCGGCGTGATCTGCCGTCGCGCATCGTGATTCCGCCGATTCGCGGCGAAATGGTGCATCTGCGTCCCGCCACCATGGAGGATCTGCCCAAGCTCGACGAACTCGAGGCCTATCATGGCGCCAACCGCATCACCGGCAAGGACGAGAACGCGGAACGTGCGGTGGTGCACGCGTGGGTGCGTCGCTCCGTGGCGTGGACGCAGGGTCAGGCGCCCAGCGAGTCGGGTGTGGGCGATCCGGAATCCCGCCGCACCATGGCGTGGGCGGTGCTCACCGACGCCGACCATGACGCCGACCATGTGACGGACGCCGCGTCCACCGGCAACGTCATCGGCATGATCTTCCTCATCGACATCGACGGATGGTCGCGTTCCGCGCGCATCCAGGTCATCCTCGGCAAGGACTACCGCGGCCGCGGCTATTCGCGTGACGCGATGCCCCGCGTCATGACCTACGGTTTCGCGCCCGAGCCGGCCGGTCTCGGCATGCACCGCATCTGGGTGGCCGTGCCCGAGCAGAACTCGCGTTCCGTGTCCGTGTACCAGTCGCTCGGCTTCGTGCCGTCCGGCACGTCGCGCGACGCCCTGTGGGATCCGACGACCGGCAAGTATCAGGACCTCATCGTGATGGACACGCTGTTCGACGAGTACGATCCGATCCGTTCGCTCGACGCGTTCGGCATGCACGTGTTCGAGGACAATCCGGGCATTCAGGAGGCGTTGAGCGCGCGCGAGCACTCCATCGCCATCCAGCAGCGGCAACGCGAGCAGGAGGATGCCGCTGGCGAGGGTGCGACCGACGCCACGGCGTCGGATGCCGACGTGCGCGACGACGCGACGGCCACGCGCGACCGCGTCGAACGTCATACGGAGCCGACGCGCGAGAACGCGCACCGCATGACCCCGGACGAGGCCCGCGAACGGCTGGGCCTGCCGCCCAAGAACGTGTCCGGCACGTCGGGCGGCACGCACGCCACGCGCGAATCGGCCGACGAGGAGAGCAACTGGCCGTACGGGCAGAGCGAACGCAAGACCTCGAAGGACGCGTGGTGGCGTACGCTCGGCCGCGGCCGCAAACGCGAGTAGACCGTCGCGTCGTCGGACCGCCGGACGACGTCCGATGCGCCGGCGCGCCGGCGAAATGTAGGGGCCATCGGTAAGGTGGTTTCCGGAACGAAGAGACCCGCGCGATGGCAGGGGCGTCGGCATGGGCGCGCCGCGGCGGGCCGAAGGGCATGAACGAAGGACGGATATGAGCGCCGAAGACCTCGACAACTACGAAACCGACGCGGAACTCGCACTGTACAAGGAGTACCGCGACGTCATCAAGCTGTTCACCTACGTGGTGGAGACCGAACGCCGCTTCTACCTGGCCAACAAGGTCGACTTCAACGTGCGGTCCGCCGGCCAGGACGTGTACTTCGACGTGCAGCTCACCGACGCGTGGGTGTGGGACGTGTACCGTCCCAGTCGTTTCGTCAAGAACGTGCGCATCGTGACGTTCAAGGACGTCAACGTGGAGGAAGTGCAGAAGAGCGACATCGACATCCCCGACGACATCCACTGAGTCGGGTGCGGCGCGCGTCGTTGACGTGCGGCCGACGCTCCGGCGTTGATATGCGGCCGTCCGTCGCCGTGGGTCCGATTCCGGGATCCGCGACGGCGGGCGGCCGTTCGCTTTTCGACGGCGTGCGGTCGGCGTGAGGCGGCCCTGCGATGACGTGCGGCGTCGTGCGTCCGATGTCCGATGGCGTGCGGCGGCCCTGCGATGGGGATGATTCTGTGTGCATCCGCACACGTGCGGCGTGCGGTTCCGGGCGCTCCGGTAGGATATGCGTGATTTGTTATAAGGAGATGAATGTGACCGACAAGCAATCCGTGGTGATCATCGGCGGCGGCCCCGCGGGCCTGACCGCGGCATGGGAGCTCATCAAGGACGGCGGCGCCGAGAAGTACGACGTCACCGTGCTCGAGGAGACCCGCGAATTCGGCGGCATTTCCCGCACCGTGAAGCATAACGGCAACCGCATGGACATCGGTGGCCACCGGTTCTTCTCGAAGGACGAGCGCATCATGGACTGGTGGAAGGAGACCCTGCCGCTGCAGGGCGCCCCCTCCTATGATGACAAGAAGCTCGGCCGCGAGCACGACATGGAGCCGGGCGGCCCCGACCCGGAGACCGAGGATAAGGTGATGCTCAAGCGCCACCGCGTCTCCCGCATCTACTGGAACCGCCACTTCTTCGACTACCCGATCTCCCTGAGCGCCAACACGCTCAAGGCCATGGGCTTCAAGCTCACCATGGTGGCCGGCTTCTCCTACCTGAAGTCGATGATCCACAAGCTGCCCGAGGACAACCTCGAGAACTTCTACATCAACCGCTTCGGCCGCAAGCTCTACTCCATGTTCTTCGAAGGCTACACGGAGAAGCTGTGGGGCCGTCACCCCTCCCAGATCTCCGCCGACTGGGGCTCCCAGCGCGTCAAGGGCCTGTCCATCATGGGCGTGCTCAAGAACGCGTTCCAGAAGCTCCTGCCGAAGAAGCGCTCCAACGCCGAGGTCGAGACCTCCCTCATCGAGGAGTTCTGGTACCCGAAGTACGGTCCGGGCCAGCTGTGGGAGACCGTCGAGCAGAACTGCGTCGAAGCCGGCGTCAACGTCGTCACCGACGCGAAGGTCGTGGAGGTGCGTCAGAAGGACGGCCGCATCGCCTCCGTCGTGACCGTCGACTCCGAAGGCAACCGCAACGAGCTCACCGCCGACCAGTTCATCTCCTCCATGCCCGTCAAGGACCTCGTCAACGCCCTCGACGCCGGCACCGAGGAGACCCAGGGCAAGCACGAGCCCAAGGACATGGTGGACGTGGCCAACGGCCTGCCCTACCGCGACTTCGTCACCGTGGGCCTGCTCGTCAAGCACCTGCGCCTCAAGAACACCACCGACATCCCCACGCTCGGTAACCCGCCGATTGTCCCCGACTGCTGGATCTACGTGCAGGACCCGGGCTACAAGGTGGGCCGCCTCCAGATCTTCAACAACTGGAGCCCGTACCTCGTCAAGGACGTCGACGATACCGTGTGGATCGGCCTCGAGTACTTCTGCGAGGAAGGCGACTCGTTCTGGAACATGACCGACGAGGAGGCCACCAAGTTCGCGATCTCCGAGCTCACCCGCATGCGCGTCATCAACGGCCCGGCGGACGTACTCGACTCCCATCGCGAACGCGTCAAGAAGGCGTACCCCGCCTACTTCGACACCTACGACCACATGGACGAGCTCGTCGAATACCTCGACGGCTTCGGCAACCTCTACTGCGTGGGCCGCAACGGCCAGCACCGCTACAACAACATGGACCACTCCATGGCCACCGCCATCGAGGCCGTCGGCAACATCAAGTCCGGCAAGACCTCGAAGAAGAACGTGTGGTCCGTCAACACCGACAAGTCCTACCATGAATCCAAGTGATGTGATTCGGTGAGTTTGAAGGCTCCTTCCCCGGTTGGGGAAGGAGCCTTTTTCGTACGCGTTCCGCATGCGTTCGACGCGTGCGACGTTGGTTTGCGTTGGTCCGATTGGCGTTGTAGAGTGAATCCAGTTCGCGGGCATGGCATTGCGGCGGACATTCACAGACGACTTGAGGTCGTAATCACATTTCAGGCGGAAGCCCGCGGGCATGCGTGGGCACATGCTGTGGAAAGGTATGAAACGTGGCAACTAGCCAGAATCTTGAGGAAATGAAGCTGCCTCAGCTCAAGGAGCTTGCCAAGCAGATGGGCCTGCGTGGCACGTCCACCATGCGCAAGCCCGAGTTGCTCGCCACCTTGCAGGCCGCCCGCAACGGCGGGGAGCCGCCGGCCGGCGTCACCGTGCGCGTGCCGAAGAAGACCGCGAAGGCCGCCGAGGAGCCGAAGGAGACGACCCCCACCCTCGAGCAGGCCGCGGCCCAGGAACAGACCCAGGGCGAGACCGCTCCGGAAGCCCCGGCCGCCGAGGCCGCGAAGCCCGTTGAGCAGACCGAACAGCCCGCCGAGCAGGACGAGCCGCGCGGCAAGCATCGTCGCACCCGTCGTACGGCCGAGGGCGACACGGACGCCGACGCCGCCGTCGCAGGCCTGGAGGACCACCGCGAGGAAAGCGCCCGCAAGGGCCGCCGTGCCGAGCGTCGCGTCGTCGAACCGGCGCCCATCGACACCGCCAACCTGCTGGACGCGCTCGACCTCGACCGCAAGCCGTCCGACGAGGCCAGCGCGCCGAAGACCGGCCGCCGCCACGTCATTGACGAGAACGGCGACGAGATCATCGTGGCCAACGTGCGTCGCCGTCGCCGCTCCTCCGACGAGCAGGAGCAGAACCACGAGACCGAGGTCGTGCGCGACCTCGACGACATCCTCGCCACCCTGCCCACCCAGCGCAACGACGCCCACGGCGAGAACGCCGAGCCGCGTCGCGGCCGCGTCGACCGCCCCGAGCGCTCCGACCGTGGCAACGACCGCTTCAACGCCGAGCGCAACGACCGCAACGTCGGTCGCGACGCCGAACGCGGCAACGACCGCGACGAGCGCATGGACCGTCGCGGACGCCGCCTGCGCGGCCGCAACCGCAACGACTTCGACGACCGTCGCGGCAACCGTGACGAGCGCGCCGAACGCCTCGTCAACGACCGTCTCGACCGCACGGAACGCGGCGACCGCGCCGAGCGCAACGCGGGCCGCGACGAACAGAACGACCTCGTGCCCGTCGCCGGCATCGTCGACGTGCTCGACTCCTACGCATTTGTGCGCACCTCCGGCTACCTGCCCGGACCGAACGACGTGTACGTCTCCATGGGCCAGGTCAAGAAGTACGGCCTGCGGAAGGGCGACGCCGTGCACGGCGCCATCCGCGCCCCGCGCGAAGGCGACCGCCGCAACCAGCGTCAGAAGTTCGTGCCGCTGCAGTCCATCGACTCCATCAACGGCATGACCGTCGAACAGGCGGCGAACCGCCCGCAGTTCAGCAAGCTCACCCCGCTCTACCCGCAGGAGCGCCTCAAGCAGGAGACCACGCCGAACAAGCTCACCGGCCGCATCATGGACATCGTCTCCCCGATCGGCAAGGGCCAGCGCGGCCTCATCGTCTCCCCGCCGAAGGCCGGCAAGACCATCACGCTGCAGAACATCGCCAACTCCATCACCACGAACAACCCGGAAGTCCATCTGATGGTCGTGCTCGTGGACGAGCGTCCGGAAGAGGTCACGGACATGGAGCGCACGGTGCAGGGTGAGGTCATCTCCTCCACCTTCGACCGTCCCGCCTCCGACCACACCACCGTGGCGGAGCTCGCCATCGAACGCGCGAAGCGTCTCGTCGAGCTCGGCCAGGACGTGGTGGTGCTGCTCGACTCGATGACCCGACTGGCCCGCGCCTACAACATCGCCGCGCCCGCCTCCGGCCGCATCCTGTCCGGCGGCGTGGACGCGCAGGCCCTGTACCCGCCGAAGAAGTTCTTCGGCGCGGCCCGCAACATCGAGAACGGCGGCTCGCTCACCATCATCTCGTCCGCGCTGGTGGAGACCGGCTCCAAGATGGACGAAGTGATCTTCGAGGAGTTCAAGGGCACCGGCAACATGGAGCTGCGCCTCTCCCGCGAACTCGCCGACAAGCGCCTGTTCCCCGCCATCGACATCAACGCGTCCGGCACCCGCCGCGAGGAGCTCATCACCGCGCCGCAGGAGCTGCCGATCGTCTACCGTCTGCGCAGGCTGCTCGGCGGCATGGAGCCCGAGCAGGCGTACCAGACGCTCGTGCCGCGCCTCAAGAAGACCGCCACGAACCGCGACTTCCTCGCCGCCATCGTGCAGCAGTCCGGCGGCGGCGCCGTCAACGGCAACTGATCGGTTCGCGGTTCGCGGTTTGCGGTTTGCGGGCCGATTGCGGCGTCCGCGACCGCGGGGCGTCCGCGGTCGTGAGTGAATAGGGCCTCCTTCCGGAGACATCGATGTGATGCGATGTCTCCGGAAGGAGGCTTTTGTCGTATGTGGGGCGGGTTGTGGGACGCGATCTCAGGGCGGGCAGCGGGTTCCGGGACGTTCGGCACCGTAGTCAGCGTCCGTGGGGACGCGCGGTGCGGGAATATCGGGTGCCACACCCCTTGAATATAAGGAAATGCCCACTACGTAGGGGTGTTGTACCCACACAATCCCATATGGCGAGTAATGTTCCATTGTGGGTGTGCCCCCTTCGATGTCGGGGGGAGTACAGGATTCTCATCATAAGGAGTAGAGGGTTTTCATGACGATAAAGCAGTTGTTCGCAGGCGTCGCCGCGGCGGCGACCCTGCTGGGTGGTTTCGCGTTGGGCGCGGCCACCGCGAATGCGGCGGAGGCGTCGGCCGATGCGTTGGCTGCGTCCGATGGCGTGATCACGTTGTCCGGTGAGGGCGTCAACGAGCGTTCGTTCAAGGCGGTGCGTATCGGTTCGTACGTGTCCGCGTCACTTTCCGACAAGCAGGCGAATCTGGTCAATTCGGTCGAGGTCGGGACCGTCGATGACGCGAAGGGCGTGTTGGAGACGGCGTTGAACGCGGTCGACAAGGACGCGTATGAGGCGAGCGTGTACGGCAAGGCCGGCAACCCGGCCGGCTACGTGGCCGCGAACATGAATGATTCGAATGCCGAGCCGTGGGATGGTGCGCTGCGCAAGTTCGTGACCAGGCTCGCCGCGGAGGATGCGTTCAAGACGCTCGTGGAAAAGTCCACGCTGACGGCGACGGGCAAGGACGGCACGGCGAAGTTCGAGAAGCTGCCGGAGGGTCTGTACGTGGTGGTGGATGCCACCGAGGGACAGTCCGGTGATGCGAACTACGGCCCGTCGATCCCGATGGTCGTGGCGACCGCGGTCGCCGGCCGGAGCTTGCTCGGTCTGGATGGCCAGAAGCTGGGCGAGGTGGATGTGAAGAACCAGCCGAACCAGGCGCCGACGAAGACCGTCACCGGTGACACCGAGGGCACGGTGAATGTGGGCGATCAGCTCACGTACACGGTGAAGGGTGAGATCCCGAGCACCGTGGGCCATGACAAATTCAGCTACCAGTTCAAGGACTACCCGGGCAAGGGCCTGACCGTCGAGGACATCTCCACCAACGTGAAGGTGTACGTGGCTGGCAAGGACGGCACGTACCCGGCCGACCCGCTGTCCGCCGACGAGGTGGAGACCGGTTCCTGGAACGACGTGGACCGCGTCGTGGGCTCCGACGACGGGTCCAGGTACTTTACCGTGACCGTCAGTGACGTGTCCGCGTACTCCAACCGCAAGATCAAGATGGTGTACACGGCCACGGTCAACCAGGACGCGGTGGACACGGTGTCCAACAAGGCGACCGTGAGCCCGAACGGTCAGGGCGAGTCGAAGCCCGGCGAGAAGAAGCTGAAGACGTACGGTTTCCAGTTCACCAAGACCGATGCGGACGGCAACAACCTCAAGGGCGCCGAATTCACCATCACGAACCAGGACGGCAAATACATCTCGCAGCAGGAGCGTGGCGGCCTGTCCGATGACGCGGAGTATTGGAACGCCGATCAGACGAACGGCGTGTTCACTGTCACGGGCCTGAAGGCCGGCACGTACACCGTCACGGAGACCAAGACCCCTGAAGGCTTCATGACCGCGGTCAAGGCGAAGTTCACCGTCACCATCGACAAGGACGGCAACGTCTCCTATCAGGAGAATGGGATGTTCGGTCTGGTGTCCGGCGACGCGTCCGCCATCAAGGTCAAGAACGTGAAGAACGTGACCGAGCTGCCGAAGACCGGCGCCGCGGGCATCGCCCTGTTCGTCGTGCTCGCCGGCCTGCTCGCCGGCGCGGCGGCCACCGTGTTCGCCAAGAGCCGTGCCACCAAGCGCGCGCTGGAGGCCTGACCGGTACGTCGCACCTGCAGCACACCACCAACCCGGCGCGGAGCGGTATCCGGACCGCCGGGCGTGTGACCGCGCGGGTGACGGAACCGTCCCGCCGCCCGCGCACCCCGGCCGGCGCCCCCCTCATCGAAAGGCGACGCTGGCCGTCGCAGCATCCTCCACGGCCGCGCCACGGGCGCGGCCGCATCGCATGTCAACCCACCAAGGAGACGTCCAATGACGACGCATCATAGGGGAGACCGCTTCTCACCGGAGGAAGTAGCCTATCTCAACACCCTCGCCGCCGTGCACTTCGCCGACGAGGAACGCATCCGCTACACCGACGAGTTCAAAATCGAAAGCCTCAGAAGCTACTTCAACGGTGAATCGCCCGTCCAGATCTTCCGCAAAGCCGGACTTGACTCCGCGCTCATCGGCAACAAGCGCGTCGAACGCTGCTTCGCACGCTGGAAGGCGAACGAACGGCTCGTCCAGGAAGCCAAGCATCCAGGAAGCACCCCGCCCCACCATGTCAAGCAGAAAAGCGACGTCCCGCACGACGAGGAACGACACACGGTGTCGCTGTTCGACATCTTCGACAAGACCTCCGATATCGGCATCGACCCGGAGCGGCTGATCCTCTCCTCCGACAAACGCATCGACCTGCGCGACCTCATCATCTACCAGCAGGCGATGCACATCAGCGACCTGCAGAATTCCGTGGACCGCATGCAGGAGGAGCTCGAAGACCTGCGCAATCTGAAGAAACAGCTGGGCCTGTAAGCCTTCCATGAGCGACGGCAAGCCGGGGAAATGTCCAAGAACATTTCCCCGGCTTTTCGGCATTCATGGGGCGGTTACACGAACACAACGCGGCGGAATCACCCGCCGCGTACCGTCGACCTCAAGATTCGGGCGGAACAACAGCGCGGATCGCAACATCACTGCCGGACGCCGGCATACGGCATGGCATCCGGAACATAAGAGAGGAAAGTGATGACGATGAGGAAGACAAACGCAAGCAAGGCGATGGCCATCACCGCGATCGTGGCGGCGGCGTCCATGGCGCTCGCGGGCTGCGGCTCGGCGAGCAACGGCTCGAGCTCCGGCTCCGGCAAGCAGGACACGTTCGTGGCCGCCGGCATGTTCCCGGAGACCGGCTCCATGGCGTACATCGGACCATCCAACGTGGCCGCCCTGAAGCAGGCCGCCGACGACATCAACGCGGCCGGCGGCGTGCTCGGCAAGGACATCACCACCACCACGGCCGACACCTCCGACGCGGACCACGCCGACCAGAACACCGCGGCCGCGCAGAGCGTGCTCTCCAAGAAGCCGTCCGTGGTGGTGGGCCCGCCGTCCAGCTCCGTGGTGAAGAACACGTACAAGCAGGTCACCGAATCCGGCGTGCCGATGATCTCCGAAGGTGCCACATCCACCTCGCTCAGCGGCATCAGCGACAAGTTCTTCCGCACCATCGCCCCGGACACCGTCCAAGGCGCCGTGCTCGGCCAGGTCATCGCCCAGGAGGGCGTGAAGAACCTCGCCATCGCCGTGTTCAACGACGAGTACGGCACCCACCTGCGCGACGTCGTCGTCAAGACCGTCGAAGCGGCGGGCGTGAACGTCGTCTACGGCGAGAAGGACACCTTCGATCCGACCGAGACGAACTTCTCATCCATCGCCACCGCCGTCAAGGCCTCCAACCCGGACGCCACGCTCGTCATCGCGTTCGACCAGACCACCGCGCTCGTCAAGGCGCTGAAGACCGCCGGCGTCGACACCCACAAGCTGTTCATGTCCGACGGCAACACCGTGGACCACTCCGCCGACTTCGACGCCGGCCTGCTCGAAGGCACCATCGGCACCATCCCGGGCGCCCACCCCACCGACGACTATCAGGCGAAGCTCAAGAAGATCGACCCCAAGGTCACCGACTTCACCTACGCCAACGAGACCTATGACGCGGTGGTGCTCGCCGCGCTCGCGGCCCAGAAGGGCGGCAGCGCCGACGGTGAGACCGTCGCCAAGAACCTGCCCGCCGTGTCCGGCAAGAACGGCGGCACCAAGTGCAAGTCGTACAAGGAATGCCTGACGGCGCTCAAGGCCGGCAAGGACATCCAGTACCAGGGGCTGGCGGGCATCGGCGCGTTCAACGACGCGAACGACCCCTCCACCGCCGCCATCGGCATCTACAAGTTCGATGCGGACAACAAGCCGGTGTTCGACCACTCGCAGGAGGGCTCCGTGCCCAAGGCGTGACGCGGCCGGAAGCCCGCGGGATCCGCGATCTGCATACGAAGGAGCCTTCGCCGGTGGCGGAGGCTCCTTTATAGGTTCTTTTGGGCTTCAATTGGTAACCATGCCGGTCGACGAGACGGCGGCCGAATGCGGAATCGGCTTGATTCCGGGAATCCTCATCCGGCCTGCTCCGACGTTGCCCGCGACGGTTACCAACTGAAGCATGTGATGACCAACTGAATGGGCCGGCCGGTCCGGTGCCGTGCTCTCACCGTGTCTTTACTGTGCCCTTACTGTGCCTTCACCGTGCCCTCACCGCGCCAGCGCGGTGAGGGCGTCGATCTCGGCGAAGTAGCGGTCCGGTTCGAGCCCATCCACCGTGGCCACGTTGGTCATATGCACGCCGTCGAGCCCGCCGTGCGCCACGATGACGTCCAATGTGCGACGATGCCATGCGGAATCGAGGTACGGTTCGATGCGCGGCTGGCCCATGGCGCGCATGGCGCAGGCCAGCGCGTGCGCGCCCCAGTTCGACGTGCCGGAGACGATGAGCTCGTCCGTGGCCACACGGCAGGCGATGTCCTCGCCGTGATCCACGACGCCCGCGATGGCGTATTCGGCCACGCGGCCCATGCCGATCTCGTTGCCGCCGTCGCCCACGCCGATGGTGTGCAGGTCCAGCTGCTTGAGCCGGCTCAGCGGTGCCGTCCATTCGCTGATGTCGATGCCGCGCATGTTGTGTGGGTTGCCGTCCGCACCGGGGCCCACGCGTTCGATGTAGATGAGCGTGTCGATGTCGTTGGCACGGGCCAGATCGATGACGCCGTTCATCCAGCCGTCGAAGCGTTCGTGCACCGGGGCGACGAGCACGTGGTCGTCCGGCAGGAGCCCCTTGGCGCTGGGCTGGATGACCGGCGCGCAGCATTCGTCCGTGACGAGCCAGGCGTCGCCGCCGATGGCGCGCAGGGCCATGCACACCTCCAGCGCGCCGAGCGGGCCGTCGGTCTCGGCGGCCGGATGTTCGGCCTTCGGAATGAAGAACCCGGTGACGACGAGCGCGCGGCCGGGTCGGCCGGTGACGAGCTGCCGTGCGGCCCGGAACAGGTCGCCGCGTGAGTAGGTCATCAGCGTCTCCGAACCGCGGCCCACATCCCGTGAGGCCAGACGCGCGATGCGCGCGATGCGTGGATAGAAGCGCCAGCTGGCCAGATTGGCGAGCGATGAGGTGTTGGCGTCCATGAGTGGCTCCCTTCTGTGAAACATGACGTGGAACATGCGTGAGACATATGTGAAACGTCATGTGAAACAACTTCGTATGGTGTGGGACATTCCGTGAAACAGCGGGCGGGGCGTGGGGCGTTCCGTGGAACACCGCGTGAAACGGTCGGCGGTGGTGTGGAACACCGCGTGAAACAGGGGTGGAACGACTAGGGCTCGACCACGCCCAACACGTCGTCGAACCGCACCGCATCGCCCGGAGCCGCCGACCGCCGGAGCGTGCCGGCGATCGGTGCCGTCACCTCCGTCTCCATCTTCATCGCCTCGACCACCACCACCGGATCGCCGGCCGCGACGGCCGCGCCGTCGTCCACCAGCCAACGCACCACGGTGCCGGTGATCGTCGAGGCGATCGCGCCGGCCGGACGTGCCGCTTCGTCGGCCGCGCCCGCGCCTGCACCGCCGGCGGAATCACCCGCCGCCCCCGGCAGCCTCGTCGACGCGCCCAACGTGCCGTTCGCGGCGGACGCCAACACGGCGCCCAACGTGCCCGGCAACCCCAGACGCATCCGCCGGCCGTCCAATTCGATCCATGCCTGCACCGGCTCGGGCACCCCGGCGCGCGCGCCGGGCGCGCCCGAAGCGAGCGATGCCGCATCGGTGCGCGGCAGCAGCACCTCCTCGATCCACCGCGTGTACACGCGGAACGAATCCGGGCCGTCCGGCGCGGCGAAATCCGGGTCGGACAGCACCGTCTTGTCGAACGCCTTCACCGTGGGCACGCCGCGCACCTCCAACTCGGCTAGAGCGCGGGCGGCGCGGCGCAGGCACGCCTCACGCGTCGGCGCCCACACCACCAGCTTCGCCAGCATCGAATCGAACCGGTCGGACACAATCGAACCCGCCTCAACGCCCGTATCGAAGCGGACGCCCGGACCGGACGGCACGCGCAGCGACTCCACCACGCCCGGGAACGGCACGAACCCGCGCGACGGATCCTCCGCGTTGATGCGGAATTCGACGGCGTGGCCGCGCGGCGGCACCGCGCGCGCCACCACATCGGCGGCGGACGCGCCCTCCGCCACCGCGAACTGAGCCTCCACCAGATCCACGCCCGTCGTCATCTCCGTGACCGGATGCTCCACCTGGATGCGCGTGTTCACCTCCATGAACGACATCGTGCCGTCCGGATCAACCAGGAACTCCACCGTGCCCGCGCCGGCGTAGCGGGCGCGCTCGCAGATCGCGACCGCCGCCCGCTCGAGCCGTTCGCGCGTGCCCGGCGCGAGGAACGGCGCCGGCGCCTCCTCGATGAGCTTCTGGTTACGGCGCTGCAGCGAGCAGTCGCGCGTGCCCACCGCCACCACATGCCCGGACAGGTCGCCCAGCACCTGCACCTCCACGTGGCGCGGCCGCGCCAGGAACCGTTCGATGAAGCAGTCGCCGTTGCCGAACGCCACCTCGGCCTCATGCGTGGCCGAAAGGAACGCCTCGCGCACATCCTTGAGCTCGTGCACCACTTTCAGGCCGCGCCCGCCGCCGCCATACACCGCCTTGATGGCCAACGGCAGGCCGTGCTCGCGGGCGAAGTCGACCACCTCCTGTGGATCGCGCACGGGAGCGGTGGTGCCGGGCGCCATCGGCGCGCCCACCTCGGCGGCGATGCGCCGCGCCTCCACCTTGCTGCCGAGCAGACGGATGGTCTCCGGGCTCGGGCCGATCCACGCGAGTCCCGCGTCGATGACCGCCTGGGCGAACTCCGCGTTCTCCGAAAGGAACCCGTAGCCGGGATGCACGGCGTCCGCGTGCGCCTTGCGCGCCGCCCCGACGATCGCGTCGATGTTCAGGTACGTGTCCTTCGCGTCGGCGCCGCCCAGCGCGTACGCCTCGTCGGCGAGATGCACGAACAGGGCGTCCGCATCCGGATCGGCGTACACGGCGATGGCCGTGCGGTCCGTGTCATGGCAGGCGTGGATGATGCGCGCCGCGATCTCGCCGCGGTTGGCGACGAGGATGCGGCGCAGGCGACGGTTCGGGTGACGGGTGGGTTGCGGGGTGTTCGATTGTTCCGATGGTGTGGTGGGCTGCGGCTGTGGCATCATGACGTCCTTTCATGCGTGGTGGCGGAGGCTCTGGAAACGGCGGGGGTTGCGTTTGCGGAGACGGCGGCGGTTTCGGCGGGATCGGTCGCGGTTGCGGCGGGCTCGCCGGCCGCATCGGCGGCGACGCCGTCGGCGTCGTGCCGCGCGACGGTGAAACGGACGCGCGCGCCGGGCGGCAGTTGGCCTGCCGTGACGAGGGCCTCGCGCGTGAGCACCGCGATGACCGGATACCCGCCGGTGACCGGCTGGTCGCGCAGGAAGATGAGCGGCAACCCGTTGCCCGGCACCTCGATGCTGCCGGGAACCGTTGCCTCGCTTTTGAGCTCGGCGTGCGGGTCGCGGCGTGCGATGAGCGGGGACGTCGAGCGCGGCTCCGACTCCGGCCCGCGCGGCGCGTGTGTCGCCCCTGACGCTGCGTGCGACGCCGCGGGGAAGGTGCGCGAGGCGGCAGGTGTGTCCGTCGCGGCGAGGCGCAGCCCTACGCGGTTCGACTGCGCGGTGACCGTCCACGTGACGCCGAGGAACGCGGCGACGCCGGCTTCGGTGAACCAGTCGTCGCGCGGGCCGAGCGTCACCGCGAGTTCGGTGACGTCGCCCGGCTTCGGCAGATCGTCCGGCCACGGTTGGGGGAGACCGACGCCGGCGCCCGGTCGTGCGGCCGGACGTACGGGCAGCAGGTCGCCGCGCTTCAGCGGCGCGGGACCGATGCCGCTCATCGTGTCCGTCGATGCCGAGCCGAGGATCGTGGCGACGTCGAAGCCGCCACGCACCGCCAGATAGTCGCGTAAGCCGGCGGCGGGGGCGCCGACGGCGAGCGTCTCGCCGTCGCGCAGCAGCACCGCCTCCTGCCGGGTCACGGCGAACGTGCGGACGGGGACGGCCGTACGGATGCGGGCGGCGGACGCGTGCGACGCGCCGGCATCGGATGACGTGTCGGCGTCGGGGACGGCCGGTGCGTCGGCCGCGTCGGACGCGGTGATGGTGACGGATGCAGGCGCGCCGGCCACCGCGACCACGACGTCGCCGTGCGCGATGAACGAGACGCCGCCGGCCGTCAGCTCGAGAGCGGGCGTGCCCGCAGGGTTCCCCACCAGTTCGTCCGCCAGACGGAAGGCGCGCGGGTCGGCCGCACCGGAGCCGGTGACGCCCATCTGCGGCGCGTGACGGCCGTCGTCCTCGAACACACTCAGCACGCCCGGGTTCACGACCTCCAAGAACGGAGCGCCCGGTTCGGCGGGCGCCGGAGATGTAGGGGCCGGTGCGGAAGACACGGCATCGGACGCCGGGGATGCCGCGACGTGAGCGGCGGATGAGAGCTGGCCGACGGTGCCGGTGACCGGCTCGCGGGTCACGCCGTCGGCGCTCCGCACGTCGCCCTCGTCGGCGTGGGCGCTCGCCGTGGCGCGGACCGGTGTGAACCGGACGGTGTCGCCCGGCGCAAGCAATGCAGGCGGGTCGGCCGCCGTATCCCACATCGGCGTGGACGTGACGCCGATGAGCTGCCACCCGCCCGAACTGGACCGCGGATACACGCCGGAGAACGTGCCGGCCAACCCCACCGACCCCGCGGGAACGGCCAAACGGGGCGATGTTCGGCGGGGCACGTCGAACAGCGGGTCGCCGCCGGTGAGATAGTCGAAGCCCGGCGCGAAGCCGCCGAACGCCACCGTCCACGGATGCCCCGCATGCCGTGCGACCACCTGCTCGGCGGAGACGCCGAGCAGCGAGGCCACGTCGTCGAGATCCTCGCCCTCGTAGACCACCGGAATCTCCACGGTGCGGGACCGTGCGGTCCGCACGCCGCGGGTGTCCAAGCGGCGTATCGCTTCGCACAAGCGTGTGCGGAAATCGTACGAGCGTGAGCCCGATGTGTACAGGCGATGCCCGGACTCGTACAAGCGGTCGTACTCCACATACACCGTGCGTGCCGCCGGCAGCAGCTGCGTGACGCAACGCAGCACGGCGGCGTCGGCGGCGTCGGCGGTTGCGGCGGTTGCGGCGCCGGATTCCCCGGTCCCACAGGCGCCGTCATGGCTTGCCGCACTTGTTCGGGTGTCCTCGGAGCCTAGCGAGACGTCCACTGCCGAGCCCGGGCCGCCCGCATCCTCCGGCAGCCGCCCGCGTTCGCGCGCCCTGGCGCACGCGGCATCGAGCGCCGTGTACAGGCGCAGCGCCTCCGCCAATCCAGCGCATTCGACGATCATCGCCGATTCGCCGCAGGGGAGGAAACGCATACGCATCCCGCCGCCTCCGACGGACGTGACCGTCATCCCGGTTGCTCCCGTTTGCCCGGGTGCTCCCGCTTTTCCGGATGCTCGCGCCGTCCCGGCCGTTGCCGCTTCCGTCGCCGACGTCATCGTGCGCCTCCGTCGCTCACACGCCGACGAACGGACGGACCGCGACGCCCTCGGCGGCGAGACGCCCGCGCACCGCCTTCGCCAGGGCCACGGCCGCCGGCGAATCGCCGTGCACGCACACCGAATCGGCGTGGATCGGCACCGTCGTGCCGTCGACGGCCTCCACCGTTCCCTCGAGTACCATGCGGGTCACACGCGCGGCCACTGCATCCGGATCGGCGATCACCGCGCCGGGCAGGCGGCGCGAGACCAACGTGCCCTCCGGCGTGTACGCCCTGTCCGCGAACGCCTCATGGAACACGCGCAGGCCGGCGGCCTCGGCCAGACGGCCCACCGCCGAACCCGGCAGCGTCAGCACACCGAGCGAGGCGTCGATGGCCGCGATGGCGTCCACCACGGCCTTGGCCTGCGCTTCGTCTGCCACGATGCGGTTGTACAGCGCGCCATGCGGCTTCACATAGCCCACCCTCGTGCCGGCCGCGCGGGCCATGCCCTCCAGCGCAGCCAACTGGTACATCACGTCGGCGGTGAGCTCAGCGGGCGCGACGTCCACGTAGCGGCGCCCGAAGCCCGCCAGATCGCGGTAGGCGACATGCGCGCCCACCGCCACGCCGTTCGCCGCCGCGTTCGCCAGCGTGCGGCGCATCACGGACGGGTCGCCGGCATGGAATCCGCACGCGATGTTCGCGCTGGAGACCACGTCGAGCAGCGCGGCGTCGTCGCCGAGCGTCCAACGGCCGAAGCTTTCGCCCATGTCGCTGTTGAGATCGATGGAGATGGTCATGAGTCAGTCCTTGTGTGGTCTTTGTGTGGTGTCCGTCGCGTGCGTTCACACCATGTAGTCGAGGTCGCGCTTCGAGGTGATGAGCATGTGCCCGGGCGCGTGCGTGATGGCGAACGGCGGCTTTGACGCCATCACCGCTGCCTGCGGGGTCACGCCGCACGCCCAGAACACGGGGACGTCGCCCGGCTCGAGGATCGGCGCATCGCCGTAATCCGGATGTGCCAGGTCCGTCACGCCAATCGCGGCCGGATCGCCCACACACACGGGCGCGCCGTGCACGGACGGGTAGTAGCCGGAGATGCGCACCGCGTCGGACACCTGCGTGGCCGGAATGCCGCGCATCGAGACGACCATGGTCGAATGGAACGCGCCCGCCGGACGGCACGCGACGGACGTGTCGTACATCGGCACGTTGCGTCCGGCGGTGATGTGCCGCACCGGCACGCCCGCCTCCATGAGCGGGAACTCGAACGTGAAGCTGCATCCGATGACGAACGTGACCAGATCGTCACGCCAGTATCCGGTGATGTCCGGCGTTTCCGCCACGAGCTCGCCGTGCTCCCACACGCGGTAGAGCGGCACGTCGGTGCGGATGTCCGCGCCCGGGCAGGTGACGGGCTCGGTCACGCCGGGCTCCATCACCTCGAGCAGCGGGCAGGGCTTGGGGTTGCGCTGCGCGAACAGGAGGAAATCGAACGCGAGCTCCTTCGGCAGGATCATGAGGTTCGCCTGCGCATAGCCCTTCGCGATGCCGCAGGTGGGTCGCACGAGCCCCTTGCGGAACGCGAGCCGCGCCTCCTCGGGCGAGGAGGCGTCCGTGAGCGCGGCCGCAGCGGCCTCCCGCCGTACGTCGGCGTCGCCCAGCGCGGCGTCGTCCGCCGTGCCTGCCGTGCCCGCCGAGTCCGCCTCCCGCAGTGATGGCGATGCTTCGATTCCCGTCATATCGTCCCCCTTCGTGTTCCGGCATGTTCCGACGCATACGGCATGTTCCGGCCGTGCCGTACGGCACGTGCGCCGAGCGGCGGCACGTCCCCGCCGCATCACCTGCACGATACGGCCGCGTCCGTTACGGGACGGGCACGGTTTGTGACGGTTTCATTTCGGCCGTGCAACGGTGCGCCGCCCCGGCGAAACATACGCCGGATAGGTTGGGCGCGGACAGTACAGGACCGGGAAACCGGTCGTTTGACGTCGGGCGCGAACGCCGGACGGGAAGGGGAATTCCGATGAGCTCCATCGTGTTGGGAATGGGCAACGGCAAGGCGATGTTCGGCGACGAGAAGGTGAGCGACGCCGATCTCATCACGCTGGTGGATCCGGCCGGACTCAACATCAACGCCTTCGACCTGAGCGTGCTGCGCGGCGACGGCATCTTCGAGGCCACCACCGTATGGAAGGGATACCCGGTCTCCCTGGAGAACCACCTTCGCCGCCTGGCCCAATCCGCCGCCATGGTGGACCTGCCCAAGCCGAACTTCGAAGCGCTCACGCGCGGCGTGGAACGCGTCATCGAAGCATACGACGACCCGGAACCCGGCCCGCTGCTGCGCATCATCGTCTCCCGCGGCCTCGACCCGGACACCGGCGTGGGCAAGGCCTCCGACCGCACGCCCACCGTCTTCATCTTCCTCGACGCGAAAGGCACCCTGCACGAGGTCGATCCGATCAGCATGGCCTCGATGACGCGCGGCTACCCCTCCGACATCACCGGACGCGCCCCGTGGCTGCTCAACGGCGCGAAGACGCTCAGCTACGCGTTCAACTGCGCCGTGCACCGCGAATGCGCGCGCCGCGGCGTGGGCGACGCCGTCCTCTACACGGAGGACGGCTACACGATGGAATGTCCGAACTCCTCCATCGTGGCCCGGTACGGCGATACGTTCGTCACGCCCGACCCGTCCATCGGCATCCTCAACGGCACCTCCCAGCGCGAACTGTTCGCATGGGCCCGTCAGGAGGGCAAGAGCATCGAATACCGCAAGCTGCCCATCGCGGAGCTGCGCGAGGCCGACCGTCTGTACATGACGCACGGCGGCTGGATCATCCCCGTCAACGAGATCGACGGCCGCGCCCTCGACTACAGCGCCGACGAGATCGCCGCCGTCAACGACGCGATCCACACCGGCCGCACCCACGACGACGCCCTCACCATCGGCCCGGACTACCGCTACTGAACGCGCCGAATGCGCTGGTGCTGGTACCCCGCGTATGGACCGTGCAACGTGGAGTAAGGTGGCACGTATGACAGAAACGACGAGCACGACCCCCTCCGAAGACGGCGGCGACTGGCTGAGCGCCACCGTCACCCGCAACCCCGGCGAGAACGCCACCGTCATCGACTCCGAACAGGCGGCCAAGGACCCCGAGACCGCCCTCACCGTGGCGAAGATCAAGTCGCTGCGCCAGTCCATCGACAACGTGGACACGGCCATCGTCTCCCTGCTCGCCGAACGGTTCAAATACACGTCCCAGGTGGGCGTGCTCAAGGCGCGCGCCGGCTTCGCGCCCGCCGACTACAAGCGCGAGGACTACCAGATCGAACGCCTGCATCGCATCGCCGTGGCCGCGGGCCTCGACCCGGACATCGCCGAGATGTACCGCGAATTCGTCGTCACCGAAGCGAAGAAGCGCCACCAGCGCATCGCCGACGCGGGCGGCGATCCGGGCGTGCTGGACGTGTTCGCCTGACATGCGGTCCCCCCATTCCCATGGCCGTCACGGCGGTCATGCGCATGGGCGCGCCTTGGCGTGCGCATGCGCGCTCGTCGTGGCGTCGTCGCTCGCCCTGGGCGGCGCGGCCGGCACGGAGGCGGTGCGGACGCACGTCGACGCTCCCGCCGTCGCCGGGCATGACGTGTTCACCGTGACCGACGGGTCCGGCACGCCCGGTGACCTGTATTTCGCCGCGTCCGGATCGGTCGATTCATCCGATTCGTCCGGTTCGTCCGATGGGTCCGGCTCCTCCGTCGCGTCCGCCGTGACGCGCGTGCCGGCCGGCGAACGGACGCTGCCGATCGGCGTGCGCGTCGACTATTCGTTGGACGGGCCGAACGTGAGCCGTGAGACAGTGACCGGCGCGAACGGCCTCGTCGGCGTGCACGTCACCCTCGACGCGGATGCCTCGGAAACGTTGGAACGGCTCGTCGACGATACGGACGCCGACGACGTGACCCCCGCGGCGCAGTCGCAGCGCATGCTCGTCGTCTTCACCATCCCCACCAGCGTGACCGACGACGTGCAGGTCGGCGACGACGCCGTCGCCCTCACGCAAGGCTCGAACATCATGGTCGCCGCCGTGCTGCGTGTGGGGGAGCGGCTCGACTGCTACATGACAGCCAAGAAGTTCACGATGGGACAGATGATCGTCGTCTCCGCGGCCGACGCGTCCGCGCTCGCCGCCACCGCACAGGCCCTGGGGCAGGGGTCGATCGCGGTGAAGGACCTCGACGGATCCGCCGCCGGCGGCAACGGCTCGACCGGCGCCAACCAGCGGCTCATCGACCAGCTCACCTCCCTGCGCGACTTGGAGCGAGGGCTCGCCCAAAGCGCCATCGCCGAACAGCAGGCCGCCTACGACAAGGCGTTCCACGCCTACATGGCCGCGTACGTCGGGTCATACACGAACCACTTGTCCGGCTCCATCGGCTCGTCCACGCAGCTGACCGCGCTCATGGGCACGGCCGGCGAGCTGAGCGGCGACACCCCGCTCGCCGCCGCCGTGCTCGACGAGGCGAACGCCACCGACGCGCTCGCCTCCGCCCACCAGCACGCGGGCGCCGCCGACGCCATCGAACAGGTGATTCGCATCGTGCGCGCGCAGGGCGTGGACGGGCTCGCGGACACGCTCACCCGCCGCGCCGGCGAAGAGGAGACCGAGGGCGCGAAGGCGTACTCCGCCGGGCAGAGCCAGCTCTCCCAGGCGATGATCCCGTATTCGATGGCGTACACGGACGTGTACACGAAGCATTTGAGCGCGTTGACCGGCGGTGCGTCTGCCGGCGCCTCCGCCTATCGGGACCAGGCGATCGCAGCCACGGACAAGGAGTTCGCGACGAGCGCCGATCTGGCGGACGACACCGCGAAGGTGGACGCCGCGATGGACGCGCTGGCCGCCGCGCGCGAACATACGGGCGCCGCAAGCGCGTATCGGCAGATTGTGCTGCGGTTCGCGGGTGAGCTGTCCGGTGCGGGAGAGCTGTCCGGCGTGGGTGGGGCTTCCGTCGCGTCCGGCACTGCGTCCGATTCTATAGAAACGGGTGTTGCGGGGTCCGGTGGGGCTTCTGGTTCGTCCGATTCTGTAGGAACGGGCGTTGCGGGGGCTGGCGGGGCTTCTGGTTCGTCCGATTCTATAGGAACGGGCGTTGCGGGGGCCGGCAAGGCCTCTGAATCGCCCGATTCTATAGGATTGAGCGCGGCTGCGGACGGTTCGCTGGCTGCCCGGGCGGAACGCGCGCGGTTGAAGCGCGTGGCGGCGGCCGAGCGCAAGGCGGCCAAGGCGTCGGACGGCGACGTGACCACCACCGTCATCGACGAGAACGCCGGCACGACGTCGAGCGGCGACGTGATGAAGTTCGCCGGCGGCATCCCCGGCGTCGGCTCGTCGGGCGGCTCGTCGAAGAACGCGTCGAAGGGCAAGTCGGGCGGCACGACGCAATCGGACGGCTCGGACGGTGCGGAAGGCAAGGCGTCGTCCGCGACGACGAACCGTCCCTCGCCGTATCTCGGCATGGCCGGCCTGAGCTCCGGTCCGCTGCTCTCCATCGACACCACCGGACTCATCAACGACACCGCGACGCTCGGCGACGCCGGCGCGCTCGTCGCGCAGGCGCTGGGTGAGCGGGACGTGCAGGCGCTTCTGCCGAAGGACGGCGCCGCGCAGGTGGACACGAGGTTCCTCATCGTAGAACCGGGACTGTAGCCGGCCGCTGGTAGCGCTCACATTTACGCAGCACAGTAAAACCGTTGTAAATATTGGGGTAATCGTTTACTGAAAATCGTGTTTCATGGTGTGTCGCGCGGGGATCGCGTCGTATTGTTGAGTGCAACGAAACGTGCGGCCGCAGCAGTGAAGACGGACGCACCGACCTCTCGGAAAACCATTCACCCCCATGCGTGATGTCTCCCGGACGAGACGCCGACGGCATGGACGGCATGAAGGAAGGCAATCAGCGATGACGGAATCGCGTAAGGACACGACGGTCACGGACACCATCGGCGACATCACCAAGGCGGCGGAGCAGGAGGTCTCGCGTGGATTCTCCACGCGATGGCCGCTGAACAGCACGTTCATCTTCACGTTCGGCGCGCTCGGCGGCATGCTGTTCGGCTTCGACACGGGCATCATCTCCGGCGCCTCGCCGCTCATCGAATCCGACTTCGGCCTGAGCGTCTCCCAGACCGGCTTCATCACCTCGTCCGTGCTTATCGGCTCATGCGTGGGCGCGCTGTCGATCGGCGCGCTGTCCGACCGGTTCGGACGCAAGAAGCTGCTCATCGTCTCCGCGATCCTCTTCCTGCTCGGCTCCGGCCTGTGCGCCACCTCGACCGGCTTCCTGATGATGGTCGCCGCGCGCATCATCCTCGGCCTCGCCGTCGGCGCCGCGTCCGCCCTGACCCCGGCCTACCTCGCCGAACTTGCGCCGAAGGAACGCCGCGGATCGCTCTCCACGCTCTTCCAGCTGATGATCACGTTCGGCATCCTGCTCGCCTACGCCTCCAACCTCGGCTTCCTGCACCACAACCTGCTGGGCGTGCGCGACTGGCGCTGGATGCTCGGCTCGGCGCTCGTGCCCGCCGCGCTGCTGCTCATCGGCGGCATTATGCTGCCGGAATCGCCGCGCTACCTCGTCAACAAGGGCGACATCCGCAACGCGTTCAAAGTCCTGACCCTCATTCGCAAGGACGTCGACCAGGCGCAGGTTCAGCTCGAACTCGACGAGATCAAGGAAGTCGCCGCGCAGGACACCAAGGGCGGCGTGCGCGAGCTGTTCCGCATCGCGCGCCCGGCGCTGCTTGCCGCCGTCGGCATCATGCTCTTCCAGCAGCTCGTCGGCATCAACTCGGTGATCTACTTCCTGCCGCAGGTGTTCATCAAGGGCTTCGGATTCCCCGAAGGCGACGCGATCTGGGTGTCCGTCGGCATCGGTGTGGTCAACTTCGTCTCCACGATCATCGCCACGCTCATCATGGACAAGTTCCCGCGCAAGAAGCTGCTCATCTTCGGCTCCGTGGTGATGACCGTCTCCCTCGCCATCCTCGCCGTGATGAACTTCGTGGGCGATGTCGCCGCGCTCGCCGTGCCGACGATGATCCTCATCGCGTTCTACATCCTTGGCTTCGCCATCTCCTGGGGCCCGATCGCGTGGGTGCTCATCGGCGAGATCTTCCCGCTGTCCGTGCGCGGCATCGGCTCCTCGTTCGGCTCCGCCGCGAACTGGCTGGGCAACTTCATCGTCTCCCAGTTCTTCCTCATGCTGCTCGACGCGTTCGGCAACAATGTGGGCGGTCCGTTCGCGATCTTCGGCGTGTTCGCGCTGCTGTCGATCCCGTTCGTGATGCGCTTCGTGCCCGAGACCAAGGGCAAGTCCCTCGAGGAGATCGAGGAGGAGATGACCCGCCGCTGAGTGGCGGTGGTTGGTGCCGGTTGGCCGTTGCGGCCGATTGTCGCGGTGTGAGACGGTGCATCCGGGTTTCGGCCGCTGGGATTGCGTCAGCGGCCGATTGCCGCGGTGGAAGGTAGTTCGCCGCGATTATCGGCCGCCGAATCACCTCGAATATACGATGGAGGGCTCTGAATCCCTAGCGCATAGGGATTCAGAGCCCTCCATCGTGTTTCTAAGCAGCCGGCGGCAAAACCCAAAACCACCCGCTACTTGTCCGCTACTTACGGGCTACTTACGAGGCTTCTTAACAGGCTGAGCCGTGGTGGACGGTCCGGTGGACCGTCCACAGGCGAAGTGAGCGGCTTGCCGCGAAGGCCGCCGGCGAAGAAGACGAGCCGCTACTTGCGAGGCTTCTTCACCGGCGGCTCGCCCAGTTCGCTGTCCTGGACGATGATCTCGGCTGCGGCCTCGGTCTCGGCCTTGGCCTCCTTGGCGGCTTCGCGGGCGGCTTCCACCGTCTCCTTGGCGGCGCGGACGGCGGCCGCGGCGGCGGCGAAGTGAATCTTGCCCACCACGCGGCCGGCCTCGGCGATGTCGTCCAGCGCGCCGGCCAGCGATTCGCGCACGTCGTCGGCCACGCCGAGCGTGACGGACAGGATCGGCGTCTTCATCGAGACCTTCGCCTTGGACTTGATGCCGCGCAGCGCGGCCAGAGCCTCGCCGGCGTGGGTGAGCAGCTCGGGCGCGACCTTGAACGCGGCGGCCTCGTACACGTCCGGAGTCGGCCAGGCGGCGCGGTGCACGGAACCGGAGCCCGCGTGCATCCAGCTCCACACCTCTTCGGTGGCGTACGGCAGGTACGGCGCGAGCAGACGGGTGAACGCATCGAGGCCGAGACCCAGAGCCGTGCGGGCGGACTTCACCGCGGCCTCGGAGGGCACGTGGCCGGTGGCGTCGGCAGTGCCGTACGCGCGGTTCTTCACCAGCTCGATGTAGTCGTCGCAGAACTGCCAGAAGTAGTTCTCGATGGCCTCGAGCGCCTTGGAGTGCTCGTAGTGGTCGAGCGCGGCGGTGGCCTCGCGCACCACGAGCGCCATCTTCGCCATGGCGGCGCGGTCGAGCGGCTCGGTCACGTCGGCCGGGTTCCACGTCACCTCGGCGGCATCGGAGACGTGGTGGTTCTCGTCCTCGCGGCCGATCGCCAGCGCGAACTTGGTGGCGTTGAGCAGCTTGATGGCGAGACGGCGGCCGATCTTCATCTGGCCCTCGTCGTACGTGGCGTCGAGGCCGAGGCGCGCGGCGGCGGCCCAGTAGCGCACCGCGTCGGCGCCGAACTGCTTGATCGGCTTGTCCGGCACGACGACGTTGCCCTTGGACTTCGACATCTTCTTGTGGTCCGGGTCGAGGATCCAGCCGGAGAGCGTGGTGTGCTTCCACGGCAGGCACTTGTTCTCGAGGTGCGCGCGGTCCACGGAGCTGAACAGCCAGGTGCGGATGATGTCCTGGCCCTGCGGGCGCAGGTCCATCGGGAACGTGGCCTTGAACAGGGCCTTGGAAGCCTCGTCCTGCTCCTCCCAGTGGGTCACGATCTGCGGGGTGAGCGAGGAGGTCGCCCACGTGTCCATGATGTCCTTCTCGGCGGTGAAGCCGCCGGGCACGTCACGCTGGTCCTCGGTGTAGCCGGCCGGCACGTCGCTGGTCGGGTCGATCGGCAGGATGTCCTCGCTCGGCGTGATCGGGTGGTCGTAGTCCGCCGAGCCGTCTTCGAGCACCGGGTACCACAGCGGGAACGGCACGCCGAAGAAGCGCTGGCGGGAGATCAGCCAGTCGCCGTTGAGGCCGTGCACCCAGTTCTCGTAGCGCACGCGCATGAAGTCGGGGTGGAAGTTCAGTTCGCGGCCGCGTTCGATGAGCTCGGCGTTGAGCTTCTGGTCGGTGCCGCCGTTCTTGAGGTACCACTGGCGGGAGGTGACGATCTCGAGCGGCTTGTCGCCCTTCTCGTAGAAGTTCGTCATACGCTTCGTGGGGGTGGGCTCGCCGTCCAGGTCGCCGGACTCACGCAGGTGGTCGACGATGATCTTGCGGGCGGAGAACGTGGTCTTGCCTTCGGTCTCCTCGAAGATGGCCTTGCCGCCTTCGTCGGTGATCCAGTCCGGCACGTTCATGATGATGCGGCCGTTGCGCTGGATGATCGGTCGGGTCGGCAGGTTGAGGTCGCGCCACCATTCGACGTCGGTCACGTCGCCGAAGGTGCAGCACATGGCGATGCCGGCGCCCTTGTCCATCTCGGCCGCCGGGTGGGCCAGGATCGGCACCTTCACCTTGAACAGCGGGGAGTAGACGTACTGGCCGAAGTACTGCTTGTAGCGCTCGTCGTCCGGGTGCGCGATGAGCGCGCCGCAGGCGGCCAGCAGCTCGGGGCGGGTGGTCTCGATGTAGATCGGGGTGCCGTCCTCGAAGCGGAACGCGACCTTGTGGTAGAAGCCCGGGTATTCGCGGGATTCGAGCTCGGCCTGGGCCACGGCGGTCTGGAACGTCACGTCCCACAGGCCCGGCGCGTCCTTCTGGTAGGCCTCGCCGCGGGCGAGGTTGCGCAGGAACGCCTTCTGGGCCACGCGGCGCGGGTGCTCGCCGATGGTGTGGTAGGTCTGCGACCAGTCGATGGACAGGCCCAGTTCGCGCCACAGCGCCTCGAACAGCTTCTCGTCCTCGGCGGTGAGCTTCTCGCACAGTTCGATGAAGTTCTGGCGGGAGCAGGGGACCTGGTCCTTCGCGTCGACCTTCTTGCCTTCGGTGCCTTCGAACGGCGGCTTGAAGTCCGGATCGTACTTGAGGGAGGTGTCGACGCGCACGCCGTAGTAGTTCTGCACGCGGCGTTCGGTGGGCAGGCCGTTGTCGTCCCAGCCCATCGGGTAGAACACGTCGAAGCCCTGCATGCGCTTGAAGCGGGCGATGACGTCGGTGTGCGTGTAGGAGAACACGTGGCCGACGTGCAGGTGGCCGGAGACGGTGGGCGGCGGGGTGTCGATGGAGTACACGGCCTTGCGGTCGCGGGTGTCGTTGAACTTGTACGTGCCCTGTTCGTCCCAGACGGCGCGCCACTTGTCTTCGAGACCGTCGACGCCCACGCGGTCGGGCAGCGCGGTCAGGTTCGCGGTGATGGTTTTGGCTTCAGTCATACACGCGAGTTTATGCACGATTGGTGACAACGCGCGGTGTTCCGCCCCTCACGCGCTTCAGGGGCGGAACGGTGTCACCGCTTGACGACGTCGGCGAGCGGCAGCAGGTCGTCCGTCATCGACGTGGGGTAGCCGGACGTCTTCGTCGACGCGGCCACGGCGGTGCGTTTCGCGTACAGCCAGTCGCTGCCGGCGTCCTCGCTCACCGTGCGCGCGAACGTCTTGAGCCCGGCCTCGTAGTCCTCGGCGTTGGTGGCTCTGATGGCCGTCTGGTACTGCTGCTGCGCGTCGCCGTTCGTGTAGTGGGAGGTGGAGTTCGCGTCCGCGAAGGCCGCGGTGCCGTCCACGCCGTCCAACGTGTCGAGCATGAGGTTGAACGTGCGGGCGTCCACGCGCTGCTTGATCTGGTCGGCGTCCAGCGTCTCCACGTTCACCTTGAGCCCGGCGGACGTGAGCTGGTCGGCGATGCCCTGCGCGAGCGGCTGCATCTCGGCCGTGGTGATGAACTGGAACGTGCCCAGGTAGCGGGAGGAGAAGTAGGTGAGCATCTGCTGCGCCTTCGTCTTGTCGTACGCGTTCACGGACGTGAGGTCCTCGTAGCCGGGTTCGAGCGGCCCCGCGGGGCCGCCGAGCAGTTGCGCCACGTCGGCGCGGCCCTGCGTGAGCGCCTGCTTGTCGATGAGCATGGTGACGGCCTGGCGCACGCGCGGGATGGACAGGATCGATTCGGTGTCGTTGTTGTACAGGAGCACCACTTTGCGGGTGCTGGTCCCGTCCTTGACCGTGAACGAGGGATCGTCCTTGAGGGCGTCCGCGTTGGCCGGGTCGTCGGGGATGGCCACGTCGATGCCGCCGTATTCGGCGGCCTTGACGAGCGCGCCGTCGTCGGCGAAGTACTTGAGTTTGACGACGTTGGTCTTCGCGTCGCCGTCCTTGCGCGCCTGGAACGTGAGGACGCCGTCCTGGAAGCCGGCCACGGTGAACGGTCCGGAGCCCACTGCCTCCTTGGCGTAGTTGATTTTCGCCTCGCTGTCGTACACGATGCCGAGATGTCCGGCGAGGGTGCGCGGCAGGGTGGCGTCCGGCTCCTTCAGCGCGATTTTCACTGTGGTGGGGTTCGGGTTGGTCACCGATTCGAGCGCGGCGAGTTTGGTGTCCGCGTCCGGCCAGTTGCCTTGGACGGCCTGCTGGAGCGACCAGACCACGTCGGACGAGTCGAGCGTGTGTCCGTTGGAGAACGTGCGGCCGCCGTCGATGGTGAGGGTGAGGGTCCTGCCGTCCTGCGACGTCTTCCACGACGAGGCGACGCCGGCGGTGAGTTGGTTCTTCGCGTCGCGCGAGAGGAGCGTTTCGTACACGTTGCCGATGAGCGCGCGGGTGGCGGCGCCGTCCGTCGACGTGCGGACGTCCAGCGATTCCGGCGCTCCGACGAGTCCGACGGTGACGGCGGAGTCCGATTTCACCGTGCCTTCGCCGGGCAGGGCGATGACGTGCCGTTGCATGAGCGACCATCCGGTCCAGACGAGTGCGCCCAACGCCGCCGCCACCACGATGAAGATCAGCCAACTGACCAGGCCCTGCCTGCTATCCCTATGCATGCCCTCCAGTCTACCGAGGGGCGGATGGGGAGCGGTGGTTCGGTCGGGTTCGCCGTCCGTTCCTACAGAATCGGACGTGCCGGGGGTCGTGCTGCGGGGGTGTGCCGTCCGTTTCTGTAGGATTGGACGGAATCGGGGTCGTGCTGCCGCGTTCTTTGTCCGATTCTTCAGAATCGGACGTGTCGGAGGTCATGCGGCTGGGTGTTTCGTCCGTTTCTGCAGAATCGGACGTATCGGGGGTCGTGCGGCTGCGTGTGGCGTCCGTTCCTGCAGAATCGGACGTATCGGACGGGAGCAGGCGGGCGGAAACGGCGGAATCTGCAGAATCGGACGGACGGACCCTACACGGACGCGGCGGGACAGGTGTCGGCGAGTGGGCAGACGGCGCAGTCGGGGCGTCGCGCATGACAGACGGCTCGGCCGTGCAGGATGAGCCGATGGCTCAGGTCGGTCCAGTCCTCCGGCGGGAAGCAGGCGGTGATCTCCCGCTCGATGGCCACCGGATCGGGGTGCGCGTCGCGCCAGTCGGCGCGCCAACGCAACCGGCCGGTCACACGCATCACATGCGTGTCCACGGGAAAGCCCGGAATATGGAACGCATTGCCGAGCACGACGTTCGCGGTCTTGCGCCCCACGCCCGGAAGACTCGTCAGCTCGGCCATCGCACGCGGCACCTCGCCGTCGAACCGCTCGTCCAACGCGGCGGCGAGGCCAAGCAGATGCTTCGTCTTGGACCGGTAGAAGCCGAGCGGATGGATGATGTCCTCGACGTCCTGTGGGTTCGCGGCCGCCAGATCGGCGGCCTGGGGGAACCGCGCGAACAGTTCCGGCGTGACCGTGTTGACGCGTTTGTCGGTGGTCTGGGCGCTCAGGACGGTGGCGACGAGCAGCTGCAGTGGCGTGGAGAAGTCCAGCGCGCACTTCGGCTCCGGGTAGAGCGTGCGCAGGATGTCGTATTCGGCGTGCATGCGCGCGATGCGCGACTTCTTCGATTCACGTGCCATGACGGTTCCTTCGGCGAAATTGATGTTCGGACGCGTCCAGCATGTGGACGTCAGGGCGTGGTGTCCGCATGGTGAAACGTCGTTGTGCGGGTGGTGCCGGATCGTTGAGGCGATGCAGACGGGAGGCGGGAATGCCGGTGGGTCTGGTGGTGCCGGTGGGCCGGTGGGATGGCGTCAGGGGAATGCGATGCGACGGTCGCCGACGCGGCCTACCGGTGCGCCGTATGCGTCACTCGTCGATGGGGGCGTGCTTCGCGGCTGATTTCGCGGCCGACTCCTCCGACTCGTCGTCCGGCGGGTCGAAGCGGTAGCCCACGTTGCGCACCGTGCCGATGAGATGCTCGTATTCGCCGCCGAGCTTGGCGCGCAGACGACGGATGTGCACGTCCACCGTGCGCGTGCCGCCGTAGTAGTCGTAGCCCCACACCTCCTGCAGCAGCTGGGCGCGCGTGAACACGCGGCCCGGATGCTGCACCAGGTACTTGAGCAGCTCGAACTCCTTGTAGGCCAGGTCGATGGGGCGGCCATGCAGGGATGCGGTGTAGCCGTTGGTGTCCACGATGAGGTCGCCGGAGCGGATCTGCCCGTCCTCCGTGGTGACGCCCTTGTCCGCGGCGCCGCCGGCGGATGCGGCGGGCGCCGCGTTGCCGCGTTCGGACACCAGACGCAGGCGGCCCTCCACCTCGGCCGGGGATGCGGAGGTGACCACCACGTCCGCGATGCCCCACTGCGAATTGACGACGGTGAACCCGCCTTCGGTGAGCACCAGCACGATGGGCGTGGACAGGCCGGAGGCGTGGATGAGGTTGCACAAGGTCTTGGCGGTGGCCAGATCGTCGCGCGCGTCCAGGAACAGGATGGTGTTCTCCGGCATCTTGACCAGGCTTGCCGCGTCCATCGGCAGCACGCGCACGCGGTGGGAGAGCAGGGCGAGCGAAGGCAGCACGGATGCGGGGTTGCTGGCGAACGTCATCAACGTCAGATCAGTCACGTAGCGCCCCTCTCATTTCGATTGACCTTGCGAAGATCGTGGAACGGCTGGCCGTTCTCGAAACTCGTTGCGGAAACCTTTGCGAATTCTGTGATTATTGTACGCGCATGCGGCGGACACATAATGTTCATCTTTGTGACAACTGGAGGCAATAATCGCACACTAACGCGCATCGGGACCGCATGCCGGAACAGGGGCGCGTGGAAGGGACAACAGGAGGGACGTGGGAGTCGTCGGCGGACGCGACGGGAGTCGGACGGAAACGGGCGGCATCGGACGGCCGTCGGCGGACGGCGTCGGATGGCATCGGACGGCCGCGGGGCGGGTGGCATGAGACGGCATCGGACGGAGCGGACGACCGTCGGCGGGCGACGGAAGTGGGCATGACATGCCGGCGGGCGGTCGGCTATACTGGTACCTCGTAATTTCAGCTAGGCGTAGGCGGCGTGTGGAAACGCTGGTCGAGGCCCATCCCGCGTAACGGGCGGAACCGAGAGAGCCGCCGTGGGATGAACTATATGACGCACATTATGATTTCGATGATCATCCAATCGTTGCTTATTTCCGTCTCCGTGGCCATGGACGCGTTCGCCGTCTCCATCGGCAAGGGGCTCACCGTGCAGAAGGCCCGATTCACGGACGCCCTGAAATGCGGCCTGTGGTTCGGCGGATTCCAGGCCCTGTTCCCCACGCTCGGCTTCCTCGCCGCATCCGCGTTCGCCTCGTACGTGACCGCTCGTACGTGACCGCCGTGGACCACTGGATCATCTTCGGACTGCTCGCGGTCATCGGCGGCAACATGATCCGCGAGGCGTTCGAGGAACCCGAGGAGAACGCCAAGGAGACCCCGCAGTTCGACTGGCGGCACATGCTGCCCCTCGCCGTCGCGTGCAGCATCGACGCCTTCGCCGTGGGCGTGAGCCTCGGCCTCATGAACATCAACATCGTGTTCGCCATCGCCTCGATGGGCATCGTGACCGGGCTGTTCTCCATGGCCGGCATCTACATCGGCCGCGCGTTCGGCTCCCGCTGGCAGACGCCCTCGCAGATCGCGGGCGGCGTGGTGCTCATCCTCATCGGCCTGAAGGTGCTGCTCGAACATCTGGGGTTCATCGCGTTCTGACGGCGGTGCGCTGATGGTGCGCCGGGGTGCGCCGGGGTGCGCCGGGGTGCGCTGTATCGGTGGCGCGCGGTGCGGGAGCGCGGTGCGGGAGCGTGGTGCGGCGGATGAGGTGTGCCAAGAGGCCGGGACGTTGTTCGCGGGCCCGGCGGCTTGCCGTGGCACGGGGTTCGTCGCCTTACGTGCCGTCATACGTGTTCCGGGCCTGTCGTAATGGCCGCTTCCGATGGCCTCGATGGCGTTCGAAGCCGGGGCGGCGCCACGCACCTTTCGTGATGACTGGCGAATTGTGGCTTCGGAATGAAGATTCCGGAGCCACAGTGCTTCCGGGCCATGGCCTATTGGGCTGGAATGTGTGATGCGGCCTTGTGGTTGTTCAGGCGCCGGTATTCGTGGACCTGGAACGGTATGCGATGGGGTTTCCTTGTTCCGGCCCGTGGCTTATTGGGCTGGAACAAGGAAATGGCTGTACTGGTTGTTCCAGGGCCAATATTCGTGGACCCGGAACATGGATTTGGAGTGGTTGTGCGTTCCGGCCCATGGTCCATTGGTCCGGAACGGGTGATGTGACCTTGTGGCTGTTCAAGGGCCAGCATTCGTGGATCCGGAACGATGTGCGATGGGCGTCGTTCCGTTCCGGCCCATGGCCTATCGGACCGGAACGAATCGATTGGGCGGATTATCCGTTCCGGGGCCAACGGTCAGGCGAGGATCTGCAGCAGCAGCGCGGCCGCGAACACCACCAGACCGAAGAACATCACCGGCAGCATGGCCACGCCCAGCCAAGGGGCGCGCGCATCCGGGGCCGCATCGAGCTCGCGCAGCCACCAGGACGACGAGACCGCCAGCACCACGGCGAACACGACCATCGCCGCGACGATGCCGAACGCCGGGGCGAACCCGGTGCCCACACCCGCGGTCACATACGGAATGAAGAACCATCCGGCCAAGGAGATCGAGGCGGCGCCGCCCGTCATGCAATGGGACAGGGCCCGGATGAGATGGGAGCGTTCCTCACGCAGCATCTGGCGCGCGAACGAGACGATGGTCAGCACCACCAGCAGGCCGGCCACGGCCGCGGCCCATCGGGCCAGCGGATACGTGCCGGCGAGCAGACCGTCGTCGGCAGCATCGTCCGGCACATGCGCGTACACGCCGTACACCTGCACGGTCGCGGCGGCCAGCGACAGCGCACCGGCGATCAGGCCGATCGCACGGTCGATGAGCGTGGCGCGGAACGGCCAGCACACGTGGAACGTGATGAGGATCGCGGCCATGATCAGCAGCGTGAGCACCGGCATGAACGGCGAATCGCCCACGCCGGACGGGCCCAGACCCCACGCGGCGCCGACCGCCAGAAGCAGGACATAGGCAAGCGCCTGCGCGCCCAGCATCGCGCCGCGCTTCGCATTCCACGTGCTTACGGTTCCATCAGCCATGATCAAC
Organism: Bifidobacterium sp. CP2; assembly: GCF_018555635.1. Taxonomy (NCBI): domain Bacteria; kingdom Bacillati; phylum Actinomycetota; class Actinomycetes; order Bifidobacteriales; family Bifidobacteriaceae; genus Bifidobacterium; species Bifidobacterium sp. CP2. The sequence goes on along the minus strand of NZ_JAFEJX010000007.1, from coordinate 101,678 downwards.
TCCATCACTGCCACTGTGTTCGTCGATTAACTGCCATAATCCTACCCACAGCAGGGGAGGAAGGCACATTTCCCTCGCCGCGGCGTCGCCCGGGCAAGCGAAAGGGGCGTGCATCCGAAGATGCACGCCCCTCAGGACTCACGTCAGCGAGACCGGATTACCGCGATGCCCACATGGGTTCGCAGGCCCGCGGCGGACGGCTCACTTGGAAGCCGCGGCGAGACGCTCGCGCGCCTCCTTGATCTCCTTCTCGGCGACGTCGGCGCCGGTCCAGTAATCGCCCGGGAGGACCTCCTTGTTGGGCTCCAGAGCCTTGTACTGCTCGAAGAAGTGCTTGATCTCCTTGAGGTGGAACTCGTTGACGTCCTTGACGTCCTGGATGCCGTCGTAGCGGACGTCGGCCGGCACGCACAGCACCTTGTCGTCGCCGCCCTCTTCGTCCTCCATGTGGTACAGACCCACGGCGCGGCACTCGACCACGCAGCCCGGGAACACGGAGTTGTTCACCATGACGAGCGCGTCCAGCGGATCGCCGTCCTCGCCCAGGGTGCCCTCGATGTAGCCGTAGTCATCCGGGTAGCCCATGGCGGTGAACAGCTCGCGGTCCAGGAAGACGCGGCCGGTCTCCTGGTCCACTTCGTACTTGTTCTTGGAACCGCGCGGAATCTCGACCACGACGTTGAAGGTTTCTGCCATATCGATGCTCCTTTATCGAATCATTCCGATGGAACGGGTATTGCCGCTACCCACAATAGCGCGAAACGCCCCGCCCCGCGACGTATCGCAGGGCGGGGCGGGGCGTTTCAGGGAACGAGGTCAGCGGCTCACTCGCCGAATTCGTGGACCACGGTGAACACGTGCGCCACGTCGGCCCACGGGGCCAGGGAGACGAAGTTGTCCCAGCTCCATGCGAAGTCGCGGCCGGTGAGCTCGTCGTGCATGTGGGCGCCCCACTCCGGGTCGACCTCGAACTCCGGCATCTCGAAGTGGACCATGGCCTGATGCGCGTTGTGGCAGTCGAGGTTGACCACCACGACCAGCGTCTCCGGCTTGCCGGACTTGGTGAGTGCGGCCGGCGTGTGGCGGGCGAAGGCCAGGATGTTCGGATCCGAGGTCTCCAGCACGTGCACGTTGTGGTAGCTGAACGCCTCCACGTGCTCGCGGCGGATGCGGTTGAGCGAGGTGAGCAGCTCGGCGATGCCGAACTTGTCGGCCTTGCTCCAGTCGCGGACCTTCACCTCGTACTTCTCGTTGTCGATCTGTTCCTCGAAGCCCGGACGCTGCTTGTTCTCGATGAGTTCGAAGCCGTTGTAGATGCCCCAGCTCGGGGAGCCCATGGCGGCGAGCACGGCGCGCACCGCGTGGCCGGCGATGCCGTTGTCGCGCACGTAGGCGGTGAGGATGTCCGGCGTGGTGGGCCAGAACGTGTTGTGCTGGTAGTAGCCGTCGTCGCCGTTCGTCTCGGCCAGGTACTCGGCCAGCTCCTCCTTGGTGTTGCGCCAGGGGAAGTAGCAGTGCGACTGCGTGAAGCCCACGTAGCTCAGGGCGCGCATCATGCCCGGGCGGGTGAACGCCTCGGCGAGGAACAGCACCTCCGGGTGCTTCTTGGTGACCGCCGCGATGACGTCCTGCCAGAAGCGCACCGGCTTGGTGTGCGGGTTGTCGACGCGGAAGATGGTCACGCCCGCCTCGATCCACAGGTCCATGATGCGTTCGACTTCCTTCTCGATGCCGGCCATGTCGGCGTTGAAGTCGATCGGGTAGATGTCCTGGTACTTCTTCGGCGGGTTCTCCGCGTAGGCGATGGTGCCGTCCGGCTTGGTGCGGAACCAGTTCGGGTGCGCCTTGACCCACGGGTGGTCGGGGGAGCACTGCAGCGCGAAGTCGAGCGCGATCTCCAGTCCCAGCTCATGCGCCTTCGCGCACAGGGCCTTGAAGTCGTCCATCGTGCCGAGCAGCGGGTCCACGGTGTCGTGGCCGCCTTCGGCGGAGCCGATGCCGAACGGGGAGCCCGGATCGTCCGGTCCGGCCACGAGCGTGTTGTTGCGGCCCTTGCGGTTCGTCACGCCGATGGGGAAGATCGGCGGCAGGTACACGATGTCGAAGCCTTCCGCTTTGGCGCGTTCGAGGCCGGCCACGGAGGTCTTCAGCGTGCCCTGCACGATCTTGCCGGTCTCCTGATCCACGTAGGCGCCTTCGGAGCGCGGGAAGAACTGGTACCAGGCGGCGAAGCTGGACTTCGGACGCTGCACGAGGAAGCGCTGCGGCGTGCTGGAGGACAGGCCGTCGCGCAGCGGGTTGGTCTCGTGCAGGGCGGTGACCTCGTCGCCGGTGGCGGCGGCGAGACGCTGCTCGGGCGTGAGGGTCTCGTCCGCCATGGTCTTGGCGGCCGCCTCGAGCGCCTTGCGCTGCGGGGCCTTGAGCTTCGCGTCCGGGGTCTTGGCCCAGCGCTCCAGCAGCTGCGCGCCGGAGATCAGGGCGTTCTCCACGTCGTCGTTCACCTTCACCTTGATGGCCGCGTCATGCAGCCAGGACTTGTAGGTGTCCTCCCAGCCCTCGATGGTGACGGTCCATTCGCCGAGTTGGCGCTTGATCTGCGCGAACTCCGGCTCCCACGGCTTGACGTCGGAATGCTCGCCGCAGGTGAGGGTCACCGCCCAGCGGTCCAGACCCGGGTTGACGCAGGTCATGGGCAGACGCTGCATCTCCTTGCCGCGATGGTTGCGCACCACCGCGGTGGCGCCCACCTTGGTGCGGCCTTCGATGAACACCTGCGCGGTGACCTCGAACGGCTCGCCCAGTTCGACGCGCGCCGGGTACGTGCCGCGCTCCTCGTTCGGGGTGACGTCCATGATGTTGATGCGGCCGAATTGGCCGGGCTCCGTGACCGGGATGGACGGTGCGGGAATCTCCCCCGCGACGGTGACGGTCATCTGCGCGGGCTTGGAGGATCGCGCGGTCCTGCGGCGGGTCTTGGCGCCGGTCGTCCTGCGCGTGGCGCGCTTCGTCTTCGTGGTTGCGGTTTCGGCCTTCTCCTCAGCGGCCTTCTGCGTATCTTCTGTTGTCACTTCATGCTCGGTCGTCGTCTTCGACATGGCGGCCTTCTCCTTACTTCTTGGATGATGTTGCCATCGTTCTCATTGTATGTAGGGGGTCGTCGAATCGCACGTTTGTCCCATGAATTCCGTGCAAGGCCGCGGCGTGCGCCGCGGACGGCCGGTCCGTCCGATGTGGACAACCCGGTGGACTACGGCGATGGGCCTGTGGACAACCCCGTCCGAAACAGTCCGGAAACGGCGTCATGTGGATAACCCGCCCCACCGGTTATCCACAACACGCCCGAGGGGAGGGGCTCCGACCACAGGCCTTGGGAAACCGGTCATCCCGGCGCCCGGGCGACCATGCTGGAACCACCTCCCGCGGCCGGGCGGCCGCACCGGGGGAGCGGCGGCGCGCGACGATGCATCGCCGCCGACGGTACGACAACGACGCAACGCCATCGGACAACGAAACAACCATCGGACCGAACGGTCCGGCAACGACCACACGCCGCACGTGTGGGGAAGGAACCATCATGACCGCACCATCACGCCGCCTCGCGGCCGTCGTCGCGCTGCTCGCGGCGATCGCCATGACACTCGGCATCGCACCCACGGCATCGGCCGTCAGCCTCGCGCACCCGCCGAACGGCACCTACCTCGTCTACAAGCTCGGCACGAAGACCCTCTACCTGGGCGCCATCGCCATCGCCGGCGACGGACGCCTCGTCTACTGTGTGGAAGCCGGAAAGGACTCCGACTACAGCCACAACGGCGAACAGGCCATCGGCGACGGCGGCGCCGTACGCAAACTCGCCTGGCTCGCCGACCGCTACCAAGGCAGCCGCGACGCCGTCACGCATGCCGCCATCGGATTCCTCGTCCACCGCGAACTCGACGCGGACGCGGGCGGCGCATGGACCGCCAGACGCGACGCCGTGCGTCGGCAACACGGCGACGCCCCCGAAACCCGCGCCGCGCAACTGTGGGAGGAGGCGAACGCGAACGTGCCCGTCAAAGCCAAAGTCGACGCCGACATGACCGACGGCATCCGCGCCGGCTGGGCGGACGCGCGCGTCGCCGCCGCCTCGGGCGCGGCGCTCGCCGGTGTCTCCTACACGCTGCGCATCCAAGGCCCCGCGGAATTCGTCGGGGACGACGGCGCGCTCGCCGGCAAACGCGTGGACGGCGTCACCGGCGCGGAGACGAAACGCCACGCATGGCGGGCCACCGGCGAAGGCGAGGTGCAGGTGTTCGCCTCCTACGACCATCCGCAGGCCAACCGCGTGGACAGCGCCCAGGACTTCCTGACCTTCGGCGGCCAGGGGCGTCACGAGGAGAAGGGCGTCTCCTTCCGCGTACGCAAGGAGTTCAACCCCGCCGTCACCACCGTGGCGTCCGCGAAGATCGTGGACGCCGGACAGCCCGTCATGGACAGGGTCACCTCCACCGTGACCGGCGAGGACAGCCACTGGCCGGCCGGGCTCGAACTCACCGCGCACGGCTATTACTTCGACTCGATCCCCGCGAGCCGGCTCGTGGACCGCATGCAGCCGAAGAAGGGCGAGACCGTCGAGGAGTTCCTTGCGCGCATCGAACGGCGCGGCTACACGCCGGCCGCATGGGGCGAGACCACGTTCACCGGTCCCGGACAGACGAACGAGGTGACCGCGCACGCCGAGGACGGCGCGGAATATACGGCTCCCGGACGCGGCGGCATCGGCACGTGGGTGTGGGTGTTCGACCAGTCCCGCCAGAGCGACGAAGCGCGGCCCTACGTCGCCGGCGACTCGCTCAGCGCGTTCCTCGACCAGACCGAGACCAACTCGAACCGCGCGAAGGTCGAGGTGGAATCCTCCGTCACCGAGCACACCGCGCACGTCGGCTCGCATCTGAGCGACACCATCACCGTGGGCGGCTTCCCCGACGACCACGGCCTGTTCGCCGGTGACGAGACGTACGGCATCGGCGCCGACGAGCCTTTCGCGCAGGTGAGCGTCTGGTGGGCGGGCGACCCGTCCAACCCGTCGAACGACGCCGCGTACAAGCCGTCCGGCGCGGAACCTCCCGCCGCCGACGACGCCAACCATCGTCTGGTGGGCACGTGGGAGTATCCGGCCGTCAACGGCGTGATCCGCGTGGGCGGCGGCGTGGCGGACGCGCACGGCACCCCGGTGGAGATCGTCGCCGAATCGCACGGATGGTACGTGTTCGTGTGGAGCTTCAAGGGCGACGACCGGGTCATGCCCGCGTCCAGCCGGTACGACGACCAGTGGGAGATGACGTACGTGGACGACGAGCCCGATGAGCCGGAGGAGGAAGAGGAGGAAGAAGAGGAGCCGGAGGAACCCGAGGAGCCGGAGGAACCGGAGGAACCCGACGAGCCGCTGCCGGCGACCGGCACGGACGTGGCCGTGGCCGTCGGTTCGTCCGCGGCGCTGATCGTGGCGGGAGGCGTCATGATCGTGGTGGTCCGGCGTCGGCGCGAGCTCCAGGACGCCTGAGGCGTGTCGCCGGTGGACGGGCCTCGTGTGAAAATGAAAAACGCTAGGAATCGTATGATTCCTAGCGTTTTTCCATTGGTAGCGGGGCATGGATTTGAACCATGGACCTCTGGGTTATGAGCCCAGCGAGCTACCGAGCTGCTCCACCCCGCGTCGGCTTGTCTGTGCGACAGCTCTATCTAAGATAGGGGCAAACGGGTATTTGTCAATTCCGAGGTGCGTCATCGGCGTGTCGCGTTGTTTCCGGGGCTGTTGTCCGGGAATTGTTGTGCTGGCCATCTCTCAGCGCAAGGTTTCCCGGAGGTTGCCCGTTGGTTCCGGGTTTTCTTGTGCTGACCATCTCTCAGCGCAAGGATTCCCGGGGTTGGTGTGGGGTCGCCGGGAATTGTTGTGCTGGCTAAGTCTCAGCGCAAGGATTCCCGGAGGTTGCCCGTTGGTTCCGGGTTTTCTTGTGCTGGCTAAGTCTCAGCGCAAGGATTCCCGGAAGATGGTCGCCGGTTCCGGGAATCCTTGCGCCGCCCGTCGCCCCATCGCCGTTTCAACCGGTCATAAGCAGCCGCTATGGCGGTTGCGCGGAGGACGGCATGCGGCATATCCGCTGCAAGGACATAATTGGATGCATGCCTATCAAGATTCCCAGCGGCCTTCCGGCCAGAGCCATACTCGACTCGGAGCGCATCTTCGCGCTCGAGAAGCCAGAGGCGGAGCGTCAGCGCGTCCGTCCGCTCAGACTGGTGATCCTGAACCTCATGCCCAAGAAGATCGAGACCGAGACGCAGCTGCTGCGCCTCATCTCGAAGAGCCCGCTGCAGGTGGAGGTCGATTTCATGAAGACTTCCACGCATGAGGCCACGCATGTGAGCCACGACCATCTGGTCAAGTTCTACGAGACGCTCGACGCGTTCAAGGACAACTACTACGACGGTTTCGTCGTGACCGGCGCGCCCGTGGAGCATCTGCCGTTCGACGAGGTCGACTATTGGGACGAGTTCAAGACGATCCTCGACTGGGCCTCCACCCACGTGTTCTCCACGATGTACCTGTGCTGGGGCGCGATGGGCGCGCTCAACTACCGCTACGGCGTGCGCAAGGTCGACTACGCCGAGAAGGTGTTCGGTGTCTTCCCGCAGTATCTGCAGGACGAGTACTGCTTCCTGACGAACGGCTTCGACGAGATCGCCCTGCAGCCGCATTCGCGCCTCGCGGGCGTCGACGAGGACGACGTCAGGGCCAATCCCGACCTGCAGATCCTCACGTGGGGCCCGCGGTCCGGCCCGGGCCTCATCGCCACGCGCGACTTCTCCGAGGTGTTCGCGCTCGGCCACTGGGAGTACGGCAAGTACACCCTCGCCGAGGAGTACGAGCGCGACATGAAGAAGGGATTGGACAATGTGCCGTTCCCGGAGAACTACTTCCCGCACGACGACCCGTCGATCGAGCCGTTGTTCGCGTGGCGCGCCCACGCGAACCTGCTGTGGCGCAACTGGCTCAACTGGGTGTACCAGACCACGCCGTACGACCTGACGGAAGTGCCGGAGCTGCGTGCGGAGAAGCGTCTCGGCACCGACCGTTCGATCCGCCATGAGCCGGGCGGCCCGCGCAAGGACGGGTTCGCCCCGTTCGCGCACGACGGGTACGGCGTGATCCGCGGCTGACGCGTCGCGTCGTCGCCGTCCGATGCCGTGCGTCCGATGGCGCGACGTCGGTGGAGGCCGTCCGATTGGCGGACCGCGTCGTGTCCGCCAATCGGACCGAAAGACGTCCGTATCGTGGACGCAACCTTTCCGGAAGGAGGGCCTTCGACGCAAGCGCCCGGAAGACCGACGGACGCGCGCCGTCGCACGGCGGAACACGCCGTTTTCCCCCGTGTTCCGGCCGGACGGCCGGAAAACGGTCGCACACGCCCAAATCGGGCATCGCGCAAACGGATGTCGAATAGCCGCAAACCCGCGAAACGCCAAGGAAACGGCACGAAACGGACGAACTTGCCGCATGACGGGGAACGGGCTTGAAATTGTCCGAACGCAGGACAACAATCACACTTCAGTCATTCGGAGCCGAATGCGTGGGAGGTGCCATTCGGATCGGACGGGCCTCTCCGCATACGGCTGCGGACCGGCGGAACGAACGGATGCGCACGAGGCGTACGCCATCGCCCGGACGCAGGGCGCGACGGTAACCTTTCGGACATATTCGCCCCTTCACCGGGTATAGATTGACAGTCGATTTCAAGAAGCAGGAGGAGCGAATGATTGGTGCTGCAATAAGCTCACTGACACTGGCAAGCGCGACGCAGCCGGAATACCCGAGCGTCAACGACTTCCTCCCCGAACCGTTCCTGTTCGACGGGACGCCGTTCGCCATCAACCGCATCATCATGGTGCGCATCATCGCCACCATCATCATGCTGCTGGTGCTGGGCATCACCGCCAAGCGCGTGAAGCTCATCCCCGGCCGCTGGCAGGGCGCCGTCGAATGGCTCATCGAATTCGTCCGCGACCAGATCGTCTATCAGGTGATGGGCGAGGTGCGCGGCAAGCGTTACGTGCCGATGATCACCACCGTGTTCTGCACGCTGCTCGTGTTCAACCTGTGCGGCATCATCCCGGGCTTCAACATCGCGGCCTCCGCCACGATCACGCTGCCGCTGGTGTTCGCCATGTGGTGCTTCTTCCAGTACTGGATCGCCGGCATCCGCGAGAAGGGGCTGCTCCACTTCCTGCGCGACGAGCTCTTCCCGAAGGGCGTGCCGTGGCCGATCTACATCCTGCTGTCCCCGATCCAGCTGTTCGAGCTGCTCATCATCCGCCCGTTCTCGCTGACGATCCGACTCTTCGCCAACATGGTCTCCGGCCACCTCATCCTGGCCCTGTGCCTGTCGGCCACCCAGTTCTTCCTCATCGACATCGCCAACAAGGCCATGGCCCCCTTCGGCATCATCACGTTCGCCGCGGGCACGTTCATGTTCCTCTTCGAGGCGTTGGTCGCCTGCCTGCAGGCCTACATCTTCGCGATCCTCACCACCGCGTACATCAACATGAGCTTCCCGGAGGCCGACTGACCCCGGGCATCCCGGGTCCTCCAACCGGCCGCGGGCATATAAACACGTTGCTCTCAAGGCAATAAGCAAGAAAGGAAACAACCATGGATATCGTCACCCTCGCCGCGGTTGCCGGCAACCTGAACGTCGTGGGCTACGGCCTCGCCGCCATCGGCCCCGGCATCGGTCTGGGCATCCTGATCGGCAAGACCATCGAGAGCACGGCCCGTCAGCCCGAGCTCGGCGGCCGCCTGCAGACCCTGATGTTCCTTGGTCTGGCGTTCGTCGAGGTGCTGGCGCTGCTCGGCTTCGTGCTCGCCTTCATCAAGTAAGTCGGGACACCGAACACCAACGACTTTCCAAGGGAAATGAAAGGAGGAAGACGGTATGGAGCTGTTTCTGCCCGAGACGTATGACATCGTCTGGTCGCTGATCATCCTGGTCATCGTCGCCGCATTCTTCTACAAGTACTTCCTGCCGAAGTTCCAGGCCGTGTTCGACGAGCGCGCCGCCAAGATCGAAGGCGGCATCGCGAAGGCGGAGCAGGCGCAGAAGGACGCCGACGAGGCCAAGGCCAAGTACGAGGCCCAGCTGAGCACCGCCCGCGTGGAAGCGGCCAAGATCCGCGACGACGCGCGCGCCGAAGCCTCGCACATCATCGCCGACGCCCGCTCCCGCGCCGAATCCGACGCGGCCCAGATCACCGCCAACGCGCAGCGTTCCATCGAATCGCAGCAGCAGCAGGCCCTGGTCTCCCTGAAGGGCGAGGTCGGCACGCTGGCCACCGCTCTGGCCGGCAAGATCCTGGGCGCGAAGCTCCAGGAGAAGGACGTGCAGTCGTCGATGATCGATTCGATGCTCGACGAGCTGGACAAGCAGTGATGGCGGACGCCGTCAACCGTAAGCAGAAAGGGAGGTGACCATGCGAGGAGAGGCATCGCGCATCGCAGACCGCGAGTCGCGTGACTCGCTGGCCCCCAAGCTGCGCGACTCCGGCAAGGACGCGTGGCGGATCGGCAACGAGCTGTTCAAGATCACCGGCGTGCTGGACCGCAACCTCGCGCTCGAACGCGCCCTGACCGACCCCTCCAGGCCGGTGGCCGATAAGGTCGCCGTCCTCAAGGAGCTGTTCCAGGGCAACGAACACCCGGTGACCATGGAGATCATGACCGACCTGGTCTCCCGCCGCTGGTCCCGCGCGAAGGACATCGCCAACGCGGTGGAGGACTTCGGCGTGGACGCCATGATGTACTACGCGGACGTCACCGACGCCACGCTGCAGGTGTCCATCGAACTGTCCGAACTGCACTCCGCCCTGCTGGGACTGCCCGTCGTGCGCGCCAAGCTGTACGACGACCAGGCCCCGAGCGAAGCCCGCGTGAAGCTGTTCCACGAAGTGTTCGACGGCAAGGGCCTCAACCCGATCACGGTGAGGCTCGCCGAACACGCGACCTGCAACCTGCGTCGTCGCCGCTACCTGGAGACCATCCAGTGGCTGATCAACAAGTTCTCGCGCCACATGGGCGAATCGATGGTCACCGTGACCACCGCCAGCCCGCTGACGAAGGAACAGATCCAGCGACTGACGAAGATCTACTCGGCGAAGGCCGGGCGCCCGGTGCACATCAACTCGGTGGTCGACCCGAGCGTGCTCGGCGGCATGCGCGTGCAGATCGGCGACGAGGTCACGGACAACACCGTGGTCGCCCAGCTGCAGCACCTGCACCGCACGGTCAACGCCGACGCCTGAACCACAACAAGTCCCGGCCCGCATGCGGGCCGCTAGGACCGACTGACAAGACTTGGTAACCCAAGAGAAAACAATGAAGGAGTGATCATGGCAGAACTGACCATCGATCCCGCCTCGATCCGCAAGGCCCTCGACGACTTCGTGTCGTCGTACCAGCCGAGCAGCACGCCCACCCAGGAGGTGGGTTATGTCGCCACGGCCGGTGATGGCATCGCGCACGTGACGGGATTGCCTGGTTGCATGGCCAATGAGCTGCTGACGTTCGAAGACGGCACGCTCGGCCTGGCGTTCAACCTTGACGCCCGTGAGATCGGCGTGGTTATCCTCGGCGATTTCGCTGGAATCGAGGAGGGCCAGGAAGTGCGCCGCACCGGCGAAGTGCTCTCCGTGCCCGTCGGCGACGGCTACCTCGGTCGCGTCGTGGACCCGCTGGGCAAGCCGATCGACGGCCTCGGCGAGATCAAGTGCGACGAACGCCGCATCCTCGAGGCCCAGGCCCCGGACGTGATGCACCGCCACCCGGTCGACGAGCCGCTGTCCACCGGCCTCAAGGCCATCGACGCGATGACCCCGATCGGCCGCGGCCAGCGCCAGCTCATCATCGGCGACCGCCAGACCGGCAAGACCGCCATCGCCATCGATACCATCATCAACCAGAAGGCGAACTGGGAGTCCGGCGACCCGAAGAAGCAGGTGCGCTGCATCTACGTGGCCGTGGGCCAGAAGGGCTCCACCATCGCCTCCGTGCGTCAGAGCCTCGAGGACGCGGGCGCCATGGAGTACACCACCATCGTGGCCTCCCCGGCATCCGACTCCGCCGGCTTCAAGTACATCGCCCCGTACACCGGCTCGGCCATCGGCCAGCACTGGATGTACAACGGCAAGCACGTGCTCATCGTCTTCGACGACCTGTCGAAGCAGGCCGAGGCCTACCGCTCGATCTCGCTGCTGCTCCGCCGCCCGCCGGGGCGCGAGGCCTACCCGGGTGACGTCTTCTACCTGCACTCCCGTCTGCTCGAACGCTGCGCGAAGGTCTCCGACGACCTCGGCGGCGGCTCGATGACGGGTCTGCCGATCGTCGAGACCAAGGCGAACGACGTGTCCGCCTACATCCCGACCAACGTGATCTCCATCACCGACGGCCAGATCTTCCTCCAGTCCGATCTGTTCAACGCCAACCAGCGTCCCGCCGTGGACGTCGGCATCTCCGTGTCCCGAGTGGGCGGCGCCGCGCAGACCAAGGCCCTGAAGAAGGTCTCCGGCACGCTGAAGATCTCCCTGGCGCAGTACCGTTCGCTGGAATCCTTCGCGATGTTCGCGTCCGATCTGGACGCCGCGTCCAAGGCCCAGCTGACCCGAGGCGCCCACCTGACCGAGCTGCTCAAGCAGCCGCAGTTCCACCCGTACTCGATGGAGCAGGAGGTCGTGTCCGTCTGGACCGGCACCCACGGCAAGCTCGACGACCTCGAGCTGAAGGACGTGCTCCCGTTCGAGCAGGGACTGCTGGACTACCTTGATCACAACACCGATATCCTCAAGACCATCCGTGAGACCGAGGACTTCACGGCGGACACCGAGGCGGCCCTCGACAAGGCCGTCGACGCGTTCCGCGCGACCTTCGTCTCCTCCAGCGGCAAGCCGCTGGTCGAGAAGAAGCCCGACGTGTCCAAGGCCACTCCGGTGGACCAGGAAAAGATCGTGGCGGGAGAGAAATAAGCCATGGGCTCGCAACTCGCATTGAAATCACGCATCCACTCCACCGAGTCGTTGGAGAAGATCTTCAACGCCCAGGAGATGATCGCGTCTTCGCACATCGCCAAGGCACGTGACGTCGCCTTGAACGCGAAGCCGTACACCGATGCGATTTTCGATGCCGTGCAAGCGCTGGTGGCGCACACCCACATCACGCATCCGATCGCGGTGAAGGACGAGAACAACCCGCGTGTGGCCGTTCTCGCCCTCACCTCGGATCGTGGCATGGCCGGCCCGTACACCTCTTCGATCATCCGCGAGACCGAGGCGCTGCTCGCCCGTCTCGAGGATGACGGCAAGCAGCCGGAGCTGTTCGTGTACGGGCGTCGTGGCTCGACGTACTACAAGTACCGCAACCGCGACGTCGTGGCCACGTGGGAGGGCGACACCGACCAGCCCGGCGTGGAAATCGCCGAGACCATCTCCAACACCCTGATGGACGCCTACATGAAGCCGGCGGACCAGGGCGGGGTCTCGGAGCTCTACATCGTCTACACCGAGTTCATCAACATGGTCGTGCAGAAGGTGCGCGTGCTGCGCATGCTGCCCGTCGAGATCGTGGGGAACACGGCCACCGTGCCGGATCCGGACCAGCAGGTCGACACGGCGAACATGCCGCCGCTGTACTCGTTCGAGCCGAGCATCGACGAGGTGCTGGACGCGATCCTGCCGAAGTACATCCAGTCCCGCATCCACGAATGCCTGCTGACCGCCGCCGCCTCCGAGACGGCGAGCCGTCAGAACGCGATGCACACGGCCACCGACAACGCACGCAACCTGATCGACGACCTCACCCGCAAGCTCAACGCCTCGCGTCAGGCCTCGATCACGCAGGAACTTACCGAGATCATCGGCAGCGCCGATGCTCTGAACAAGAAGGAAGAGTAGGAACGCACTATGGCTGCAAACCAGACCACTGCGGCTTCCGAGACCAACGGCGAGCCGATTCACGGACGCGTCACCCGTGTCCAGGGCTCGGTCATCGACGTTGAGTTCCCGGCGGGCCACATGCCCGACATCTACAACGCCCTGCATGTGACCATCGTCAACACGGGCGCCAAGGAGGAGGGCGAGGCCAAGGCCACCGAAATCACCCTCGAGGTCGAACAGCACCTCGGCGACTCCACCGTGCGCTGCGTCGCCCTGAAGCCGACCGACGGCCTCGTGCGCGGCGCCGCCGTGTACGACACCGGCTCCTCGATCTCCGTGCCGGTCGGCGACGTGACCCTCGGCCACGTCTTCGACGTCTCCGGCAACATCCTCAACAAGAAGCCGGAGGAGAAGATCACCGTCAAGGAGCGTTGGCCCATCCACCGCAACCCGCCGGCCTTCGACCAGCTGGAGTCCAAGACCCAGATGTTCGAGACGGGCATCAAGGTCATCGACCTTCTGACCCCGTACGTGCAGGGCGGCAAGATCGGTCTGTTCGGCGGCGCAGGCGTCGGCAAGACCGTGCTCATCCAGGAGATGATTCAGCGCGTGGCGCAGAACCACGGCGGCGTCTCCGTGTTCGCCGGCGTCGGCGAACGCACCCGTGAGGGCAACGACCTCATCGGCGAGATGGGCGAGGCCGGCGTTCTGCAGAAGACCGCACTGGTCTTCGGCCAGATGGACGAGCAGCCGGGCACCCGTCTGCGCGTGCCGCTGACCGCTCTGACCATGGCCGAGTACTTCCGCGACGTGCAGAACCAGGACGTGCTGCTGTTCATCGACAACATCTTCCGCTTCACGCAGGCCGGTTCCGAGGTGTCCACGCTGCTGGGCCGCATGCCTTCCGCCGTGGGCTACCAGCCGAACCTGGCCGACGAGATGGGCGCCCTCCAGGAGCGCATCACCTCCACGCGAGGCCACTCCATCACCTCGCTGCAGGCCATCTACGTGCCGGCCGACGATTACACCGACCCGGCCCCGGCCACGACCTTCGCCCACCTCGATGCGACCACCGAGCTGTCCCGCGACATCGCGTCCAAGGGCATCTACCCGGCCGTGGACCCGCTGAGCTCCACCTCGCGAATCCTCGATCCGCGCTACGTGGGCCAGGCCCACTACGAGTGCGCCAACCGCGTCAAGGCGATCCTGCAGCGCAACAAGGAACTGCAGGACATCATCGCCCTGATCGGTATCGACGAGCTCTCCGAAGAGGACAAGACCACCGTCAACCGCGCCCGTAAGATCGAGCAGTTCCTCGGCCAGAACTTCTACGTGGCCGAGAAGTTCACCGGTCGCCCGGGCTCCTACGTGCCGGCCGACGAGACCATCGAGGCCTTCACCCGCATCTGCGACGGCGTGTACGACGACGTCCCGGAGCAGGCGTTCTCCGGCATCGGCGGCATCGACGACCTCGAGGAGAAGTGGCACAACATGCAGAAGGAACTGGGTGCGTGATGGCTGGATCGGACAAGACCACGATGCAGGTCAACATCGTCGCCGCCGACCACCCCGTGTGGCACGGCGAGGCGAAGAGCGTGACCATCCCCGCCTATGAGGGCGGCATGGGCATCCTGCCGAACCATGAGCCGGTGCTCACGGTCATCAAGCAGGGCACGGTCACCGTGGTTGAACCCGATGAGGCCCGCCACATGTTCGAAGTGACCGACGGATTCATCTCCTTCGATTCGAACAAGCTCACCGTGGCCGTCGAGCGCGGCCGCGACGTGCAGTACTCCTCCGCGGAGCAGTGACCTCTCGCATCGTCAGGACCCCGATCGCACTTGGTGCGGTCGGGGTCCTCGCGTATGTCGCCGGGATGGGTCCTTCTTGTCCGGGGGGTTCCGGGATTTGTTGCGCTGGGGATACCTCAGTGCAAAGTTTCCCGGGGGTTTGGGGTGCCGTCCGGGATTTGTTGCGCGGGGAGTTAGTCAGTGCAAAGTTTCCCGGAGGTGGATCGGGGCTTCCGGGTTTCCTTGTGCTGGGGTTGGTTCAGCGCAAGGATTCCCGGAAGATGATTCTTGGTTCCGGGATTCCTTGTGCTGGTGGTCACTGAGTGCAAGGTTTCCCGGAGGCGGATCGGGGCTTCCGGGTTTCCTTGTGCTGGGGTTGGTTCAGCGCAAGGATTCCCGGAAGATGCGTCGGGTGCAGTGCATGCGGTACAGTGGCTCGCTATGCGCATCCTCGTCGCCGATTGCTCCGCCGTGTACTCCGGCCGTCTCAACGCCTCCCTGCCGCCCGCCAAGCGCGTGCTGCTCGTCAAGGCGGACAACAGCCTGCTTATCTTCTCCGAACTCGGCTCGTACAAGCCGCTCAACTGGATGAGCGCCCCCTGCACCATCAGGGAGACCGACCTGGACCCCGCGTCCGATGCCGTTGCCGATGACGCCGCCACGTCGTCGTCCGGCGACCCCGACCCCTCCGACGCCTCCGACGAACCGCGCCCCGTCAAACGCCTGCGCGTCACCGCCGACAAGACCTCCGACGTGCTCGACGTGACCATCACCCACGTCTACTCCGACCAGACCTTCGACCTCGGCCAGGATCCCGGCCTCGTCAAGGACGGCGTGGAGGACCACCTCCAGCACTACCTCGCCGAACAGATCGAACGCATCGGCGACGGCGCGAAGCTCGTGCGCCGCGAATACCCCACCGCCATCGGCCCAGTCGACATCATGGCCGTCAACGCCGAAGGCGAACACGTCGCCATCGAAATCAAACGCCACGGCGGCATCGACGGCGTCGAACAGCTCACGCGATACTGTGAGCTCCTCAACCGCGACCCGCTCCTCGCCCCCGTCCACGGCATCTTCGCCGCGCAGACCATCACTCCGCAGGCACGCGTCCTCGCCGAGGACCGCGGCTTCACCTGCCTCATCCTCGACTACGAGGAGATGAAGGGTACCGAAGACGACGCCCTGCGCCTGTTTTGATATACGAAAAGGGCGCCTCCCGACGGGAGGCGCCCTTTTCGTATATCGCGGCGCAGTGACCGCATACGTACCGATCAGTACGCGGCCAGGATATCCACCACGAACACCAGCGTGCTGTTCGCCGGAATCGACCCCTGCGCCGTGGAGCCGTAGCCCTTGTCCGGCGGGATGATGAGCAGCACCTGCGAGCCCACCGTCTGGCCCTTGAGGCCCTCCTGCCAGCCGGTGATCACGCCGTGGTCGCCGCCCGAATACAGGTCCGCGTCGATGGTGGTGTTCTTATCCCACGAGGAGTCGAACTGCGTGCCGTCCGTCAGCCAGCCCGTGTACTTGACCACCACGGTGTTCTTGTCCGTGGTCTCGGCGCCCGTGCCCTTCACCAGGGTCTGCGCCACCAGCGACGTCGCCGCCTTCTGCCCGTTCATGTCGATGGACGGCTTGCCGTTCTTCGCGCGCGTCACCTTCGGCAGGTCCGCCGGCACGTCCTTGACCACCTCGCCGGTGGCCTTCGTCAGGTCCCTGGAACGCGACACCAGCGTGTACGCGATGACGTACGATGTGCCGCTGCTGTTCGCGTCGTTCACGCCGAACGCGATCGTCGAGTTGACCTTCAGGCCCACCATCTTCTGGTACGGCGGGATCTGCTTGAGGTTCGCGTCGGTGAGCTGGATCGAGCAGTCCGGGGTGTTCTTCTCCCAGGAGCTCATCAGCTCGCTGCCGTCCTTCACGTTCACGGCCACGCCCTGGGCGCAGATGCGGTCGCCCTTCTTGATGACGGCGCCGTCGCCCTGCTGCAGCACGGCGTACGTGTTGTTCTGCACGGTCATCGGCGTGGTGGCGAGCTTGATCGACGGCTTCTGACCGAGCGTGCCGGACGCGGACACGCCGGTCATCTCGTCCATCTTCGTGGACGAATCGGACGACTGCGAGGAGCTGGACGACGACTTCTTCGTGTCCTTCGAACCGGAGTCGCCGCCGCACGCGGCGAGCGTCACGCACATGGCCAGCGAACAGGCGACGGCCATTGCGGAACGGAATACGGAAAGCTTGGTGGTATTGCGCATGACACACACCCTAGCCGCAGGCATGGCCCTGATTTCGGCGGATTGGAGCCGCTTTCAGACGGGGATTGTAGAATGGCCCGTATTATGAGTGCTGAAGAACGCAGGAACGCAACCCCCACCGACGCCGCGCGCAAGGCACGGCGTCACGCCGTGGTCATGCGCGGCGTGGTCACGCCGCTGTTCGGCCTGCTCGCCGTCGCGGCGTTCGCCGTGGGCGCGCTGAACGCCACGATATGGCAGCCGAGCCGCGTCATCGACGCGACGGCGGCCGTCACCGGCTCCCGATACGTGCTGACCGACCCGGACGTGCTGGGTCTGGTCGACGACAACGTGAAGGTCGCCGTGCAGGCGAAGGGCGGCGACGACGTATGCGTCGCCCTCGCCTCCGCCAAGGACGCCGCCGGATGGCTGTCCGGCGCGTCCTACACGCGCCTGACCGGCCTGTCCGACTGGTCGACGCTCGCCGTCGCGAAGGAGAAGTCCGGCACCAAGACGCAGACCAGCGACGCCGACGTCGCGTTCAAGGACTCCGACATGTGGCGCAAGGTCGCATGCGGCGCCGGAAAGGCCACGCTCGCCGCGAAGGCCGCGTCCGAAACCGACGTGGCGCTCGTCGACATCGGCGCCGCCGGCGCCTCCGGCACTGTCTCGTTCACCTGGACCCGCCAGACGCTGCCCGACTACGCCACCCCCATGTACTTCATCGGCGGACTGCTGGCCGTGCTGGCCGTACTGACCGCCACCGTGTTCGCCATGCCGCCGCACAAGCGCCGCAAGCGCGTGGTCGAAAGCTCCGGCGCCACGCAGGTCGAACCGCAGGCGGAACAGGAGGAGGTGAGCTTCGGCGAGGCCATGGCCGGCTCGCTCGGTGGCCTGAAACCCAGCTTCGCGCCGAAGGGACGTCGCCGCCGCAGGCACGCGGCCGGCGCCAACCCGCCGCAGCCGGTCGGCGACCAGCCGGTCGTCGTCGACCCGGGCGCACGCAACCTCGTCGCGGACGCGGCCGGCGCCGCCGGCGCGAACGGGACGGGCGCCGGGGCCGCGGGCGCATCGGGCGCCTACGACGACGCGGAGGCCACGTCGGTCATCTCGACGGACGAACTCCAGGCGTACTTCGCACGCCTCGCACAGGAGGTCGGCGACGCCGACGGCGACGCGGGCGACACGACGAACGGGGACGAGGAAGGAGCGAACCGATGAGAGGAACGACCACCGCAACGGCCATCATGACCAAAGCCGTCGCCGTCATGCTGTCGGCGGGCATGCTCGTCGCGCTCGCCGGCTGCGAAGGACAGGTGCCCAGGCCGAGCGCCGTCTCCTCCGCCGAACAGACGCCCGACCTCACGCAGGCGCAGGAGAAGAAGATCCGCGGCTCCATCCTCGAGGTCATCGACGCCGCCAACCAGTCGAAGAGCACCGACGGGCTGGACGCAAGACTCACCGGACCGCAGCTCGACGTGCGCTCCAGCGAGATCGCCATCGCGCAGGCCACCGGCAACCTCGACGCGAAGGCCACCATCCCCAGCGACATCACCCAGACCGTCATCCCCGTGGACGACGGCTGGCCGCGCACCGTATACAGCATCACCACCACCACCGAGGACCAGCAGAGCAAGCGCCTGCTCGTCATGACGCAGGACTCCGCCCGCCAGAACTACAAGCTGTGGGGCGTGGCCCGCCTCTTCCAGGGCGCCGAACTGCCCAAGTTCGAAGTGCCTGACCTTGGCACCGAAATGGGCGCCGCCAACGACGGCAAGCTCGTCACCACGCCCGAACGGGCCGTGCAGTGGTACGCCGACCTGCTCAACAACGGCGACTCCAGCAAGTACAAGGACAAGTTCGCCGACGACCTGTTCCGGCAGGATCTCCAGACGCTCAGCGCCACCGTGCAGCAGGGCATGGAGGCCAACAAGGGCACGCAGCAGCAGGAGTTCACCGTGCCCAAGGACCAGATCAAGGTGATGCGCTCCCCGGACGGCGCCGACCTCGTGGTGGCGCGCATCGACTCCGTATGGACGCGCCAGGCCGGCGAGGGGCGCGAGTCGCTGCCCGCCTCCGATGCGGAGAAGGCCCTGTTCGGCGATGGCACGGCCACCAGCACTATGAAGGTGACGTACGTGAACGTCATCGCCCTGGTGGTGCCGCGCGCCGACGCCAAGGGCGCCGCCGCGAAGATCACCGCCGTGGGTGCGGAACGCCAGCCGATCAAGGTGGAGGCGCTGTAGGCCTCGCCGGGACCGTGCCGTGGGGCGCCGTGCCGCGCGTCGCAGGGTGCGTGTTCGTGGACGGCGATACGCCGCCCGACATCTTCGATGCCACCGCTAAGATGAGTGGCGGCATCGTTGTATAGGCCGCCGTAAGGCGGGCGCGCGGGCGCACGCACGGACGTGCGTGGCGATACGCGCGGAAGTTGGAGGCATGACATGGCAGATCAGCCGAAGTTCAATCCCGGAGTGTCCCTGGCGGGAGCCGTCGACCTGGAGGCCCTGAGCCATCAGGTGAAGGCCGAACCCGGTCAGACGGGCGGCGCGCCCGCGGCCGGCGGATACGTCATCGACACCACCGAGAACACGTTCCAGGCGATGGTGCAGACCTCCGCCACGTTCCCGATCCTGCTGTTCCTGTGGATCCCCACCGACGACCGCCTCTTCCCGATGGCGCGGTTCCTGGCCGACGCGGTCAACGCGATGAACGGCCAGATCCAGATGTCCCGCATCGACATCTCCGCCTACCCGTCCATCGGACAGGCGCTGCAGGTGAAGGGCGCGCCGGCGCTGTTCGCGCTCGTCGGCGGCCGCCCCATGCCGCTGCTCGAAGGCCTGCCTACCGACGACGAGCTCACCCAGATCAAAGAGCAGGTGCTGCCGAAGATCGTGAACCTCGCCGCCCAGTCCGGCGTGACCGGCACCGCGCCGTATTCCGGCGACCCGGACGCCGTGGGCGGTACGGGTGATGGCGGTGCCGCAGGTGCCGCGGGTGCGGGTGCCGGTGCCGACGTGGTGCCGCCGGAGCATCAGGAGGCCCACCAGCTGGCCCAGGCCGGCGACTACGCCGGCGCGGCCGCGGCCTACGCGAAGGTGCTCGAATCCGATCCGTCCGACGCCGTGGCCGCCCGCGAGCGTGCCAAGGCGCTGCTGCTGGCCCGTTCCGGCTCCGCCGACGTGCGCGAGGTGCGCGCGGCCGCGGCCGACCGCCCGGACGACGTGGAGGCGCAGCTCGCCGTGGCCGACATCGACATGATCGGCGGTCAGATCCAGGACGCGTTCGACCGTCTGCTCGATTTCGTGGCCGCCGGGCACAAGGCCGACATCGAGCCGGTGCGCAAGCGCCTGCTCGAATACTTCGCCATCCCCGAGCCGACCGACGCGCGGCTGTCCGCGGCGCGCCGCCGCCTTGCCACGCTCATGTACTGACGTTCATGTGCTGATCGGCCGTGGCCTTCGCCACGGCCGCTACTCCATGCGGTTGCGGCCGAAGTACGGCTGGAAATGCGGGCCCTGGACGGCGAGCTCGCGTTCGAACTCGTCCTGCCATTCGGAGTACGGCCTGCCGGCCAGCCCGTCATTGTTGAACCGCGGCTGGTCGGTGATCTCCGTCACGCAGAACTTCGGGATCGTGAGGTTCGTCACCGGGGTGGCGCGTTCCGCCTCGGCGACGACGAGCGGCGCGTTCGCCCCGCCGAACACGTCCACGCTCCAGCCGTCCTCTGCGATCCACACGGAATACCGGTTCTTGACGACCAGCGCGCCGCCGCGCCGCACGAGCTCCACGGCGATGCGCGTATCGATGGCATGCTCCGATTCATACCGGGTGCCGCCCACGGACGGCCCCTTCACGGTGACGTACGCCTCCGAGAACCGCTCCTCGTATGCTTCGAGCACGGCGTACGGGTCCAGATCCGGGGTCATGTCGAGCCGCACGTCGCGCAGCAGCAGCCGGACGCGCAGCGCATAGTTGTCGGTGTGCACGTAGTAGCTCTGCAGGATGAGGGTGGGGTTGTCGCCGTCGTCGTATTCGGCGGGCATCTCGCGGCAGAAGAACCGGCGCTCGTATTCGAATTCGTTCACAGGCTCGGACATAACCCCAGTGTAGCGCCCGACACCCGCGGATTGCCGGAATTCCGGCCCGGGACGGCCATTTCGCGTGGTGCGGACGTGCATGGAACGCGAACGTGGTGTACAGTGGGGGAGTTGCGTTCCGCGTCGTGCGCGCGTGTGCGTGGCATGGGTCCGTAGCTCAGTGGATAGAGCGTCTGTCTCCGGAACAGAAGGTCGAGGGTTCGATCCCCTTTGGGCCCACCAAACAAGCCCGCTTCTCCGATTATCGGAGAAGCGGGCTTTGGCGTTCCTGCGGGCCCTTTGCGTCCCGAGGGCCGGCGCTCGCCGCGGTCATCCTCGGCAGTCATCCTTACGGCGGAGGCACCCTGATTTTTCCCTGAGGCGACCATGGGAAGACCATGAAAACGCACCGTCGCCCCACCTTCGCGCACCCATAATGAGGGCAGTGAAGACGATGAGGCCCGGTCGGAAAGACCGGGCCGTGTGGTTTGGAGGTGTGTGATGACGAATCGGCGGTGGAATCGCAATGCCGGGATCGGGGCGTGGCCCGGCTCGGGAGACGGCGCCGGGACACAGACCGCAACGCGGACCGGCACCCGAAGGCTGCTCGTGCAGCTGGTCATCCTCATGGTGTCCCTGTCGCTCGTCGCCGGCGTGGCCGTGGCCGCGAACCTGCGCCGGCGCGAACGCGACGGAATCGGCATCATCAGCGGCCCGGCCGCGGAAGCCGATACGGGCCGATGGCGCGTGCGGCCGCTCGCCATCGTGCATCGCGGCGACGATTCCGCACCCGAGAACTCGCTGCACGCCATCGCGAACGCTGGCGCGCGCGGCGCCGACTACGCCGAAATCGACGTGCGCCTCACTCGGGACGGCGTCCCCGTCGTCTTCCACGACGGACGCACCGGACGCCTTTCCGCCGACGGACTCGACCTGCGCGTCTCCGCGCTCACCGCCGACGAACTGCAGCACATGCGCATGAGCCAATACGGCGAGACGTTCCACGTGCCCACGCTGGCCGAGGCCATCGAGGCGGCGAAGCACTCCTCCGACCATCTGGGACTGCTGCTGCACCTCAAAAGCGACCCGCGGCATCCGGCCCGTCTCGACGACGCGGTGATGGCGCAGGTCGAGGACCGGCGTTTCGCCGACCGTGCGATGTTCATGTCCACGTTCGACGAGGACATCGAGATCGTCCACCGGCGTCACCCCGACTGGACCGTCGGCAAGTGCGTGAGCCCGAAGGGCCGTCCGCGCGTCGAATGGCCGCGCGACGCGAGTTTCGTCGTGATGCGCGGCGACCGCATCGACGCGCGCGTCATCGCGCACGCACGGCACGACGGCGTCCCCGTGTTCGCCGGCGTGAGCGACGACTACCGCAAGGGCAACGAATGCCTGCGTCTCGGCGCCGACGGCATCCTCGGCGGCGACACCCGGCGTGTGCTCGGCACCGTCGACCGTCACGCGGTCGACCTGCCGTCCCGCGGCGTCGAACCGGACGCCGCGACGCCGTGGCGACGGTGACGGCGTGCAGGAGCGTACGCCGCGCGATGGGCGTGACGTACGACAATGTGGTCATCGGCGGCCGGACCGCAACGAACGTACGCTACGCTGTGCGGTAGCGCATGGTCCGGAGGCGGCGCCTTCCGCAGGTCGGTCCGCGAGCCGTCCGGGGCAGTGCGTCGCAAACGTATCGTTCTTCGACGAAGGAGCACATATGAGCGAGAAGATGGAAGCGGTCGCGACCTCCGAGGCGCCGGCTGCGCTGGGCGCGTACAGCCAGGCGGTCAAGGCCAACGGCTTCGTGTTCGTGTCCGGCCAGCTGGGCATCGACCCGGAGACCGGCGAACTGGCCGGCGAGACCGCGGGCGAGCAGGCCGCGCAGGCACTGAAGAACATCAAGCACATCCTCGACACCGCCGGCACCGGCATCGAGCACGTGTGCCGCGCCACCATCTACCTGAAGAACGTCGAGGACTTCAAGGAGGTCGACGCCCGCTACGCCGAGGTGTTCATCGGCTCCGTCAAGCCGGCGCGTGTGGCGTTCGGCGGCAACGACATCCCCAAGGGCGCGCTCGTCGAGATCGACGCGATCGCCGTGCTGTGACGGTTGCGTTATGACCGTCCCGTGACCGTCGTGCTGCGGTCGTGGGCGGTTGCGTGACCGTCGCGCGGTACGCGATGCGATGAAGGCCGGTTCCGGTTCGTCCGGGCCGGCCTTCGTCGTCCCGCGGGCGCGTTGGGTACGCGGACGTTGCGGTGCGGGGTGCGGACGTTGCGGACGTTGCGACGTTGCGACGTTGCGACGTGGGGCGTCCCGGGCCGGTCGCGGATGGGCCGGACGCCCATGACTCCGCGGGCTCCGGAATACACGCGGGATATGCACGGGATGTGCAGGCCATTCATGGGACGGCGTTGGGTATCATACGGTGAGTCATCATCCGATGGCGTACACGTGACCCGAAGGAGCCCAGCATGGCCGACGCCGGAAATGGCAACGAAGACAACGGCGGCATGGAGGCCGGTGCGGCGACCGGTTCGATGGCCGAAGCGGCGGCCGGCTCCGAAGGACAGGCCACCGGTCTCGAACGCAAGATGGAATCCCGGCACCTGACGATGATCTCGCTCGGCGGCGTCATCGGCACCGGCCTGTTCGTCAGCTCCGGGTATACGATCCATCAGGCCGGACCGCTCGGCGCGATCCTCGCGTACGCGGTGGGCTCCCTGCTCGTCTACTGCGTGATGGTCTCGCTCGGCGAGCTGTCCGTGGCGATGCCGTACGCCGGCAGCTTCCACATGTATGCGAAACGCTTCATCGGCCCCGGCACCGCGTTCGTCATCGCGATCCTCTACTGGCTCAACTGGGCGGTGGCGCTCGCCAGCGAGTTCACCGCCGCCGGGCTGCTCATGCAGCGATGGTTCCCCGGCTCGCCCACCTGGGTGTGGTCGGCCGTGTTCATCGCGGTGGTGTTCGTGCTCAACATCCTTTCGGTGCGCCTCTACGGCGAGGCCGAGTTCTGGTTCGCCTCGATCAAGGTGTTCGCGATCGTCGCGTTCATCGTAATCGGCCTGTTGGCGATCTTCGGCGCGATGCCGATCTCCGGATACGATGCCGCGCCGCTGTTCCGCAACTTCTATGCGGACGGCTGGTTCCCGCAAGGGTTCGCTCCGGTCTTCTCGACCCTGCTGACCGTGGTGTTCGCGTTCTCCGGCACCGAGGTGGTGGGCGTCGCCGCCGGCGAGACGAAGGATCCGGGCCGTGCGATTCCGAAGGCCGTGCACACCACGGTGTTGCGTCTCGCGATCTTCTTCATCGGTTCGATCGCCGTGATGGCCGCGTTGATCCCGTGGCACAAGTCCGGGGTGGAGACCAGCCCGTTCGTGCTGGTGTTCCAGTCGATCGGCATGCCGTTCGCCGGCGACGTGATGAACTTCGTGGTGCTCACCGCCGTGCTTTCGGCGGCGAACTCCGGCCTGTACGTGTGCTCGCGCATGGTGTGGTCGCTCGCCAAGGAGCGGCTCATCCCGGCCCGCTTCGCGAAGACCAACTTCCACGGCGTTCCCGTATGGGCGGTGCTGTTCTCGATGGCCGGCTCCCTGCTGGCGCTGCTCTCTTCGGTGGTGGCCGCCTCGACGGTGTATCTCGTGCTGGTGGCCGTCTCGGGATTGGCGACGCTGGTGGTGTGGTTCTCTGTATGCGTGTGCCATATCCGGTTCCGCCGCGAATGGGCCGCCGCGGGACACACCCCGGATGAGCTCGGGTATCGTGCGCCGGGCTTCCCGGTGCTGCCGTGGCTGGCGATCGTGATGTGCCTCGGCGCTTTGGTGCTCGTCATCCTCGACGAGACCCAGCGTGCGACGCTGCTGTACATGGTGCCGTTCGTCGCGCTGTGCTACGGCGGTTATCATCTGTTGGAGCGGCGCCGCGGCGATTCGGACCGGTGATGGGGTTTCCGGGATTTGTTGTGCTGGGACACTGTCAGTACAAGGATTCCCGGATGATGTCGGTGGTTTCCGGGATTTGTTGTGCTGAGGTAACGTCAGCGCAAGGATTCCCGGGGATGGGGTACTTCGTCCGGGTTTTGTTGTGTTGGGGTGACCTCAGCGCAAGGATTCCCGGATGATGTCGGTGGTTTCCGGGATTTGTTGTGCTGGGGATGACCTCAGTGCAAGGATTCCCGGAACGAATGGAAGTCGGCGCGCCCGGTATCCTTGGAAGAATGAATCCTGAAGCGTTGAGCGAACTCATTTCGCGTATTGCCCACGATCTCGTCGCCGCCGGAAAGGCCGGCGAACTCACCGAAGATCTCATCCCGTCGGTCGCCAGATTCGCCGTCATGCGTCCGAAGGACCGCGCCCACGGCGACTGGGCCTCGAACGCCGCCATGCAGCTCGCCAAGAAGGCCGGTATGAAGCCGCGCGACCTGGCCGAGCTGTTCGCCGCCGAACTCACCGCCGCCGAAGGCATCTCCAAGGTGGAGGTCGCCGGCCCCGGCTTCATCAACATCACCCTCGACTCCGCGTCCGCGGCGGCCATCGTCGACCAGATCCTCGCCGCTCCGAAGACCGCGTCCGACAACGGCGCCGCCGTCTCCACGTTCGGCCGCAACGCCCACCTCGGCGGCGAGACCCTGAACCTCGAGTTCGTCTCCGCCAACCCGACCGGTCCGATCCACATCGGCGGCACCCGCTGGGCCGCCACCGGCGACTCCATGGCCCGCGTGCTCGAGGCCAACGGCGCCAAGGTGGTGCGCGAATACTACTTCAACGACCACGGCGAGCAGATCAACCGCTTCGCCAAGTCCCTCGTCTCCGCCTGGGCGGCGTTCAACGACCTCGGCGACAAGGGCTACCAGACCGAGGTCCCGTTCGACGGCTACAAGGGCGCGTACATCGGCGAGATCGCCGGCCGCGTCCAGGCCGAGGCCGAGAAGGACGGCGTGGACCTCACCGCGCTGAGCCACGAGGACCAGGGCCTCAACGCCGACGGCGAGCCCATCGGCGAGGCCGATTCCGAGCTGCGCGAGGAGTTCCGCAAGCGCGCCGTGCCGATGATGTTCGACGAGATCCGCAAGTCGATGAAGGACTTCCGCGTCCACTTCGACGTGTGGTTCCACGAGAACAGCCTCTACCAGGACGGCGAGGTCGACAAGGCCATCGCCGTGCTGCGCGACCGCGGCGACATCTACGAGAAGGACGGCGCCACCTGGTTCGCGTCCACGAACCACGGCGACGACAAGGACCGCGTCATCATCAAGTCCAACGGCGAGTTCGCGTACTTCGCCGCCGACATCGCCTACTACTGGAACAAGCGCCACCGCGACGGTGAGCCGTCCGCCCCGGCGGACGTCGCCATCTACATGCTCGGCGCCGACCACCACGGCTACATCGGCCGCATGATGGCCATGTGCGAGGCGTTCGGCGACAAGCCGGGCGAGAACATGCAGATCCTCATCGGCCAGCTCGTCAACGTGATGAAGGACGGCAGGCCCGTGCGCATGTCCAAGCGCGCCGGCAACGTCGTCACCATCGACGACCTTGTCGAGGCGATCGGCGTGGACGCCGCCCGCTATTCGTTGGCCCGCACCGACTACAACTCGCCGGTCGACATCGACCTCGACCTGCTCGCCAGCCACTCCAACGACAACCCGGTGTACTACGTGCAGTACGCGCACGCGCGCTCCTGCAATGTGGACCGCAACGCCGAGGCCGCGAACGTCACCGCGGAAGGCGCCGACCTGTCCCTGCTGGACACCGAGTCCGACGGCGAGGTGCTCGCCGCGCTCGCCCAGTGGCCGGCCGTCGTCAAGGAGGCCGGCGACAAGCGCGCCCCGCATCGCGTGGCCCGTTACCTCGAGGACCTTGCCGCCGCGTACCACAAGTGGTACAACGTGGAGCGCGTCGTCCCGATGGACCTCACCGGTCTCGAGGAGCGCGGCGATGAGGCGGAGCGTAAGGCGCTGCGCGTCGCCAAGGCCCCGGAGCCGGCCCGCGCCGCCGCCCGCCTGAAGCTCAATGACGCCGTCCAGGCGGTCATCGCCTCCGGCCTCGACCTCCTCGGCGTCACCGCCCCGGACAAGATGTGACGGGAGCGTCCACGACCATGCCCATCACCCCGATCTGGCCCGCGGCCAGCGCCATCGACCCCGTGACCGGCGCGCTCACGTTCCACGGGCGCACCGCCGAATCCCTGCTTGACGAGTTCGGCTCGCCGCTCTACCTCATCGACACCGACGAGGTCTCCAACCGCGCGAAATACTTCGTCAAAGCCGCGGCTGACGCGTTCCACAACTCCACCACGCACGTGAGCTTCGCCGGCAAAGCGTTCCTCAGCAAGGAGGTCGTGCGCCTCGTCACCGCCGCCGGCATGCTCGTCGACACCTGCTCGATGGGGGAGATGCGCATCGCCCTCGCCGCCGGCGCGCCCGGCCGTCGCCTCGTGCTGCACGGCAACAACAAGTCCGACGAGGAGATCGCGCTCGCCATCGAACAGGGCTTCGCGAAGATCGTCGTCGACTCGCCCGACGAGCCGGCGCGCATCGCCGAGATCGCGCATCGCCTCGGCAAGCGCGCCAAGGTGATGCTGCGCGTCACCTCCGGCATCCACGCGGGCGGCCACGAGTACATCTCCACCGCGCATGAGGACCAGAAGTTCGGCGTGCCGCTGCTGCCCGCCGGCGCCGACACGGCCGTGCTCGCCGTGCTCGCCGTGCTCGACGACCTCGCCGACGACCCGTCCGCCGTGACCCCGGCCGCGACCAACGCGCGCCTGTCCGAGAGGCGCGACGGCGACGGCAGGCCCGAGCGCACGCTCCAGTACGACGTCAAGTACCCGTACGACCTGAGCCACGAGCAGGTCTCCGAGAAGGACAAGGCGCTCGCCGCCGCGATGACCGCCGTGGCCGACGGCCCCGCGCTCGCCGTGCTCAAGGAGATCCAGAAGCATCAGGACGTGCTCGAGCTGGTCGGCATCCACTCGCACATCGGCTCGAACATCCACGACGCCGACGCGTTCATCCAGGCCGCCAAGCGCATGATGCTGCTCAGGAAGACCTTCTACGCGACCGACGCCTACACGCTGCCCGAGGTGGACCTCGGCGGCGGCTACTCCGTCGCCTACACGGACGGCGAGGATTCGATGGACGTGGCTCGCGAACTGAAGCGTCTCGCCGAGGCGGTCGGCGCCATCAACCGCGCGCTCGGCATGCCGGCGCCCGCGATCAGCTTCGAGCCGGGCCGTTGGATCGTCGCGCCCGCGGGCGTCACGCTGTACCGCGTCGGCACCGTCAAGCCGGTCACGCTGAGCGCGCACGACGGCAAGCAGCCGACCGACCGCGACGGCAATCCGATCGACGAGCGCGTGTACGTGTCCGTCGACGGCGGCATGAGCGACAACATCCGTCCGGCCCTGTACGGCGCCGACTACACGGCGCGTCTCGCGAACCGTCGCGGTTCGGCGGAGACGATGCTCACGCGCGTCGTCGGCATGCACTGCGAGTCCGGCGACATCGTCGTGCACGAGGTGCGCCTGCCCGCGGACACGCATCGCGGCGACGTCCTCGCCGTGCCGGTCACCGGCGCGTACGGACGCACGATGGCCAGCAACTACAACCAGGCGCTCATCCCGGCCGTCGCGGCCGTCGGCGAGGACGGCGCGCACCTGATGCTGCGTCGCCAGACCGTCGACGACCTGCTCGCCCTCGACGTGAGCGAGTGACGCCGCCGGTTCCGCCGCGTCGCACGCGACGCGCGGAAGCGTGCGGAACCGCCTGAAACGCGCGAAAGGCTCCCCTCGGGGAGCCTTTCGCGTTGGTACGGACGGTCCGTCCGACGCCGTCGGCGTGCGCGTCCGGAACGTCCGGCACGGCCGACGGCGCGTCGCCTACTTCACGGTCATCGTGCCGACCGTCTGGCCTGCGGCGACGGTGCCGGAGGCGTCGAGGTCGAGCGAGGCGATCGCGTCCGGATTGGTGAACACGACGATGACGTCGGTGGGCTTGCCGGCGTCCTTGACGGCCTGCACGTCCACACGTTCGATGGGCTTGCCGGCCGTGACCTTCTGGCCGGCGGCGACGAGCATGTCGAACGGCGCGCCCTTGAGCTGCACCGTGTCGACGCCGATGTGCACGAGCACCTCGACGCCGCCCTCGGTGGTGATGCCGACCGCGTGCTTGGCGTCGGCCACCGTCGTCACCGTGCCGGAGACGGGGGCGACGACCGTGCCGGACGTGGGCGTGACGCCGAAGCCGTCGCCCAGGATCTTCGCTGCGAACGTCTCGTCGGGCACCTCCTCGACCGGCTTGTACGCGCCGTCGACCGGCGCGACGACGGTGAGCGGCTTCGGCGCGGCCGGCGCTTCGGGCGCGGCCGCGTCCTTATGGAACAGACCCGAGAACAATCCCATGATGATCCTCCTTGACTGATGGGGCGAAACTGAATGGGCCGGGCTCACCGGCCATGCCTCCCACGCTACACCATGACCCGCGGGGAACATGTCGCGGAAAACCGGCCGCCCGGCCGTGACGGGGGTCTGCGGCCGGGCGGGGCAAGCGTGCGGATGGCGCGGGACGGGCGGGCGTCACGACTTGCGGTGGATCTCCTCCATCGCGTCGGCCACGGCCTGCACCTGCGTGCCGACCACCACCTGGATGTTCTTCGCGTCCATGACCTTCACGCCGGGGACGAGCTTGCGGATCGCGTCCACGTCCACCTTGGAGGTGTCCTGCACGCCCATGCGCAGACGGGTCACGCAGTTCTCGATGTCCACCACGTTGGCCTTGCCGCCGAGCAGCTCGTACAGCTTCGCGGCGAGCACGGACTCCTTGTTGGACTTCGCGGCCGTGGCGGCCGGAGCGGCGTCGTCGAGCGCGGCGGAGGAGATCTCCTCGTCGTCATCGCCGCGGCCCGGGGTCTTCAGGTTGAACTTCTTGATCATGAAGTCGAACACGAAGTAGTAGATGACCGCGAACACCAGGCCCTGGATGATGAGCATCCACGGCAGGTGGGCGCGCGGCACGTTGAGCGAGAGGAACCAGTCGATGAAGCCGGCGGAGAAGTTGAAGCCGGCGATCCACTGGAACGCGGCGGCGATGAACACCGAGAGGGCGGTGAGCAGCGCGTGCACCACGTACAGCGGGAACGCGGCGAACATGAAGGAGAACTCGAGCGGCTCGGTCACGCCGGTGAGGAACGCGGCGAGGCCGCCGGCCAGCATCAGGGAGCCGACCGCCTTGCGCTTCGAGGGCTTGGCGTTGCGGTAGATGGCGAACGCGCCCGCGGGCAGGCCGAACATCATGATCGGGAAGAAGCCGGCCTGGTACATGCCGGTCACGTAGGTGCCCCACGGGTGGAAGCCGCCGGTGGCCAGGACCGCCGCCTCCTTGCCGCTGAGGCCGCCGGTGCCGCTCCAGAACTTGGTGATGTCGTCGATGCCGGCGAGGTTGAACCAGAACACGTTGTTGAGTGCGTGGTGCAGGCCGGTGGGGATGAGCAGGCGGTTGAAGAACGCGTAGATGCCCGCGCCCACGGCGCCCATGCCCATGATGGCCTCGCCGAAGGAGACCAGGCCGTTGTAGATGAGCGGCCAGACGAACAGCAGGAGCAGCGAGATGACCGACATGATCGCGGCGGTCAGGATCGGCACGCAGCGGCGGCCGGAGAAGAACGCCAGGAAGTCGGGCAGCTTGACCTGATGGAACTTGTTGTACAGCGCGCCGGCGATGCAGCCGACCATGATGCCGAAGAACACGTTCTTGTTGCCGATGGCGCCGGCAGCGAAGGCCGGGTGCTCGGTGGCGACGGTCTCCGCGTCGAAGCCGAGGAACATCGAGGCCGAGCCCATGATCGTGGTGACGGTCATGAAGCCGACGAGGCCGGAGAGCGCCGAGGCGCCGTCCCTGTTCTTCGCCATGCCGATGGCCACGCCCACCGCGAACAGCAGGCCGAGGTTGTCGAGGATCGCGGAGCCGGTCTTGCACAGGTAGGCGGAAACCACGTTGTTGCCGCCCCAGCCGCTCGGATCGATCCAGTAGCCGATGCCCAGGAAGAGCGCCGCGGCCGGCAGACATGCCACCGGCAGCATCAGGGCGCGTCCCAGACGCTGGATATATGCCTTCATTCTTCTTTACCTCCCTCATTGCGAGGTTGTCATGAGCGGTGTGTGGGTGTCTCCCGATGCGTCGTCGTCGCCGCATCACTCCGGCCCGCCGTCGGGCCGTCGCTTTCTCCTGATCCGGTCCCCGTATGGCCGAGCATCGCCGTGGGGGAACCGTGCAGTACCGCTTCACAGGAAAGTGTACGTCAGGTTAAGCGCTTGCGGCAACCAATTGTTAAGAACATATGCGGAATTGGAGGCGCCCGGGGGAACCGTTGCAACCGCTGACCGCTACTCGGGGGTCGATTGTCGTCGCGACGGCGTCCGTCCCATATTCGTTAAGAGGCTTATCGTTCGGCGTGTCGAAAAGGTTCCGTAGGATGGGTGGCAGCGACTACCCGCTGAACGGCCGAATGTCAGGAGGAAATCCCGTGGCTACAGACAACACAACCCCGATCCGCGTAGGCCTGCTGGGCGCCGGCACCGTGGGTTCGCAGACCGCCCGCCTCATCGTGGAGCAGAAGGAGGAGCTCGCCGCACGCGTGGGCCGCCCCATCGAGCTGACCGGCGTGGCCTGCCTCGACCCGAAGGAGACCGAGCGGTTCCCGTGGATCGACCAGTCCATCGTCACCACGGACACCATGCACGTGGCCACCAGCTCCGACATCGTCATCGAGCTCATCGGCGGCACCTCCGTGGCCCGCACGTTCGTGCTCGCCGCCATCGAATCCGGCGCCTCCGTCGTCACCGCCAACAAGGCGCTGCTCGCCAAGTACGGCCCGGAGATCTACGCGGCCGCCGAGGCCAAGGGCGTCGACATCTACTTCGAGGCGGCCGTGGGCGGCGCGATCCCGTTCCTGCGCCCGCTGCGCGAGAGCCTCGTCGGCGACAAGGTGACCAGCATGCTGGGCATCGTCAACGGCACCACCAACTACATCCTCGACGAGATGACCACCAAGGGCCTCCAGTTCGACGACGTCCTCAAGGACGCGCAGGCCAAGGGTTACGCCGAGGCCGACCCCACCGGCGACATCGAGGGCTACGACGCCGCCAACAAGGCCGCCATCATGGCCACGCTCGGCTTCCACACGCCCGTCACCATCGACGACGTCTCGGTCGAGGGCATCACCAAGATCACCGCCGACGACATCGCCGCCGCCACCAACGAGCACAAGGTCATCAAGCTGCTCGCCGTGGTGGAGAACGGCGAGGCCGGCGTCTCCGCGCGCGTCTACCCGGCGCTCCTGCCCGAAAGCCACCCGCTCGCCTCCGTGCACGGCTCCTTCAACGCGATCTTCGTCAAGGCCGAGGCGGCCGACGACCTCATGTTCTACGGCCGTGGCGCCGGCGGCGCACCCACCGCCTCCGCCGTCGTGGGCGACGTCGTGACGGTGGCCCGCCACATCGCCGCCGGCTGCACCGGCCCGGCCATCCCGCTGTACAAGCAGCTGCCGAAGGCCCCCATCAACGCCAACAAGGCCGCGTTCGCCGTGCGCTTCCTCATCCACGACAAGCCGGGCGTGCTGGCCGCCATCGCCACCGAGTTCGCCAAGCGCGGCGTGTCCATCAACGGCGTCAACCAGGACCTCAAGCCCTCGCTCAAGGCCCCGGGCTACGACGGCGAGGTCCAGCAGCTGCGACTCGTCACGCACCTGACCGACGAGGTCACCCTGCGCGAGACCGTCCAGGCCGTGCAGCGCCTCGACTCCGTCACCGGCGAGCCGTCCATCCTGCGCGTGCTCGACTGACCGCAACCCGTCCATCCCCCGGCCGCGCACAGGCGGCCGGGGGATTTCTGCAATACGCGCCGCGACGCCCGCCGCGACTCCCCGAGACGGCCCGCGACCAAACGAAGGAAGACAGAAGACATATGAACCCCATCTGCAGCAGCGTCCACGTGCGCGTGCCGGCCACCAGCGCCAACCTCGGCTCCGGCTTCGACACCGTGGGCCTCGCACTCGACTACCACGACGAACTCACGTTCACGCTCAACGACGATCCCGTCGACGGCGTCGCCCACGTCATCATCCACGGCGAGGGCGAGGACACGCTGCCGCGCGACGAGACGCATCTCGTCGTCTCCACGTTCCGCCGCGCCTGCGCCACGTTCGGCCTGGGACGCCTCGGCTTCACGCTCGAGGCGACGAACAACATCCCGCAGGCGCGCGGCATGGGCTCCTCCGCCGAGGCGATCGTCGCCGGCATCGCGGCGGCGGCCGCGTTCGCCCAGCCCGGCGGGCTCAACCGTCCGGCCATCTTCGACATGGCCGCGCAGATCGAGGGCCATCCGGACAACGTGGCGCCGGCCGTGTTCGGCGGTCTCACCGTCTCCTGGGACTTCGCCACCGCCGAAGGCGTCGGCTCCGTGGCCATCCCCGGCGGCGACCCGCTGCACGGCGGCTTCCACACGGTGAACTACCCGGTGGATCCGGCCATCACCGCCGCCGTGTTCGTGCCCGACTACGAGCTGTCCACCGAGAAGGCGCGCCAG
Source organism: Bifidobacterium sp. CP2 (assembly GCF_018555635.1). NCBI lineage: Bacteria > Bacillati > Actinomycetota > Actinomycetes > Bifidobacteriales > Bifidobacteriaceae > Bifidobacterium > Bifidobacterium sp. CP2. Next base: position 68,028 of record NZ_JAFEJX010000007.1, on the reverse strand, counting down.
GCGCTGCCCGGCGAACTGCCGTACAAGGACGCCGTCTACAACGTCTCGCGCGTGGGACTCCTGCCCGCCGCGATGAACCCGTCCATCCTGGCCAAGACCGACGAGGGTTCCGCCGACGCCGGGCACCAGGCCAACGCGCTGCTGTTCACCGCCACGCAGGACCGCCTCCACCAGCCGTACCGCGCGCCGCTCATGCAGCCGTCCGCCGACCTCATCGCCCTGTTCCGCTCCAAGGGCTACGCGGCCGCCGTCTCCGGCGCCGGCCCGTGCGTGCTCGTGCTGCATCACGGCGACGCCCGCGCCGCCATCGACGAGATCGCCGCCGAACAGCTCGCCTCCGGTCATTGGAAGGTGCTGCACCTGCCGATCGACGGCGACGGCGTGGAAGTGGAGCGCCGCTGATGTCCGTTCCGCTGATTCTCGCGTCCAAGTCCAAGCCGCGCCGCGACGTGCTGTACGCGGCGGGCGTCTGCCCGACCATCCGCGTCTCGCACGTCGACGAGCCGGCCGCGCTCGAGGCGGCCGCCGTCGCCGCCGGCACGACGGTCGACGCCCTCACCGTCGAACAGCGCGTGACGATCCTCGCCTCGGCCAAGGCCCAGGCCGTGCACCGCGCCTACCGCGACGTGGCCGCGACGGCCGCCGCCGCGACCGGCGAACGCGTCATCGCCTATCCGATGCGCGCCGAAGCCGTCATCGCCGAAGACGAGGCGCGTGAGGCCGCCGTCGGCACGTCGTCCGACGCGTCCGCGGCGGACGGCGACATCGACTACTCGAAGGCCGTCGTCGCCTCGACGCGCGACTTCTCCGGCATCGACATGCCGACCGTCACCGAGCCGATCTCCAACGTCGTCGCGCTCCAGCCGGGACTCACGCGCGCCGAGGTCGGCCCGCTCATCGTCGGCTGCGACTCGATGTTCCTGCTGGACGGCGAATGCTACGGCAAGCCGCACAGCGCCGACGTGGCGCGCGAGCGCCTGCGCCGCATGCGCGGGGCGACCGGCGAGCTGTGGACCGGACACTGCGTCGTCGACTTCGCCTCCGGGAGGGTCGTGCGCGGCGCGAGCCATGCCCTCGTCCACTTCGCCGACTACTCCGACCGCGACATCGAACGCTACATCGCCACCGGCGAACCGCTCGAAGTGGCCGGATCGTTCACGCTCGAAGGCTTCGGCGGCGCGTTCATCGACGGCATCGAAGGCGACCCGCACGGCATCATCGGCATCAGCCTGCCGCTGCTGCGCAGGCTCACCGCCGAACTCGGCGTCGACTGGACCGACCTGTGGAACGTGGCGCGCGGCGAGAGCCTGCCGGGCGTGCTCGACAAGGACGGCAAGGAGCTGCCGCCCGCGGAGAACGTCCACCAGCCGGGCGACGGCTGGGTCGACTGCGCGTGCGGACGCAAGCATTGGGGCACGAACGGCGCGTCCGGCGTCCTGCTGGCTCGCCGCGACGCGGCGACCGGAGCGGTGACGCACGTCGTCATGCAGCATCGTGCCTCGTGGTCGGCGGAGGGTGGCACGTGGGGCATCCCCGGCGGCGCCACCGCGGACGGCGAATCGCCTATTGAAGGTGCGCTGCGCGAAAGCTACGAGGAGGCGAACATCACCCCGGAGGACATCGAGGTGGTCGGCTCCTACCGCGAGGACCACGGTCCGTGGGCGTACACCACCGTGTTCGCGTTCGAAAAGCCGGGACGCCGCGTCACGCCGCGCGCGAACGACGACGAGAGCAAGGAGATCGCCTGGGTGCCCGTCGACGAGGTCCCGGACCGTCGCCTGCTCACCGCGATGAGGACTGATTGGCCGCGCTTCCGCGCACGTCTCGACGCGCTCGCCGAAGCGAACCGCGGACGCTGACGACAGGCCCGGCGGCCGTGCCGCGACGGTTCATCGCGCTCCTCAGCTCAACAGGAAAGCGATGAGCGCGATGAACACCGGGCTCGTCATCGTGGACATGAGGATGCCGTCGCGCGCGAAGGTGAGGCCCACGTTGTACCGGGCGGCGTAGTTGTACACGTTCTGCCCGGTGGGCAGCGCGGCGAGCACCACGCACGCGTACAGCTCCGGCCCGCGGAAGCCCATCATGAAGTAGGCGAGCAGGAACGCGATGATCGGCATGACGATGTTCTTGATCACCGCCACCGTGAAGATCGCGGGCCTGTCGCCCTTCTGCTGCAGCGGCTTCGTGCCGTGCAGCGACATGCCGAACGCCATGAGGATCATCGGCACCGCCGATTCGCCGATCATGTTGATGGGATCGTAGATGTAGTTCGGCACGGGGAACCAGCCCAGCTTCGCGTTCAGCGCGGAGACCACGATGCCGAGCAGCGAGCCGATGAGCAGCGGCTGGTGCAGCGGCTGCTTCGCGATCTCCTTGACGGACGCCTTGCCCTTCGTGGTGACGTCGAGCACGGTGAGCGCGATCGGTGTGAACAGGGCCTGCTGCATGACGAGGATCGGCGCCACGAGCGCGCCGTTGCCGAGGATGTACGTGGCCACCGGCAGGCCGATGTTGTTCGAGTTGAGATACAACGAGTTCAATGCGCCGATGGTGGCGTCCGGGGCCTTCAGGTGGAAGAACGCGCGGTTGAGCGCGAGGAACGCGAGCCCCGCGAGCATGGCGGAGAGGAACGCCACCACGATCGAGGGATGGAAGATGTCGAAGATCGGCTCCTTGGCGAGGATCGCGAACATCAGGCACGGGCTGGACACGAAGAACGAGAAGCGGTTGAGCACCATCTGCGCGCTCGGGCCGCCGATGCGCATGCGCGCGGCCACATAGCCCACGAAGATCACGATGCCGATGACGCAGAACCCCTGCATGGCGCTCAATAGACCTGGCATTCCCGAATTCCCTCTTTTCCTGCTTCCCGGGGCTGTTCCCGCGTATCGCGTGTCACGTTCCCGCGTATCCCGCGTACCGCGTACCTGCGGGCCGTCACCTCGAGTGTGGCACAGACCGTCGCGCGCATCCGTGAAATCTCACCCAATGGTAAGGGGATTCACATTCCCGGGGCCGCCGATAGGATGGACGCCATGACGATTTCCCTGGACCCCGCCGCCTCCCGCGCCGCGCAGCTCGACGCCCTGCTCGAGCAGATCATGACCGTGTACTCCGTGAGCGACGACGAGGGTCCGCTCGCCGACGACATCGAGGCGTTCCTGAAGGCGTACGCGCATCTGACCGTGCGCCGCCACGGCGACACGGTCGTCGCCTCCACCGCCTTCGGCCTTCCGAACCGCGTCATCCTCGCCGGGCACATCGACACCGTGCCGGTCATCGACAACTTCCCGCCGCGCTGGCTGGAGCCCGGCGACCCGCTCATCCGCGCCGACGTGGCCGAGGCCCATCCGGGCGAGCGCGTCCTGTGGGGCCGCGGCGCCACCGACATGAAGGCGTCCGACGCGGTGATGCTCCAGCTCGCCGCCGTGCTCGACGGCGCGACGCCGCAGACCACGCCCAAGGTCGACCTCACGTACGTCTTCTACGACCATGAGGAGGTCGTCGCCGAGAAGAACGGCCTCAGGAAGGTCGTGGAGGCCCACCCCGATTGGGTGGAGGGCGATTTCGCGATCATCGGCGAGCCGACCAGCTGCGGCATCGAGGGCGGCTGCAACGGCACGATCCGCTTCGACGTGGTCACGCACGGCGTGGCCGCGCACTCCGCCCGCGCGTGGATGGGCGAGAACGCCATCCACAAGGCCGCGGACATCCTGAACCGTCTCAACGCCTACAACGACCGCGGCCCCGCGGACGTCGAAGTGGACGGCCTCGTCTACCGCGAGGGCCTCAACGCCACGCTGATCTCCGGCGGCAAGGGCACGAACGTCATCCCGGACGAGTGCCGCGTGCATGTGAACTACCGGTTCGCGCCGGACAAGACCGTGACCGAGGCGAAGGCCCTGATGATGGGCGCGGACGCGGGCGCCGAGCTCGGCAACGGCGAGCACGTGGCCACCGGCGGCGTGTTCGAAGGCTACGGCATCGAGATGAAGGACGAATCGCCGTCCGCGCGCCCCGGCATGGACGCGCCGCTGGCGGTCTCGCTCGCGAAGCTCGTCAAGGAACGCACCGGCCGCGACCCGCTCGCCAAGCTCGGGTGGACCGACGTGGCCCGTTTCTCCCAGCTCGGCGTGCCCGCCGTGAACCTCGGCGCCGGCGACCCGCTGCTCGCCCACAAGCACGACGAGCAGCTGCCCGAATCGGATCTGACGCTGCTCGCCGACATCCTGCTGCGCTGGCTCGTCGCGGAGCGCTGAACGCCGTCGTTCGTCGTGCGCTCCGCCGGCCCGTCAGTCGTGCCGTCCGCCGTCCAACGCGCCGACGCGACGGGCGCGCCGTCGCGCCCGGGCGCGTGATGGACGGGGGACGCGTGAAGTTGTGGCATACTTGAGGATGGTGGTTCTGCAAACCGCCGACGTGCCAGATGGCGTCGATCCCCTCGCACCCGGGTTCTGCCCGATCCTTTCCTCGCGAGCGCCGGTGTCCGCCGTCCGAGCCGCACAGACTTTGACTGGAATTGCTTCTGCGGGCGCAAGTGATGCGCGGCCACGGTGAGAGCGTGGTGTGAGAGCCGTGTGAAGCCTGAGAGGCCGACGTGATGCAGCACGTCGGCGAGGAGCATCGTGCCCGCTGTGAACACCAATGGGGTCGACGACGTCGACGCCCTGAACCTCAACGTATCCGATTCGTCCGATGCCGCCGGCGCCGCGCCGTCCGGCGACCGGTCCGACGCCCCCGCGCCGGCTCCCGCGCCCACGACCCGTCGTCGCCGCGGCCGCCGCGTGGTGCGTGGCGCCGGTGCCGCCGGCGCCTCCCTGGAGCTCAAGGTGGAGGACCATTCCCGTTCGGTTTTCGAAGAGCCGAAGCTCGACCCCCGCGACGACGTTCCGTCCACGGACGCCGGCGCCTCCCGCTCCCGTGACGACGATGCGGACGAGCGCGTGTCCGACGCCGTCGACTCCCTCGCCGGGTTCGACGGCCGTGACGACGACCGCGACGACGACGTGCGTCCCGCACGTTCCCGCCGTCGCCGCTCCCGCGCCGACGTGGACGACGAGGACGACGCGCCGCGTACGCGCCGCCGCTCCCGTTCCCGGTACGTCGACGACGACGATTACGACTACGACGACCGTCCGTCCCGCTCGCGTCGCCGCCGCTTCCGCGACGACGACGATGACGACGACGTGCGTCCGTCCCGCTCCCGTCGCCGTTCCGCGCGCGATCTGGACGACGAGGACGATTTCGAGCGCGCCGAGGAGCTCATCGACGAACTGCCGGTCCACGACCGCCGCGACGACGACCGCACCATGCGTCCGATGACGTCCCTGCTGTTCCAGGAGCCGGTGATTCCGGTCTCCCGTGTCCGCGACGACGACACGGACGATGAGGACGAGGACGACGAGGAGGACGTGCGTCCCGCACGTTCCCGCCGCGACCGCGACGAGCAGGAGGAGGGCGGCCGTCGCCGCCGTCGCCGCTCCCGTTCCCGCCAGAACGACGACGAGACGGACGCGCGTGACGACGCCCCGGCGCAGGACGCCGGAGCGGACCGCACGTCGTCCGCCGAAGGCGCCGACGAGGGCGAGACGAAGTCCCGCCGCGGGCGCAACCGCCGCCTCAACGCGCAGGAGCGCCGCGCCGCGGCCGAGGTCGAGCAGATCGAGGAGGACCTCGAGCTCGACGACATCGCGTACAGCCCGATCGCCGAGGAGGAGAACGGACAGGACGAGGAGGAGCCGCGCACCCGCCGTCGCCGTCGCCGCCGCGCCAAGGGCGACCAGACGGCCGCGCAGGAGGAGAAGTCCTCCGAACGCGACTCCGCCGCGGACGACGCCGAGCATGCCGACCGTCCGGCCCGCGACGAGGAGGAGACCGTCACCCGTCGCCGTCGTCGCCGCCGCGGCAAGACGCAGGACGACGACGAGCAGGTGCTCGTGCGCCGCTCCCGCAAGCAGCAGTACATCGACGAGATCACCGACGTCGAGGGCTCCACCCGACTCGAGGCGAAGAAGCAGCGCCGCCGCGACAACCGACGCGAGCGCTCCCGCCAGTCGCAGATCATGGAACAGGACTTCCTGGCCCGCCGCGAGAACGTCGAACGCCTCATGGTGGTGCGCGAGAAGGAGCACCACACGCAGATCTCCGTGGTGGAGGACAACGTGCTCGTCGAGCACTACGTGTCCGACATCCAGGAGGTGCAGACCGTGGGCAACGTGTACCTCGGCCGCGTGCAGAACGTGCTGCCGAGCATGGAGGCCGCGTTCGTGGACATCGGCCAGGCCCGCAACGGCGTGCTGTACGCCGGCGAGGTCAACTGGGACGCGACGCGCCTCGACGGCCAGCCGCGCCGCATCGAGCTCGCGTTCAAGTCCGGCGACCCGGTGCTCGTGCAGGTCACCAAGGATCCGATCGGCCACAAGGGCGCGCGCCTGACCTCGCAGGTCACGCTCGCCGGCCGCTTCCTCGTGCTCGTGCCGTCCGGCGGCATGACCGGCGTGAGCCGCAAGCTGCCGGAGCGCGAACGCACCCGCCTGAAGAACATCGTCTCCAAGATCGCGCCGAAGGACATGGGCGTGATCATCCGCACCGCGGCCGAAGGCGCCTCCGAGGAGGCCATCGTCAAGGACCTCGAGAGCCTCGTGCGCCAGTGGGAGCGCATCAACGCCAAGCGCGAGGAGTTCTGGCACGGCAAGCGACCGAAGCTCCTCCAGGGCGAGCCGGACGTGGCCATCCGCGTGGTGCGCGACATCTTCAACGACGACTTCACCAAGCTCATCGTGGAAGGCGACAAGGTCTACGACCGCATCGAGGAGTACCTCGACACGATGGCCCCCGACCTCAAGGATAAGCTGGAGAAGTGGGACCCGGCCGAGCACGAGGGCAAGGATGTGTTCGACAAGTGGCAGATCGACTCGCAGCTCAGGAAGGGCATGGAACGTCAGGTGTACCTGCCGTCCGGCGGTTCGATCGTCATCGACCGCACCGAGGCCATGACCACCATCGACGTGAACACCGGCCGGTTCATCGGCAAGGGCAAGTCGCTCGAGGAGACGGTCACCCGCTGCAACCTGGAGGCCAGCGAGGAGATCGCCCGCCAGTTGCGCCTGCGCGACATCGGCGGCATGATCATGATCGACTACGTCGACATGGTGATGCCTGCCAACCGCGACCTCGTGCTGCGCCGCCTCGTGGAATGCCTGGCGCGCGACCGCACCAAGCACCAGGTGGCCGAGGTCACCTCGCTCGGCCTCGTGCAGATGACGCGCAAGCGCATCGGCCAGGGCCTCGTCGAGGCGTTCTCGGAGGAGTGCCCGACCTGCAAGGGCCGCGGCTTCATCCTGCACGACAAGCCGATCGTCTCCGCCGACTACGACGACCCGTACGCCCTGAGGGGCGGCGACCCGTTCGTCAAGACGAACAAGCACGGACGCGGCACCGCGCCCGCGCCGGAGCCCGCCGGCTCCACCCCGGACGTCAAGGCCAAGCTCGCGCAGATCGCGGCCGCGGCCGTGGCGGCGAACAACGCCGACGAGTGATTGACCGTCCGACACGCCGCCGGGAGGCGATTCCGGGCCGATTCCGGCGCGGATCGCCTCCCCGTGGGTGTGTCGCCCTTGACACGCGGACGAATCGCGGTTGCGTCAGTCCGCGCGTCGGTGTAAGTTAGATGGCTGGTGTCTGACCGCGAGCCCGGCATATCCGGGAGCGTCAGGCAATAAGCTTTCCAAGTGAAATAAAAGGAACGATTATGTACGCGATTGTGAAGGCCGGTGGCCATCAGGAAAAGGTCGAGGTCGGCGACGTCATCCTCGTCAACCGTCTCGACGCCAAGCAGGGCGATACCGTGGAATTCCCGGTCGCGCTCGTGGTGGACGGCGCCAAGGTCACCCTGGCCGCCGCCGATCTGGCCAAGGTCTCCGTCAAGGCCGAAGTCGTGAAGGACGACGCCAAGGGCCCGAAGATCAACATCCAGAAGTACAAGAACAAGACCGGCGTCGCCCGTCGCAAGGGCCACCGTCAGAAGCTGACCATGGTCAAGGTCACCGAGATCGCCTGAGTTCTTGTCAACAGGTTTTTCCAACAAAGCTTAACCAGCACCGAAAGGAACAATCATGGCACATAAGAAGGGTGCGTCCAGCTCGCGCAACGGTCGCGACTCGAACCCGCAGTACCTCGGCGTGAAGAAGTTCGGCGGCGAGGCCGTCGTGGCCGGCAACATCATCGTTCGCCAGCGTGGCACCAACTTCCACCCGGGCCAGAACGTCGGCATGGGCAAGGACCACACGCTGTTCGCCCTCACCGATGGCTCCGTGAAGTTCGGCGTCCGTCGCGACCGCAAGGTCGTCGACGTCATCTGAGACGGCATGAACGAGAAGGCCGCGCCCGCAAGGACGCGGCCTTTTTCGTACCCCCTGATTCCTCCCTCCACGCACGCCCGAGGCCGGCGTGCGGTTCCACGGCGGCGTGCGGGCGCGCACGGCAAAGGCCGAGACCAACGTAATCAGCGAACAGTAAGGTGAACGACATGAGCGATTTTGTGGATCGAGTGACCGTCCACGTCAAGGGCGGCGACGGCGGCAACGGTTCCGCCGGCATCCGCCGCGAGAAGTACAAGCCGCTGGCCGGCCCGAACGGCGGCAACGGCGGTGACGGCGGATCCGTCATCTTCGAGGCGACGCGCAACGCCACCAGCCTCCTGGACTACCGCTTCATGCCGCACCGCGTGGCGGACGGCGGCACCATGGGCCTGGGCGACAACAAGGACGGCTCCAAGGGCGCCGACCTCGTCCTGCCTGTACCCTGCGGCACCGTGGTATTCGAGGCGAAGGGCGCGGCCGGACGGCCCAAGCATCCGGGCGAGCGCCTCGCCGACCTCACCCACGAGGGCGACCGCTTCGTGGCCGCGCTCGGCGGCAACGGCGGCCTCGGCAACGTGGCGCTGGCCAACCGTACGCGCCGCGCCCCCGGCTTCGCCCTGCTCGGCGAACCCGGCGAGGAGCGCGACGTGATTCTCGAGCTCAAGTCCATCGCCGACGTGGCGCTCGTGGGCTTCCCCTCCGCCGGCAAGTCCAGCCTCATCGCCGCGATGAGCTCCGCCAAGCCGAAGATCGCCGACTACCCGTTCACCACACTTGTGCCGAACCTCGGCGTGGTCGTCGCCGGCGACCGCCGCTACACCATCGCCGACGTGCCCGGCCTCATCCCCGGCGCCTCCCAGGGCAAGGGCCTGGGCCTTGAGTTCCTGCGCCACATCGAACGCACCGAGATCATCGCCCACGTCATCGACTGCGCCACGCTCGAACCGGACCGCGACCCGATGAGCGACTACGAGGCCCTCGAACACGAGCTCGCCGAATACGCCGGCTCGCTCGACCTGCCGCTCGGTGCCATCCCCATCCCCGAACGTCCGCGCATCATCATCCTCAACAAGGCCGACGTGCCCGAGGCCGAGGAGCTCGCCGAATTCGTCAAGCCCGAGTTCGAGGCGAAGGGCATGCGCGTGTTCATCATCTCCACCGCCTCCCACAAGGGTCTGAAGGAGCTCAACTTCGCGCTGGCCGACATGGTCGCCGAGATGCGCGAGGAGGTCGCCAAGCGCGAAAGCGCCGAGGAGGAGGCTCGCGTCGTCATCAAGCCGCTCGAGCAGAAGGGCCGTCGCCGCCGCGCCGACGAGGGCGGCACCGCCCTCGACTTCTCCATCGAACGCAAGGAGAACGGCAACGGCGACGTCTGGTACGAGGTCACCGGACGCAAGCCGGAACGCTGGGTGCAGCAGACCAACTTCGACAACGACGAGGCCGTCGGCTACCTGGCCGACCGTCTCGCCAAGCTCGGCGTGGAGGACGAACTGCGCCGCAAGGGCGCCAAGCCGGGCGACGAGGTGCGCATCGGCAAGGGCGACCGGGCCGTCGACTTCGACTGGGACCCGACCATCGCCGCCGGCGCGGAGATGCTCGACGGCACGCCGCTCGGCGCCCGCGGCAAGGACCTGCGCCTCGAGGCCGACGCCCCCGGCGCACGCCGCCGCACCAACGCGGAACGCCGTCGCGAATACCACGAGATGATGGACGCGAAGGCCGCCGTACGCGAGGCGATGATGGCGGAACGCAAGGCCGGACACTGGGCCGACCCGTCCATCGACGACGACCGCCACGACGAGAAGAGCCTCTTCGGCCGCGGCGAGGAAACACAGGGCGAGTAGAACGGCGACCATGTCCACACCATCGCAGGCCGAGATCCGCCGGCGCATCGCCGAGGCGGAGACCATCGTCGTCAAAGTGGGGTCCAGCTCGCTGACCACGCCGGACGGGCATCTCGACGCCGGCCGGATCTCCGCGCTCGTCGCCGCGCTCGCGGCGACGCACCTCATGGGCGCGCGCGTCGTGCTCGTCTCGTCCGGCGCCATCGCCGCCGGCTTCGGTCCGCTCGGCTTCGAGACGCGGCCCGCGGACGTCGCCACCCAGCAGGCCACCGCCGCCGTGGGGCAGGGCCTGCTCATGGCCCGCTACGAGGCGGCGTTCGGCCGCTACGGCGTGCGCGTGGGGCAGATCCTCATCACCGCCGAGGACACCATCCGCGCCACCCAGTACCGCAACGTGCAGCGCACGCTGGGACGGCTGCTCGACCTGGGCGTGGTGCCGATCATCAACGAGAACGACTCCCTCGCCTCCAACGAGATCCGCTTCGGCGACAACGACCGCCTCTCCGCGCTCGTCGCGAACCTGGTGAGGGCCGACGCGCTCGTCCTCCTCACCGACGTGGACGGCCTCTACACCGCGCCGCCGAGCGAACCGGGCTCGCGCCGCATCGCCTACGTGCCGAACGTGGTGGACGCGCTCGGCGAGGTCAAGGTGGGTGGCACCGGATCGAAGGTCGGCACCGGCGGCATGGTCACCAAACTCGAGGCGGCGCGCGTGGCCGCCGTCTCCGGCATCCCCGCCGTGCTCACCAGCGCGGCGAACGCCGGCCCCGCCCTCATGGGCGACCCGGTGGGCACCGTCTTCGCGCCGGTCAAGCAGCGCGGATCCGCACGACGCCTGTGGATCGGCTTCGCCGCCGAACCGCGCGGCACCATCATCGTGGACGAGGGCGCCGCGGCCGCCGTACGCGGCGGCCTGGCCTCCCTGCTCGCCGCGGGCGCCGTGGAGGTGCGCGGCGCGTTCTCCGCCGGCGACCCGGTGTGGATCGACGCGGAGGACGGCACGCATCTGGCGCGCGGACTCGCCGGCTACGACTCCGAGGAGGTGCCGCGGATGCTTGGCCGCAACACCGCGCAGCTCAAGCGCATCCTCGGCGAGGAGTACACGCATCCGCTCGTGCACCGGGACAACCTCGTGCTGGTGTAGGTGAGCCAGGCGTCCCCGCACATGGGAGGGAAGGCCGTTCAGAACCGGTAGTACCTCTTCGCGTTGCCGACGAACAACATGTCCTGTTCGCCGGGGGAGAGGGTCTCCACGCAGCGCGCGTAGGCGTGCACCAGGTCGAGGTATGAGCAGTGCAGCTTGTCGACGGGGAAGTTCGACGCGAACATGGTCTTGTCGATGCCGAACGCGTCGAGCGTCGTGTAGATACCGGGCTTGATGCTTTCGATGGTCCAGTAGTGGTCCATCGATGGTTGACCGGAGATCTTGATCACGCAGTTGTCGCGCTTGCCGAGTTCATACAGGCCGTTCTTCCACAGCCGCCAGCCGGCCGGATCGCGGTCGGCCCACATGCCCATGTGGTCGATGATGAACAGCGTGTCCGGATGCGCGTCGATCACCTCGCATGCGCGCGCGAACTGCGTGGGGTACAACTGCATGTCGAAGCTGAGATCGTGGCCGGCGAGCAGGTCGAGTCCGTTCAGCCATTCCGGATCGTCCATGTACGCCATGTCGACGTACCGGTAGAGCGGATGCGGATGCATGTTGAGGTTCTGCCGCACGCCGCGCAGATGCGGGTGGTCGAGTTCGCGCTCGAGCGTTTCGGCGAAGTCGGACGCGGACAGGTCGCCGCCGCCGACGATCATGACCGGCAGGCCGGTCTCCTCGCTCTGCCGTTCCACGTCGGCGATTTCCGCGACCGGATCGTCGGCGTTGGCCTGCACGTGCACGGCGCCGACCACGCCGATGGTGCTGCCGTGCACCTCGTCGAGCAGGTCGGACGCCACGTAGTCGCCGGCCTGGAACAGCGGATCCCATGGTCCTTCGAAGGTGAGGGCCTTGGATGGGTTGAACCAGGAGTAGAGGTCGGTGTGCATGAGGTGCACGTGCGTGTCGATGAAGGGACGGGGCGCGGCTTCGTGCTCCGGGGTTTCGGGGATGATGGTGTACATGCGGCCGGGTACCGGCCGTTGGTAATCCTCGCCGAGCGTCATTGGTCGTGCTCCTTGGATTCGGAATGTGGTTGGCCGCGCCGAACGCCCTCTCCGTGGAGGGGGCGCGGGATGGAGAGGGCGGTGCGTCGGGTCTTCGGCGGCGACGAAGACCCGACGCACCGCCACGGATCACAGCACGGAGCGGGTGTCGTTGTCGTAGTTGTTCCGTCCCTGACCGGTGGCTGCAGTGGTGCCGCCGTCGACGGGGACGACGAGGCCGGTGAGGTAGGAGGCGCCGGGGGAGGCGAGGAACAGCGCGAGGTCGGCGCAGTCTTCGGGCTTGCCGGTGCGGCCGAGGGCGACGCGTTCGATGTAGGGCCTGAGGCGTTCGGGGTCGGTCCAGACCTCCTTGTTGATGTCGGTTTCGATGAAGGCGGGGGCGAAGGCGTTGATGCGGACGCCGTACCGGCCGTAGTCGAGGGCGACGCAGCGGACGAAGCCGTTCATGGCGTGCTTGGTGGAGTTGTAGGCGGTCTGGCCCCAGTCGCCGTAGAGGCCGGAGACGGAGGTGTCGACGACGATGTTGCCCTTGGTCTCCTTGAGATAGGGGAGGGCCTCCTTGGTGAGGTAGAAGAGGCCGTCCATGTTGACGGAGAAGAGCTTGTGCCAGACGTCGTCGGAGACGTTCTCGATCTCGCCGCCTTCGAAGATGCCGGCGTTGGAGACGACGACGTCGAGGCGGCCGAATTCGTCGACGACGTCCTGGATGAGGTCGTGCACCTGGTCGTGCCTGGAGACGTCGGTGATGTGGGTGCGGCCGTGCTCGTAGCCGGCGACGGTCTCCTCGAGCGGGTCCTGTCGCAGGCCGACGGCGACGACGGTGGCGCCGTTGTCGAGGAAGCCGCGGGTGATGGCGCGGCCGATGCCGGTGCCTCCGCCGGTGACGATGACGACCTTGCCGGTGAAGTCGTAGGAATTAGCGGTCATGGTTGGGGATTCTCCGTTGGTCATTCGCCGAGTTGTCGTCGACTACGCTGTCCGATTCCTGTGCTCATCGCATAGTATAGGAGGGAATGGGCGGCGGTCCCATATATAGGGACGGTGGTTCAGGGGAATGCGCCTGGAACGTCATCGATGACATTGCGATATTCCACATATAGGGACGGCATTCCATGACTGGTACAGTGACGGGTGTCGTCGATTCAAGACGCCGCGACATCGCGGTATCGATGCAACGAAGCGTCACGAATACGACTTCATAACCCGGAACACCGGTTCGGAACAACACGAGGACGGACATTATGGCATTGGCTCCATCACTGAAGCTGCCCACGATCACGCACATCCGCGCGTACGGCATGGGCGGCGCCGCGGCCAAGGTACACGGCCAGGGCGGCGGTGACTACCACGATCAGGGCAAGGACCACTGGATCGACGATCATATCGCGACGCCGATGAGCAAATACGAGGAGTACAAGCAGTCCCGTCAGTCCTTCGGCATCAACGTGCTCGGCACGCTCGTCGTGGAGGTCGAGGCCTCCGACGGCACCACCGGCTTCGCCATCTCCACCGCCGGAACGGTCGGCTGCTTCATCGTCGAGCACCACCTGTCCCGCTTCGTCGAAGGCAAGCGCGTGGACCAGATCAAGCTGATCCACGACCAGATGCTCAACGCCACCCAGTACTACTCCGGTGGCGGCGGGGTCGTCATCAACACGATCTCCTGCGTGGATCTGGCCCTCTGGGACCTCTACGGCAAGGTCGTCAAGCTCCCCGTCTACAAGCTGCTCGGCGGCGCCGTGCGCGACGAGATCCACTTCTACGCCACCGGCGCACGCCCGGACCTCGCGCAGAAGATGGGCTTCATCGGCGGCAAGATGCCGACCCACTGGGGTCCCGCCGACGGCGACGAAGGCATCGCCAAGGACATCGCCACCCTCAAGGAGATGCGTGAGCGCGTCGACGACGACTTCTGGCTGATGTTCGACTGCTGGATGAGCCAGGACGTCAACTACGCCACCAAACTGGCGCACGCGGCGGTCCCCTACAGGCTGAAGTGGCTGGAGGAGTGCTTCCCTCCCCAGCAGATCGAGTCCTACCGTGAGCTCAAGAGGAACATGCCGAAGGGCATGCTCATGACCACCGGCGAGCACACCGGCACGCTTGAGGGCTTCAAGGAGCTCTCCGAGGCCGGCGTGGACATCCTGCAGCCCGACGTCGGCTGGTGCGGCGGCGTGACCTCGCTGTGCGAGATCGCGGCCGTGGCCAAGTCCCGCGGCCAGCTCGTGGTGCCCCACGGCTCCTCCGTGTACTCGCACCACGCGGTCATCACGTTCACCAACACGCCGTTCAGCGAGATGCTCATGACCTCGCCGCACGCCGACTACGTCCGCCCGCAGTTCGACCCGGTCCTCATCGACGAGCCGGTGCCGCACGATGGCGTCATCACCGCCGAGGAGCTCGACAAGCCCGGCTTCGGCGTCGAACTCAACCGCGACTGCCCGCTCGAGCGTCCGTTCGAGCACTGATCCGAGTCCGATGGGCTTCGGCATTCACCACCAAGGATCTCCAATGACATCCCTACCTCATAACGCGTTCAAGCAGGCCATCAAGGAAGGCAGGCCGCAGTACGGCCTGTGGATGGCCTCCGCCTCGCCGACCATCGCCGAGATCTCCGCCGACGCCGGCTACGACTGGATGCTCGTCGACGGCGAGCACGGCCCGTACGACCTCAACACCATCCTCGACGTGCTGCGTGCCGTCGCCCCATACGACGTCACGCCCATCGTGCGTCCCGCCGCCGCCGACCCGGTGCTCATCAAGCAGGTGCTCGACCTTGGCGCCCAGACGCTGCTGCTGCCCATGGTCAACACCAAGGAAGAGGCCGAGCTCATGGTCAAGGCCGTGAACTACGCGCCCGAAGGCATTCGCGGCGTGGGCTCGCCGATCGCGCGCTCCGGCCGCTGGGGGCGCATCCCCCACTATATGCGCGACGCCGGGAACGAGATCTGCCTGCTCGTGCAGGTCGAATCCCGGGAGGCGCTCGACGACATTGAGGGGATCGCCTCCGTGGACGGCATCGACGGCATCTTCATCGGCCCCGCCGACCTGTCCGCATCGCTCGGCCACCCGGATGACGCCGCTGCCATCATGGACCGGATCCACCACGCGTTCGACGTGATCAAGGCCCACGGCAAGGCCATCGGCTCGCTCGCGTTCGACCGTCCGACCGTGGAGAGGTTCTACGAGTGGGGCGCCACCTTCGTGGCCGTGGCCGGCGACACCGACCTCTACGTGCGCGCGCTGGCCGCCGACATCGCCCAATACAAGGGCTGACTGAGAGAGCGGCGGCTGTTCCCGCGCCGCCGCCCTCTCGTCGAAGGCGGGAACGTGGCGAGGTCCATCGGCTAAGGTGGGACGGTATGGCAGAGAACACAGTGCGCATCGAAGCGCAGACCGCGGCACCCGCCGGCACCCGCACGCTCGTCCACGGCATCATGGTCGTCCGGGCCGTGGCCGCCGGCGCATCGTCGCTGCGATCCGTGGTGGAGGCGACCGGACTGAGCCGCAGCACCGCCCACCGTCTCATCCAGACCCTGCGCGTCGAACGGTTCCTTCGCGAAAACGCCGATGGCGGCCTGCAGCTCGGCCCCGCCCTCATCGAACTCGGCTTCCAGGCGCTCGACAGCGTCTCCCTGCAGACCATCGCCCATCCCATCCTCGTCGACCTCGCCCGGCAGGCCAAGGACACCGTGCACCTCGCCGTCGAGGACTCCGGCATGGCGCTCTACCTCGACAAGATCCACGGCACGCGCGGCATCGAAATCCGCTCGTGGATCGGCGCCCGCATGCCGCTCACCTACACCGGCATCGGCAAGGCGCTGCTCATCGACTCCCCCGAACGCTGGCGCGGCCAGTACGTGCAGGACCGCAACCTTACCGGCCGAGACCCCGAACACGACTACGCCGACGAATCCGCCTTCTCCGCCGCCATGGCCACATTCGCCAGGCAGGGCTTCGCCTACGACCTCGAGGAGAACGAGCCCGGCGTGCGCTGCGTCTCCGCCCCCGTGCGCGACGGTCGCGGCAAGACCGTCGCCGCCATCTCCGTCTCCGCCGCGCTGCCGTTCATGCCGCCCAAGCGCATGAAGGCCCTCGGTCCGGTGGTGATGGACGCCGCCGCCCGCATCAGCGCGGAGCTGGGCTATCACACCGCCAACAACGATTCCATCGGTTGAGCCGGCGGGACGGCGCGTTCCCCGCCGGCGGCCTGCCGCGGCACGGCCCTGAACACCATTGCCGTTCTCGTTCCCCGGGTTTATTGTGGGAGCCATGACTATGGCTCAATGGCAGACTCTCTCCGACCGCATCAACCATGTGACCCCGAGCGCCACGCTCGCCGTCGATTCCAAGGCGAAGGCCATGAAGGCCGCCGGACTCGACGTCATCGGCTTCGGCGCCGGCGAACCCAACTTCCCGACGCCTGACTACGTCGTCGACGCCGCCGCGGCCGCCTGCCGCGACCCGAAGAACTACAAGTACACGCCCACCCCGGGCCTGCCCGAGCTGCGCCGCGCCATCGCCGACAAGACGCTGCGCGACTCCGGCTACGAGGTCGCGCCGGAGCAGGTCGTCGTCACCAACGGCGGCAAACAGGCCGTCTACTCCACGTTCCAGATCCTCCTCGACGAAGGCGACGAGGTCATCATCCCCACCCCGTACTGGACCAGCTACCCGGAGGCCGTCAAGCTCGCCGGCGGCGTGCCGGTCGAGGTGTTCGCCGGCGCCGACCGCGGCTTCGAGCCGGACCTCGCGGCCATCGAGGCCGCCCGCACCGAACGCACGAAGGCCATCATCGTGAACTCCCCGAACAACCCCACCGGCGCCGTGTGGAGCGCCGAGACCATCAAGGGCATCGCCGCATGGGCCATCGAGCACCACGTGTGGGTCATCTCCGACGAGATCTACGAGCACCTCAACTACGACGACGCGAAGACCACGTACATCGGCGCCGCCGTGCCCGAGGTGCGCGACCAGCTCATCGTGCTCAACGGTGTGGCCAAGACCTACGCCATGCCCGGCTGGCGCGTCGGCTGGCTCATCGCCCCCGAGCCGGTCGCCAAGGCCGCCGCCAAGCTCCAGGGACACATGACCTCCAACGTGGCCAACGTCTCCCAGCGCGCCGCCATCGCCGCCGTCTCCGGTCCGCTCGACGCCGTGTACACGATGCGCGAGGCGTTCGACGTGCGTCGCAAGGCCATCGTCGCCGCGTTGAACGACATCGAGGGCGTGCACTGCCCGACGCCGACCGGCGCGTTCTACGCGTTCGCCGACATCACCGCGCTGCTCGGCAGGCCGCTCGGTCCGAACGGCACCGTCTCGCAGTCCTCCTCCGAATTCGCCGCCGCCCTGCTCGACGAGGCGCACGTCGCCGCCGTGCCCGGCGAGGCGTTCGGCGCGCCCGGCTACCTGCGCTTCTCCTACGCGCTGGCCGACGACCAGCTCGCCGAGGGCATGCGCCGCATGAAGGCATACGTCGAAGCCTGACCCTCCTCTCGGCGAGGGTGACGGACGGGACGCCGTCCATATCCCGACATGCCGTGACAACCGTTGGAATCCCGTGGTTTCACCACGGGATTTCCTGTATGTGGACACCATGAATTGACGAAATCAAGGGGAGTCGCTACACTATCTGCTTGGCGGTTTTCGCCGTGGCGAAGCGTTCCTTCGGGACGCGGAACCGAGGTGAAGTTCACCTAGGGAAGTGGCGCAATTGGTAGCGCAACGGTCTCCAAAACCGTAGGTTGTGGGTTCGAGTCCCGCCTTCCCTGCCAAGTTATGACGAATACCCCAAGCGAAGGATGATTATGGCGAAGGCTAGCAAGAGCGAAAAGGTCGTCAAGCCGAACGTCTTCATGCGCATCGGTCTGTTCATCAAGCAGATCATCGACGAGCTTCGCAAGGTCGTTACCCCGACTGCCAAGGAACTGTTCTTCTGGTCCCTCGCCGTCTTCATCTTCGTGCTGCTGCTGATGGCTCTGGTCACCGGCATGGACTTCGGTCTGGGCAAGCTTACGCTGTGGGTGTTCGGCTGATCGTATCCCGAACGAACAACACGAATCCCGAAGGTGAAATCGCATGAGTGATGAAGTGAATCTCGAGAACCTCGACGCTTTGCCCGACCTGCCGGAGACCGAACCGGTCGAGGCCGCCGCCGCGAACGCCGAAGAGGCTCCTGCGGTTCCCGTCGCCTCCGAACCGGCTTCCGAAGACGCCGCCGAAGCGCCGGTCGCGTCCGTCGAATCCGCTCCCGCCCTCAACCTCGACGAGGACGAGGAGACCGAGACCAACGAATCCGAGCAGGCCGAGGCCACCGACGCCGGCCAGGCCGCCGTCGAAGCCTTCTCCAAGGAGCTGCGCACCCTCGAAGGCAAGTGGTACGTGCTGCACACCTACTCCGGCTACGAGAAGCGCGTCAAGACCAACGTCGAATCCCGCATCCAGTCCTTCGGCCTCGAAGACAAGATCTTCCAGATCGAAGTGCCGATGGAGGAAGTCGAGAAGCACACGGACAAGGGCAAGAAGGTCATCACCCGCGTGCGCGTCCCCGGCTACGTGCTCATCCGCATGTGGCCTGACGAGAACGCCCGCCGCATCGTGCGCGAGACCGAAGGCGTGACCGGTTTCGTCGGACCCACCAAGGATCCGGCCCCGCTCAGCCGCAAGGAGGTCGTCGCCATGATGGCCCCGATGATCGCCTCCGAGGCGCTCAAGAAGGCCGGCGACAAGCCCGCCGCCGCCAAGAAGCGCACCATCGAGGTCTCCTACGCCATCGGCGATCAGGTCACCGTCACCGACGGCCCCTTCGCCACCATGGCCGCCGTCGTCTCCGACGTCGAGCCCACCACCCAGAAGCTCACCGTGCTCGTGTCCATCTTCGGCCGCGATACGCCGGTGGAGCTGGGCTTCAACCAGGTCGAAAAGCTGGACTGAAATCCAACGATGGAGCGTTAGCTTCGTTGCTCCTCGGTCGACGTACCTTTGTACGCCTTCCCTCGGTGCGCCTCGCTACCGCACGCATCGTTGAATTCCGGTGATGTGTCATAAGAATCCCCGCACCCGCACGGTGCGGGGATTTCTCGTTTCCGGGCCCGCATCCACGGCGTGTCGTCGGTCTGGCTTCGGTGGCAATATTAGAAAGTTCGTGTCTGGAGGGGAGACCCGCTAGCACAGCACAGCAATATAAGTTGCGGGAGGAGACCGTACGGGCCTCCGCGGCGGCAGCGCCGGGGAGACGAACGGCGACCGGTCGCACCGCGTTATAGAAAGAAGAACCATCACATGGCTCCCAAGAAGAAAGTCTCCGCGCTGATCAAGCTGCAGATTCAGGCTGGCAAGGCCAACCCGGCCCCGCCGCTGGGTCCTGCGCTCGGTTCGCACGGCGTCAACATCATGGACTTCTGCAAGGCGTACAACGCCCAGACGCAGGACAAGATGGGACAGGTGATCCCGGTCGAGATCACCGTCTACGAAGATCGTACCTTCACCTTCGTGCTGAAGACCCCTCCGGCGGCTGCGCTGCTGAAGAAGGCCGCCGGCATCGAGAAGGGCACCGAGAACCCGCTGACCCACAAGGTCGGCTCCGTCACCAAGGCCCAGGTCCGCGAAATCGCCGAAACGAAGATGGCCGACCTGTCCGCGCGTGATATCGAAGCCGGCATGAAGATCATCGAAGGCACCGCCCGCTCCATGGGCATCACGGTGACCGACTGATAAGGAGAAGGACAGATGGCTAAGCATTCCAAGAAGTACCGTGAGGCGGCCGAGAAGGTCGATCGCAACAACCTGTACACCCCCGACCAGGCCATCGCTCTGCTCAAGAGCATGCCGGCGCGCAACTTCGACGAGACCGTCGAGGCCGTGCTCCGCCTGAACGTCGACCCGCGCAAGGCCGACCAGCTGGTCCGCGGCACCGTGAGCCTGCCTCACGGCACCGGCAAGACCGTCAAGGTCCTGGTGTTCGCGCGTGGCCCGCAGGCCACCGCCGCCCAGGAGGCCGGCGCCGACATCGTCGGCGACGACGATCTGATCGCCAAGGTGCAGGGCGGCTTCCTCGACTTCGACTCCGTCGTCGCCACCCCGGACATGATGGGCAAGGTCGGCCGTCTCGGCCGCGTGCTCGGCCCGCGTGGCCTCATGCCGAACCCGAAGACCGGCACCGTCACCATGGACGTGGCCAAGGCCGTCAAGGACATCAAGGGCGGCAAGATCGAGTTCCGCGTCGACAAGCACGGCAACCTCTCCTTCCTCATCGGCAAGGCCTCCTTCGATGAGACCGCGCTGGACGAGAACTTCCACGCCGTGGCCGAAGAGGTCAAGCGTCTGAAGCCGTCCACCGTGAAGGGCCGCTACATCACCAAGGCGACCATCACCTCCACGATGGGCCCCGGCATCCCGGTCGACACCGCCGCGATCGCCTGATTTTCTCAGGCATCCTCGCATCAGGGGACGCGAACGTGTGACGGGCCAAGCCCGGTGATACGCCAAGACCCCCGGTTCCGTACGGAACCGGGGGTCTTCCCGTATCCGGGCGCGTCGGACGTCCGGAAACGCCCGATGCGAGGCGCGTCCCTACGCGGCCCGCATGCGCCCCAACGCGATGGCGGTGGTGAGCACGTACGCCTCGCGCGGGTCGGTGGCGTCCCAGCCGGTCGAATCGGCCGCACGCTTCAGACGGTAGCGCACCGTGTTCGGATGCACGTTGAGCGTGCGCGCCGTCGTCTCCAACGAACCGCCCGAAGCGAGGAACGTGGAGACGGTGACCATCGTCGGATCGTCCGGATTGTCGCCGTGCCCGCCGGCGAGCGACGCGTACACCACGTCGACGAGCTCGCGTTTCGCGTCCTCGTCGCCCACCAGCGCGCGCTCCGGCAGCGCGTCCTCCGCGCGCAACGGCGTGGACGCGCGGCGACGCCGCGCCGCGCCGGACGGGCCGTCCGGCGCGGCCGGGACCAACGCGGGGGCCGCGGCCACCGTCGCTAGCGCCGCCCCCAACGTCGCCTTCGCGCCGGACACGCCGTGACGCACCGGTCCCAGACACAACGGGGTGCGGGCGACGTCGAACGCGTCCGCCATCGCCGTGCACGCCACCTCCGGACTGACCGCCGCCTCGACGCGGACCACCGCCGCGACGACGCCGTCATGCACGCCGCGGATCGGCGAGGATCCGCCCAGATCCGACACGGCGGCGTCCACCGCGGCGAGCGCGCCCGCCGCGTTCACGGCCGGACGGCCGGCCACCGCGAAGCAGGGGACGTCGCCGTCCCAACCCAGCACGCGCAGCAGCGAGGCCACGCGGGCGTCGTCCAGACCTGAGGCGAGGCTTTCGAACGCCACGGCGGTCAGCAGGTCGCGTGCGTCCCGGTCGTTCGTATGGGTCTTCCCGCCGTCCGTCCCGTCGCGGCCGTCCGCCGGCGCATCGGAGCCGTATCCGGTCAGCAACCCCAGAAAATCAGACATACGCATCAGTGTAGTTCGGCCGTCCGTGGCGCGGGAGCGCGGGAATCACGCCAGAACGTGAGCAGCAGGAAACCGAAGCAGAACGCCACCGGCAGCATGTGCCGCTCGAAGTTGTTCGCCGGCGCGGTGATCATCACGCCCATGAGCAGCAGCAGCGGCAGATGCCAGGCGAGCGCGCGCCAACGGCGCAGGATCACCTCTGCGGCGCCCACCAGCAGCGTGGCGATCACGTAGAAGTTGCCGTGGATGGGCCAGCCGAGCACCGGCACGGCGCTCCACGCGTCCGCGGCGCCCGCCACCGCGGCGCGCCAGTCGTGGTCGTAGTACTTGATCCACGTGGAGTTCACCTGCACGTAGTCGCTGTCCACGTAGTAGGTCATGGCCACGTACGGCTGGTCGGCGATGTCGAAGTAGCCGAAGCATTTCGCCATGAGCGCGTCCGCGGCGATCACCGGGCTGGCCTTGACGATCTCGAGCCACGCCTGGTTGAACCCGTCCATGTCCTGCGGCTGCACGGAACGCCACTTGTAGCTCACCTTCTTCGATTGGATACCGGACGATTTCACCGGGTCCGCGTCCTGCGGGAAGTAGGCGTCGGCCATCTGGTCGAGGTTGAAGACGGGGGAGAGGTTCCTCACGGCGGAGCTCGGGATGGAGTCCGGGTCGCGTTCGGCCACGCGGGCGATCATCTGCAGCTGCACGCCGCGGCTTTCGATGGGGTCGCCGCCGATGATCGCGCCGGAGCCGATGGCCAGCGAGATGCCGCCGTGGATGAGGATGGTGGGCAGCAGCAGCGCCGTCACGTACGTGGTCCAGCGGCGCCGGTCGGCGGCGATGGCGAGCGCGAACTCGAAGACGAGCACGTACCAGGCGTATTTCGCGGAGATGAGCATGACGGCGTTCGCGGCCGTGAACGCGAGCAGCGTGCGGCGGGGGAGGCGCGCGATCGGCACGGCGAGGCGGCCGGACGGGACGGTCGCGTCGGAACGGCCATGCCGGAGGAATCGGAATCGACCGAGCCGGCCGGACCAGGCGGACAGGGGACGGCCTCCCCGCGTGGAGGCGCGGGTGTCGTCGCGGGCGTCGTGCGTGGCGTGCAGCTCGTACCAGATGCCGAACGCCCAGAGGAACGCGAACGCGAACACCGGCGACTTCGTCAGCGAGATGGTGGAGAACACGGCCAGCGGGCAGACGAGGAAGAATAGGATGATCGCCACGCGCGCGCCCGCGTGCGCGGCCTGCGGCGGCAGGGTGGCGCGCACGCCGAGCTCCGGGCGGCCGAAGCGGCGCGGCCGGAGGTTCACGCCGCGCTCCGGATGCTGGAAGTCGGTGCGGTCCACATAGCCGGCACGGCCCGCCCTGCCCGGACGTCCCGCCCGGCGCAGCCACGGCATGTTGAGGAACCGGTGCGCGGTGGCGGTGACGCAGCCCACCGCGAAGAGGAACTGGACGGCGGCCAGGACCACGATGCCCCAGTCGTTCGAATCGGTGAGGTAGCGGGACGCGGCCATGACGGACCCGTAGAACAGGGTGAGCACGATGTTGTGCTGGTCGGTGAGATAGGTGGGGTCCGAGGGCCACATGTAGTGGGCGGTGGGGTAGATGTCCATCGGTGCGAACGAGAAGAAGCCGATGTACGGCTGCTTGAGTCCGGTCCACTGGTTCCAGGCCCAGCTGAACTCGCGCGCCTGGCTCCGCAGGTCCGCGCCGAATGCGGCGAGCAGCGTGGTGGGCGCCCACAGCCAGCCGAGGAACAGGATGACGCCGATCTTCCAGCGCGCGTCCGTGCCGCGCACGATCCAGCGTTGGACCACGGCCCCTGCGCGGTGCAGTCCGGTGCGTACGGCGCGTGCGATGCGGCGTGTGCGGCCGTCGGTCCGTGCGGTTTGCTTGTCTTCCGACGACGTGCGCCCGGTGACGTCGCGGCCGTCGTGTCCGTCGCGTCGTCCATGGGCGCGACGGCCGAACAGCGGTTCGCGTCGTCCCACACGCACGATCGCCGCGACGATGGCGAGATAGACGACGAACGCGACGACGCCGTACGACGCATTCACCCAGTTGAAGTCGGCGAGGGAGGAGTCGTCCCAGTAGAGCGGTCCCACGGCGGTGCACCAGGCGAGCCACAGGCACGCGGCCACGGCGAGGGCCCACCGCGCGGCCGGGGCCACGCGCGCCGGACGTGTCGGCCGCGCCGGATCCGTCGGATTCGCGGCGGAGGCGCGTACGGACGTGGAGGGATGTTCGACGGGATTGCTCATAGGGCAGTATTCTACCGGTGGCCGTCTGCCCGGGTCATGGCGGACGTTGACGGTTTTTTGACGCCCGCAGCGGCGCGGCATAGGATGTTGACCATGATCTCACTGTTGAAGGTCGCAGCGCCGCGACTGGACAAGACCCGCGAAGAGGCGGACAAGGTCGTCTCCTACGACCAATTGGATTCGACGCATGCCGAGGCCCGCCGCATGTTGGAACGCGGCGAGGTCGTGCTCTCCTCGGAGCGCGGCATCCCCGCCACCGTGATCGCCGCGGACTATCTGAGCAATGCGCTCGTGCGGTTCGGACGCCAATGGATCTGCGCGCCGGGCCGTTCGCTCACCGCCACGGCGGTCTTCCCCGTGCCGGCCGAGGTGGCGGACGACGAGATGGTCAACGGCTGGCTCGCGATCATCACGCAGCTGGCGGCCCTGGACGCGCTGGAGGGTGCCATCGACGCGTGCGGCGCGCTGCCGTGCGGTGACGACTTCGGGTTCACGCTCAAATGGCCGGACGACATCTACTGCCACGGGCTCAAAATCGGCGGCACGGTCGCGGAGACGATGCCGGTGCCGGGTGACGGGGAGACGCGCGCGCTGACGTGCAGCGTGGGCGCGAACCTGTTCATGCCGGCGGACCGGCTGCCCACGGCGAAGGCCACGTCGCTGCAGATGAACGTGGCGCCCCTGCCGCCCGTCGACGAGCTGCGCGACGAGATCATCTCCCGGTTCGTCGCGTCGATGCGCACGCGTCTGTCCGATTTCATCGCGATGCCGGTGGTGCAGTCGTCGCGTCTGCGTTCCGAGATGCGGCACGTGTGCTGGATGAAGGGCCGCGTGGTGGACGCGCAGCTGGTGGACGGTTCGAGCGTGCACGGCGTGGTGACGTCGCTCAACGACGACGCCTCGCTGAACGTGCGCACCGATTCTGGTGAGGAACGGGCGCTGCTGGCCAGCGAGGTGGGTGTACTGCGATGATCGCGGTTCCCGATTCCGTGGGGGTGGAAATCGGGAACCGGGGTCGGTCAGAGTCGGGCGAGACCCGCGGCGACGAGGGAGGCGACGACGGCCTTGACGGCGTCGCCGATGACGAAGCCCATCGAGGCGAGGGCCACGGCGGCGAGGGGCGCGCCGGTCATCGCGGACTGGACGATGAACCCGAACGCGTAGACCACCACGACGCCACCGAGGACGCTCGCGGCGAGATAACGCACGGCGGTGAGGGCCGTCGCCTTGATGTCGCGACCGTTCGACCGGCCCTTGACCAGCGCGATGACGACCACGCCGGGCAGGAAGCCGAGCAGGAAGCCGGCGCTCGGGCCGAACAGCGCCATGGTGGAGGAGCCGCCCGCGAACACGGGCAGGCCGGCCGCGCCGGCGGCCAGATAGGCGGCGACGGACGCGCCGGCCTGCCGCCAGGTGAGCATGAGCCCGGCGAGCATCACCACGAAGGTCTGCAGGGTGATCGGCACGGGCGTGCCGGGGATCGGGATGGCGCCGGCGGCGGACGACACCCACAGGAGCGCGAAGAACAGGGCGGGCTTCCAGGAGGCGCCGGCGGCGCGGCGGGCGACGGCCGCGGCCCTCGAGGCGGCGGTACGGGAGGTGGCTGGGGTGTTGGACTGCATGATGGTTCCCTTCTCGCGCGGGGCGCGGCGCCCCGGCTGGTCATGCCGCCGTCCGGGGCGACGCGCGATGGCGTGCGCCCGGCTCCCGGCTCCAGGTACGGCCGGGCTGGCGGTGTTGTCACCGAGGATAAATCCGCGAAGCTACGGTGACGTTTGTGGAAGGTAACAAAAGTTCAACGCCGGTTTTGTAGACGATTCGTTTGAAAGCGTCAAGAAATGAGAGCACAATCCTGACGGTATGGGGACTATCGTCAAGAAACTGCTCATCGCCAACCGTGGCGAGATCGCCCTGCGCGTGGTGAGGACCGCACGCGAGATGGGCATCGCCACCGTGGCCGTGTACGCCGAACAGGACCGCGACTCGCAATACGTCGACCTTGCGGACGAGGCGTACCTGCTGCCCGGCGACACCTATCAGGACACGTATCTCAACCAGGACCTGCTCGTGGACCTCATCCACCGGTCCGGCGCGGACGCCGTCCACCCGGGCTACGGCTTCCTCTCCGAGGTGCCGGAGTTCGCCGCCAAGGTCGAGGCGGCCGGCGCCATCTGGGTGGGTCCGCACCACACCGCGCTCACCGAGCTCGGAGACAAGATCACCGCGCGCCGCGTGGCCATGCGCGCCAAGGTGCCGCCGGTGCCCGGTCTGTCCGAATCGGTCAGGGACATCCGCACGCTGCTCGACTTCGCGCACACGCACGGCTACCCGATCATGATGAAGCGCACCGACGGCGGCGGAGGCCATGGCATCACCGTGGTGCGCGACGACGAGGAGCTGCGCCGCTTCTACACCAACCACGACGCGCTCGAAGGCGGCGACCTCGACGAATACTTCATCGAGAAGTTCATCGACAAGGCGCGCCACGTCGAGACGCAGTCCGGCCGCGACTCCCATGGCGACTTCACCGTCTATTCCACGCGCGACTGCTCGCTGCAGCGGCGCAACCAGAAGCTCGTCGAGGAGGCGCCCGCCCCGTTCCTGCCGGACAAGGTCGTCGAGACCCTGAAGGAGTACTCGCGCCGCCTGTTCGAGACCGTCGGCTACACGGGCCTCGGCACCTGCGAGTTCATGGTCACGCCGAACGGCAAGGTCTACTTCCTCGAGGTGAACCCGCGCCTGCAGGTCGAACACACCGTTTCCGAGGAGGTCTCCGGCCTCGACCTCGTGCGCGAGCAGCTCGTCATCGCCGCCGGCGGGCACCTCACGCCCGCGCCCGAGCCGCGCGGCCACAGCTTCGAGCTGCGCATCACCTCCGAGGATCCGGCCACGAACCTCACGCCCTCCGCCGGCACGCTGGAGCGCATCGTCTGGCCGTCCGGCCCCGGCGTGCGCATCGACACCGGCGTGGTGGAGGGCGACACCGTCTCCCCGAAGTTCGATTCGATGATGGGCAAGGTCGTCGTCACCGCGCAGAACCGCCTCGACGCGGTCGCCCGCGTGCGTCGCGTCCTCGACGAGATGGTCATCGAGGGCGTGCCCACGCCGATTCCGCTGTTCAAGCAGGTCTTCCGCGACGACGCGTTCACCGCCGAACACGGCCACCCGTTCGACGTGAGCACGAAATGGCTGGAACGCACGTACCTGAACCGCGGCGCGGCCGCCGCCCGCGCCGGCCAGCCCGCCTCGCTCACCGCGGACGCGGACGCCGGCAAGCCGGCGCCCACCGAGACGTTCGTCATCGAGATGAACGACCGTCGCGTCAAGCTCACCATCCCCGCGGACGTCGTCGACAACCTCACCGGCTCCGCCCGGGCGCGCGGCGCGCAACGGCCCACCCAGCCGCTGCGTGGCGCCGGCTCGCACGCCGCCGCCACGGCCCGCGCCGCCGACGACGGCGCGAAGTCGGGCGTCATCGCCTCCCCGATGCAGGCGGTCGTCACGCGCGTCAACGTGGCCCCCGGCCAGCAGGTGGCGAAGGGCGACCTGCTCGTCGTGCTGGAGTCCATGAAGATGGAGAACTACGTGTACGCGCCCGCGGCCGGCACGGTGACGAAGATCTTCGTCGGCCCCGCCGACGGCGTGGAGGCCGGTGACACGCTGGTCACGCTGGACGTGGTTGGGGCGTCCGGCTCGGCCGGCAAGCCGGCCCCCGCGGCCGCCGGAGCCGCCGGCGACAAGACGAAGGAGGCCTGAGATGACCGACATCGTGAACATGCCCGCCGTGCAGCAGGCCGTGAAACAACGCGTGGAACAGTCCACCGGAGCCGTGGAACACGGCGTGAAACAATCGGAGGCCTCGGCGTCGGCGGCGACCGCCGCGCCGGCCGCCAACGGACGCCAGCCGCTGCGCGCCGCCGTCATCCGCGCCGCCGAACTCGCGCGCGACGCCGAGAACCGCGCGCGCGACAAGCAGCACGCCAAGCACAAGCGCACCGCGCGCGAACGCCTCGACCTGCTGTTCGACGCCGGCACCTTCGAGGAGATCGGACGCTTCCAGGGCGGCGACATCAACGCCGGCAAGGCCGGCTCCGCCGTCATCACCGGTTTCGGCCTCGTCTACGGTCGCAAGGTCGCCGTCTACGCGCAGGACTTCTCCGTCAAGGGCGGCACGCTCGGCACCGCCGAAGGCGAGAAGATCTGCCACCTCATGGACATGGCCATCGCCCTGCGGATCCCGGTCGTCGCCATCGTCGACTCCGGCGGCGCGCGCATCCAGGAGGGCGTCGCCGCGCTCACCCAATACGGGCGCATCTTCCGCAAGACCTGCGAGGCCAGCGGCTTCATCCCGCAGATCTCCCTCATCCTCGGGCCCTGCGCCGGCGGCGCCGTCTACTGCCCGGCCCTGACCGACCTCATCATCATGACCCGCGAGAACTCGAACATGTTCGTCACCGGACCGGACGTGGTCAAGGCCGCCACCGGCGAGACCATCTCCATGGCCGACCTCGGCGGCGGCGACGTGCACAGCCGGAAATCCGGCGTCGCGCACTACCTCGGCGAGGACGAATCCGACGCCATCGACTACGCGCGCACCGTGCTCGCCTACCTGCCGTCCAACGCCGGCGAACAGCCGCCGGTCTACGCGTACGCCGCCACCCGCGCCGAACGCGACACCGCCAAGCGCCTCGCCGCCATCGTGCCCGACAACGACCGCCAGCCCTACGACATGATCGACGTGATCCGCTGCATCGTCGACTACGGCGAATTCGTGCAGGTGCACGAACGGTTCGCCGCCTCCGCGCTCGTCGGCTTCGCCTGCATCGACGGCCACCCCGTCGGCGTCGTCGCCAACCAGCCGAACGTCAACGCCGGCATCCTCGACGTCGACTCCTCCGAGAAGATCGCGCGCTTCGTGCGCCTGTGCGACGCGTTCAACCTGCCCGTCATCACCCTCGTGGACACGCCCGGCTACAAGCCCGGCGCCGAACAGGAGCACGCCGGCATCATCCGTCGCGGCGCCAAGGTCATCTACGCGTACGCCAACGCGCAGGTGCCGCTCGTCACCGTGGTGCTGCGCAAGGCGTTCGGCGGCGCATACATCGTGATGGGATCCAAGGCCATCGGCGCCGACATGAACTTCGCCTGGCCCAGCTCCCAGATCGCCGTGCTCGGAGCCGCCGGCGCGGTCAACATCATCCACCGCCACGACCTCGCCAAGGCCAAGGCCTCCGGCGGGGACGTGGAGGCGCTGCGCGCGAAGTACATCGCCGACTACGAATCCACCACCGTCAACGCGAACCTCTCGCTCGAACTCGGGCAGATCGACGCGATGATCGACCCCGAGCAGACGCGCGAGGCGATCGCCTCCTCGCTCGCCACCCTCGCCGGCAAACGCCGTGTGAGGCCGGTCGACAAGCACCATGGCAACCAGCCATTGTGACCCGCTCGGCAGGTCACAGCGCGAGGAGGACAGTCCAGTGGACTGTCCTCCGACGGAGCCATCCGCATGACGGAACGTAACCACAGACCTACGCAACAACCCGAAACGCAACACACAGATACACACAGATAGGAACACCAATGACCGCATTCTTCCTCAACCGCCTGGCCGCCGGCGAGCCGCACGCGCTCGCCTTCGCCGGACAATCCACGCCGTGGCCGTCCGCGCTTGCCGACCAGACCGCCGACCCCGACCTCGCCGACGCGCTCCACGCGCACGTCAAGGCCGCGGCGACCAAGCTCACCCCGGTGAACGCCGACCTGCTCGCCACCACCGGCAGGCCCGTCGACCTGTTCGGCTTCGAACCGAACCCGGCCCGCCTCGGCGCCGCCGCGGACGCCACCGCCTCCGTCGAAGGCATCGCCCTCACCCAGCTGGGCGCGCTCATCGACCTGCAGCACCTCGGCTACGACGTGGCCGCCGCCAAGCCGGCCGCCGTGCTCGGCCACTCGCAGGGCGTGCTCGCCGTGCACATGGTCAAGGCCATCGAAGCCGCCGGCTCCATCGAAGCCGCCGCGGACCAGATCGACGAGATCCTCGCCACCGCCGCCCTCATCGGCGCCGCCGGCACGCGCGCCGCCCGCGAACTCGCCCTCAACCCGCGCCACGGCGAAGCCACGCCGATGCTGTCCGTGCGCGGCGCCACCCGCGAACAGGTCGACCTGCTCGCCGCACGCGTGAACAACCCGCGCGGGCCCATCGCCGTCGCCGTGACCAACTCCGCCGACCACCACGTCATCTCCGGCTTCCCGGACGACCTCGCCGCCTTCGCCGTCGAAGTCGCCAAGGAGCACAGGAAGCAGGCCGCCCTGCGCGAAGGGAAGGTGCGCGGCGGCGCCGTGTTCGCGCCCGTCCTCGAATACCTCGACGTGACCCTGCCGTTCCACTCCCCGCTCATGAAGCCGGCCGTCGACCAGACCGTCGCCTGGGCGGAGACGTGCGGCTTCGACGCCGACCGCGCCCGCGCGCTCGCCGAGGAGGTGCTCCTCAACCACGTGGACTGGGCCTCCCGCGTGCGCGCCGCGCTCGAAGACAACGACCCCTCCACGCTGTGGATCGTGGACCTCGGCCCGGGCAACACGCTCGGCAAGCTCATCGGCAACGTGGCGCAGGGCACCGGCGTGGGCGTCGTCGAAGCCTCCACGCTGGCCGAACGCGCCGCGCTGTCCACCGCCACCGAGGAACCCTCCCGCACCCAGAACTGGAAGGCGTTCGCCCCGCGCGTGGCCCACACGCCCGCCGGCGACCGCCTCGTCACCAAGTTCTCCGAACTCACCGGCAAGCCGCCGGTGCTGCTGCCCGGCATGACCCCCACCACCGTGGACCCGGAGATCGTGGCGGCCGCCGCGAACGCCGGCTACTGGGCCGAGCTCGCCGGCGGCGGCCAGGTCACCGCCGAGGTGTTCGACCGTCACGTCGCCAAGCTCGAGGAGCTGCTCGACGAGGGCCGCACCGTCGAATTCAACGCGATGTTCATGGACCGCTACCTGTGGAACCTCCAGTTCGGCTCCACCCGCATCGTGCCGAAGAAGCGCGCGTCCGGCGCCCCCATCGACGGCGTCGTCGTCTCCGCCGGCGTGCCCGAACTCGACGAGGCCGTCGCGCTCATCGCGCAGCTGAGGAAGGACGGCCTGCCGTACGTGAGCTTCAAGCCCGGCACCGTCGACCAGATCCGCCAGGTCATTCGCATCGCCAAGGCCGTCGCCCCCACCGTCATCCTCATGCAGGTCGAAGGCGGCGCCGCGGGCGGCCACCACAGCTGGGAGTCGCTCGACGACCTGCTGACCTCCACGTACGCCGAGGTGCGCGCCTGCGCGAACCTCGTGCTCGTCGCCGGCGGCGGCATCGGCACGCCCGAACGCGCCGCCGACTACCTGTCTGGCGAATGGTCGCGCGCCTACGGCCTGCCCGACATGCCGGTCGACGGCGTGCTCGTCGGCACCGCCGTCATGACCGCCAAGGAGGCGCACACCAGCCCCGAGGTCAAGAAGCTGCTCGTCGCCACGCCCGGCATCACGCCCGAGACCGCCGCGGCCGCGGCCAAGACCGACCCGTTCGGCCCGGCCGGCGAGACGTGGGTGCCGTCCGGCAAGTCCGTGGGCGGCGTCGCCTCCGGCCTGAGCCACCTGCACGCCGACATCTACGAGGTGGAGAACGCCTCCGCCGCCTGCGGCCGCCTGCTCGTGCGCGTCATGAAGCACCCGGAGGAGCTCGAATCCCGCCGCGACGAGATTATCGCCGCGCTCGACAAGACCGCCAAGCCGTACTTCGGCGACCTCAAGACCATGACCTACCTCCAGTGGGCGCAGCGCTTCGCCGACCTCGCCTACCCGTGGGTCGACGACACGTACGCCGACCGCTTCCTCGACCTGCTGCACCGCATCGAGGCCCGCGTCGCCGACGTCGACTCCGGCAAGTTCGCCTCGAAGCTCGACGTGACGCGCGACGACGTCATCGCCGACCCGAAGCCGGCGCTGGAGGCGCTGGCGCAGGCGTACCCGCAGGCCGCCGAACTCAAGGTCACCCCCGCCGACGAGGCCTGGTTCCCGGTGCTCGTGCGCGAATACCCCAAGCCCATGCCGTTCGTGCCGGTCATCGACAACGACCTGCTGCGCTGGTGGGGCCAGGACCAGCTGTGGCAGTCCGAGGACCCGCGCTACTCCGCCGATTCCGTGCGCGTCATCCCCGGCCCGATCTCCGTGGCCGGCATCACCACCGTGGACGAGCCGGTGGCCGACATCCTCGGCCGCTTCGAGACCGCCGCCATCGAACGCGCGAAGACGCTCGCCGCGGACTCCGCCGAAACCACCTCCGCCGAACCGCTGTACGCGACGCTCGGCGAGGCCGTCAGCGCCGAGGACTACATCCGCAAGTCCCCGAACATCTCCTGGGTGGGCCACGTCACCGACAACCCCGCCTACGGCACCGCCCTCGGCGACAAGCACTACGAGATCCGCGCCGTCGACGAGACGAACGGCGAATATGACCTCGACATCCACCTCGACACCTACTGGGACGACGACCCGGACGGCGGCACGTCCAAGCACGCCGTGCGCGACATCGTCATCCCGCTCACCGTGCCGAAGGACGCCACCGGCGGCATGCCGATCGTCAACCGCGAACGCCTCATCCCCGACGTGTACGCGATGCTCGCCGCCACCGCCGGCATCGGCAACACCGCCATCACCGGCGACAAGCTCGTCGCGATGCCGGAGATCGAGACGGTGCCCGGACAGGAAACGGATGGCTCCGTCGTCGGACAGTCCACCGGACTGTCCTCCTCCTCGCGCGCTTCGCATGTAACGGCCGCTTCGCGTCCGTTTGGCGAAGCGCACGCCCACTACACCCTCTCCGCGAACCTCGGCTACGACCACGAGGCCGCGACCGGCGGCGCCCTGCCTGGAACCCTGAGGGCCTCGCGCATCGCGCCCGACGCGCTCGTCGGCCCCGCATGGCCGGCCATCTACGCGGCGCTCGGCTCCGTGTCCGTCCACGGCTACCCGGTCATCGAAGGCCTGCTCAACGCCGTCCACCTCGACCACCTCATCGAACTCGAGGAGACCGAGGACGAACTGCTGCAGCACGTCGGCGAAACCATCACGCTGGAATCGTGGGCCGAGGACTACGTCGAATCCGCCTCCGGACGCGTCGTCACCATCCACGTGACCCACACCGCCGCCGACGGCACCCTGCTCGCCCGCGAGACCGAACGCTTCGCCATCCGCGGCCGCGTCTACTCCGACGCGCTGCCGGCCGAAGCGCCGGAATACGGCGACTGGCTCGCCGCCCACCCCACCGCATCCGAGGAGGACGGCGAAGAGGAGACCAAGGTCCTGCCCACGCCGCGCCGACTCCTGCGCCGCGTCAAGGTGACCGCGCCGAACGACATGACCGCGTTCGCCCGCACCTCCGGCGACTTCAACCCCATCCACACCTCCAAGCGGGGCGCCGCCATCTCCGGCCTCGCCGCGCCGCTCGTGCACGGCATGTGGCTGTCCGCCACCGCACAGCACGCGGTCCAGGCGACCGACGACAAGGGCGCCCACTACGAGATCGCCGGCTGGACCTACAACATGTACGGCATGGTCCAGCTGAACGATGAGGTCGAGATCTCCGTGGAACGCGTCGGCAAGCTCGACCACGGCGGCATGGCCCTCGAGGTCACCTGCCGCATCGACGGCCAGCTCGTCTCCCGCGGCACCGCGCTCGTGCGCGCCCCCAAGGCCGCGTTCGTCTACCCCGGCCAAGGCATCCAGAAGCAGGGCATGGCCCTCGACGAGCGCGCCAAGTCGCCCGCCGCCCGCGACGTGTGGGAGCGCGCCGACAAGCTCACCCGCGCCAAGCTCGGCTTCTCGATCATCGCCCTCGTGCGCGATAACCCGAAGGAGCTCACCGCCAACGGCGTCACCTACCGCCACCCGGAGGGCCTGCTCAACCTCACCCAGTTCACGCAGGTGGCGCTCGCCACCGTGGCGTTCGCCCAGACCGCGCGTCTGCGCGAATCCGGCAGCGACATCTGGCCCGCCTACTTCGCCGGCCATTCGCTCGGCGAATACAACGCCCTTTCGGCGTTCGCCGGCGTGATCCCGCTGGAGACCGTGCTCGAGCTCGTGTTCCACCGCGGCTCCACCATGCACCACCTCATCGAACGCGACGCGCAGGGCCGCTCCAACTACCGCATGGGCGCGCTGCGCCCGAACCAGTTCGGTGTGGACGACGCGCACGTCAAGGCGTACGTCGAATCCGTGGCCGAGGCGAGCGGCGAGTTCCTGCAGATCGTCAACTACAACCTGGCCGGCGCGCAGTACGCGATCGCCGGCACCATCGCCGGCCTCAAGGCCCTGCAGGCGGACGCCAACCGCCGTGCCAAGGAGGCGGGCGGCAAGCCGGCGTTCATGCTCGTGCCCGGCATCGACGTGCCGTTCCACTCCACGCTCTTGCGCAAGGGCGTGCCGGAGTTCCGCGACAAGCTCGACGCGCTGCTCCCGCAGCACATCGACTACCGCGGACGCCTCGTCGGCCGCTACATCCCGAACCTCGTGGCCGCGCCGTTCGAAATGACCAAGGAGTTCGCCGCGAAGATCCTCGAGGTCGTGCCCTCCGAGCGCATCAAGGAGGCGCTCGACGACCCGGCCGTGTGGGATTCCTATGCCGCCGACGACCAGAAGCTCGGCCGCCTGCTGCTCACCGAACTGCTCTCCTGGCAGTTCGCCTCCCCGGTGCGCTGGATCGAGACTCAGTCCCTGCTGTTCCGCAAGGCCGCGCAGGGCGGGCTCGGCGTGGAGGAGTACGTGGAGGTCGGCCTCGGCAACGCCCCGACCCTCGCGAACCTCGGCACCAAGACCCTGCGTCTGCCCGAGTTCTCCAACACCGACGTCACCGTGTACAACGTGGGCCGCGACGAAGGCCGCGTGTATATGACCGACTCCGATTCCCTCGTGCCCGACGAGCCGGAGGAGAGCGCCGAGGCCGCATCCGCGGCTCCGGCCACGAAGGCCGAGACCGCGCCCGCCGGCGGTTCCGCCGTCGCCAAGCTCGGTTCCGCCGCTCCGGCGGTGCCGGCTGCGGCTCCGGCTCCGGCCGCCGCCCCCGCTCCAGTCGATCCGGCCGCCGCCGATTCCGGCTCCGCGGCGAACGGTCCGGCGGCCGACCTGCCGTTCAAGGCGTCCGACGCAATCGGCGTGCTCATGGCCTACTCCGCCAAGCTGCGCCTCGACCAGATCGGTGCGTCCGACACCACCGACACGCTCACCAACGGCGTCTCCTCCCGCCGCAACCAGCTGCTCATGGACATCAGCTCCGAACTGGGCGTGGCCAGCGTGGACGGCGCCGCCGAAGCCACGCTCGACCAGCTCGCCGCGCTCGTCAACAAGGTCGCCCCGAACTACAAGCCGTTCGGCCCGGTCCTGTCCGAAGCGATCCGCGACCGTCTGCGCGCCCTGTTCGGCGCCGCAGGCGTCAAGCCCGCGCACATCCGCGAACGTGTGACCGGCGTGTGGGGCCTCGGCGAAGGCTGGGTGGCCGCCACCACCGCGGCGCTGCTGCTCGACACCCGCGAAGGCGCCAGCTCCCGCGGCGGCGACCTCGCCAAGCTACCCACCGGCGCCGCCGCCAACGCGGCCGCCGCCGACCAGCTCATCGACGACGCCGTGACGCTCGTCGGCCAGACCAAGGGCGTGCCGGTCTCCAAGCCGTCCGCCGGCGGTTCCGCCGGTGGCGCCGTGGTCGACTCCGCCGCGCTCGACGCGTTCGCCGAGAAGGTCACCGGCTCCAACGGCGTGCTCGCCGCCACCGCCCGCTTCGTGCTGAACGAGCTCGGTGTGGCCGCCCCGGCCCCCGAACCGGGCGAGGACGGGAACGCCGCCGTGGTCGCGGCCGTCGAAGCCGAACTCGGTTCCGACTGGCCGAAGCAGGTGGAACCCCGCTTCGACGCCGCCAAGGCCATCCTCTTCGACGACCGCTGGGCCTCCGCCCGCGAGGACCTCGCCCGCGCGTTCTACGAGCACGATGCCGCCGCGCTCGACGGCTCGTTCGTCGGCCTCGGCAAGGCCGTCGCCGACGAAGCCAAGTGGTTCGCCGCGCAAGTGTCGCGACGCCACGAAGACTCGTTCGCGGTCACCGACGTGTTCGTCCCGGCCGGTGAGACCGACGACACGTTCGTCAACCTTGCCGACGAGTTCACCCGCATCGCCACCGAAGCCCTCGAACCGGCCTCGGCCGATGAGACCGCGTCCCGCTTCGCGGGCGACGTGGCCGTCGTCACCGGCGTGAGCCCGAACTCGATCGCCGCACAGGTGGTCGAAGGCCTGCTCGCCGGCGGCGCCACCGTCATCGCCACCTCGCACAGCTTCAAGCCGTCCATCAAGGCGTGGGCCAAGCAGGCGTACCGTTCGCACGCGGCCGGAAACGCCAGGCTCAGGCTCGTGCCCGCGAACCTGTCCAGCTTCCGCGACGTGGACGCGCTCGCGGACTGGGTGGGCCACGTGCAGAAGAAGGTGAACGGCGCGACCACCACCATCCTCAAGCCTGCCTACGAACCCACCCTGTTCTTCCCGTTCGCCGCCCCGCCGGTCCACGGCACGCTCGCCGATTCCGGCGAACTGTTCGAATCGCAGGCCCGCCTCATGCTGTGGGGCGTCGAGCGTGCGATCGCCGGACTGTCGAAGATCGGCGCCGACACCGACGTGCAGCACAAGCTGCACGTGGTCCTGCCCGGCTCCCCGAACCGCGGCCGCTTCGGCGGCGACGGCGCGTACGGCGAAGTCAAGTCGGCCTTCGACGCGATCGTCAACCGCGCCCGCGCCGAACGCGACGCATGGTCCAACCGCGTCACCTTCGCCCACCCGAAGATCGGCTGGGTGCGCGGCACCGGCCTCATGGGCGGCAACGACCCGCTCGTCGCCGTCGTCGAACGCCACGGCATCCACACGTACTCCACCGCACAGATTGCCGCCAAACTGCTCGACCTGTGCACGGCGGACGCGCGCAAGGCGGCCGTCGAAGCGCCGCTCGACGTGGACCTGACCGGCGGACTCGGCGACACGTCCATCGACATCAAGGCGCTCAGGGCGGAGGCGGAGGCCGACGCCGCGAAGGCCGCCGAAACGACGGCGGAGACCGAAACCGACGCCGCGTCGAAGGACGAGACACTCATCAAGGCGCTGCCCACGCCGCACGTCCCGCACCAGCCGCACGTCGACCTGAACGACTGGACCGGCGTCACCGCCCGCCCGGAGGACGAGATCGTCATCGTCTCCGTCGGCGAACTCGGCCCGTGGGGTTCCGGCCGCACGCGCGCCCAGGCCGAACTCGGCATCCACCCGGACGGCACCGTCGACCTCAACGCCGGCGCCGTGCTCGAACTCGCCTGGAACATGGGCCTGCTCACCTGGCAGGACAGCCCGAAGCCCGGCTGGTACGACACTGACGGCGAACTCGTGCCCGAGGAGGACATCGCCGGACGCTACCACGACGAGGTCGTGGCCCGCTCCGGCATCCGCCCGTTCGAAGAGGGCATGGGCAACGACTACAAGGACGGCGCCGACGAGGAGGAGGCCGAGGTCTACCTCGACCACGACGTCACCTTCTCCGTGCCCACCGAGCAGGTCGCCCGCGAATACGTCAAGCTCGACGAGGCCCACACGTCCATCGCCAAGGACGCCGAATCCGGCGAATGGAACGTGACCCGCCACGCCGGCTCGATGATTCGCGTGCCGCGCCGCGCCGCCATGACCCGCACGGTCGGCGGCCAGTTCCCGAAGGGCTTCGACCCGGTCAAGTGGGGCATCCCCGCCTCCATGGTGGGCGACGTCGACAAGATCGCGCTGTGGAACATCGTCACCACCGTGGACGCCTACCTGTCCGCCGGATTCAACCCGGCCGAGATCCTCCAGGCGATCCACCCCTCGCTGGTGGCGAGCACGCAGGGCACCGGCTTCGGCGGCATGGCCTCGATGCGCAAGCTCTACCTCGACCGGTTCCTCAACCACGAGATCCCGACCGACATCCTCCAGGAGGCGCTGCCGAACGTCGTCGCCGCACACGTCATGCAGAGCTACATCGGCGGCTACGGCAACATGATCCAGCCGGTCTCCGCCTGCGCCACCGCCGCGGTGTCGCTGGAGGAGGGCGCCGACAAGATCGCGCTCGGCAAGGCCGACTTCGTCGTCACCGGCGCGATCGACGACATCGGCGTCGAATCCGTCATCGGCTTCGGCAACATGAACGCGACCGCCAACTCCGCCGAGATGTACGGCAAGGGCATCGACGCGCGCTTCTTCAGCCGCGCGAACGACCGTCGCCGCGGCGGGTTCCTTGAATCCCAGGGCGGCGGCACGATCCTGCTGACGCGTGGCGACATCGCGTTGAAGCTGGGCCTGCCGGTCGCCGGCGTCATCGGCTTCATCCACTCCTACGCGGACGGCGCCCACACGTCGATCCCGGCCCCGGGCCTCGGCGCGCTCGCCGCCGGCCTCGGCGGACGCGACTCGAAGCTGGTCCACGACCTCGCCAAGCTCGGCGTCACGCCGGACGACATCGCCGTGGTCTCCAAGCACGACACGTCCACCAACGCGAACGATCCGAACGAGTCCGAGCTGCACAACACGCTCGCCCACGCGATCGGCCGCACCGACGGCAACCCGCTGTTCGTCATCTCGCAGAAGACCCTCACCGGCCATGCGAAGGGCGGCGCCTGCGTCTTCCAGGTCAACGGCCTCACGCAGCTGTTCGCCTCCGGCGTCATCCCGGCGAACGCCTCGCTCGACTGTGTCGACCCGAAGCTCGCGAAGGACGACCACATGGTGTGGCTGCGCGAACCGCTGCGCATCGGCGGCGGCGAGGACGCGTTCGGCCGCGTCGCGGAGGGTCGTCCGGTCAAGGCGGGGCTCGCCACGTCGCTCGGCTTCGGGCACGTCTCCGGCTTCGTCGCGCTCGTCAACCCGGGCGCGTTCGAGGCCGCCGTGGCGAAGACCGAAGGCTCGGAGGCCCTGGAGCAGTGGCGCGAACGCGCCAACGCGCGTCTGGCCGCCGGCCAGCGCCGCCTCGAGGAGGGCATGATGGGCCGCGCCGCGCTGTACGAGCCGATCGACAACCGCCGCTTCCGCGAGGACGGCACGAAGCTCGCGGACGGCACGCGCTACGACGCCCACGAGGTCGAGAAGGCCATGCTGCTCGACCCGAACGCCCGTCTCGGCGCGTCCGGCTACTTCGAGGCCTGATCCCGTCCCGGCTCCCGGGGGCCGCAAGGCATGACGAAAGCCCTTCCGTGGTGGAATCCTCAGCGGAGGTTCCACCACGGAAGGGCTTTCCGTGTTGCAAGGGGTACATTCGTGGCCTTGCAGGGCTCTATCTGCTCTATGAGGGGTGCCGCTCATCCGCAAGACGGCTTTCCCGCAACGTCATTCCGCCGTTCCGGGGTCGTTGTACTTCGGTCAACAACCCCTTGTAACGCAGATGGATGTCCGCGAGATGCCGGATGTACCCCTTATAGCTGGGATGGGTCGGGCGCTCAGCGGATGCCGTGCAGTTCCCGGACGACGGCCTCGCCGTCGAGACGCTCCACGACGAGCGGCGAGGAGAAGCCGTCGTCGGCCATTCCGTCGCAGTCGAAGAGGATCGCGCCCGCATCCTCGCCGTCGTTGACGAACACCTCGGCCACACCGCGGTCGTAGAACACCTCCACGCGCTCCACGCGACCGGTGGCGGACACGTAGTCGAAGCCGTCCGTGGGCAGGCCGGCGGTGGTGAGGTGCACGCGCTCGCCGTCGCACGTGAGGTTCAGGAACGCCGGCACGACGGAGCCGTCCTGCTGGGTGCGCGTGCCGGAGACCAGCGTCATGGAGAGCGGATCGCCCTGCTGTTCCGCGGCGTCTGCGGCGTCCTGCGTCAGGCGGATGTCCGCGTAGTACGCGCCGCGCGGCGCGTCGACGACCACGGGCCGGCGCGGGTCGATGCCTTCGGCGGGGATCTCGGCGAGCACGTCGCCGACGAGCAGGTCATAGACCTCGTCCACCGGACGGGAGACCATGCGGCCGTCACGCACATGCAGCTCGCGCGGCAGGCTCATCACGCCGTTCGCGTGGGTCTCGCGCTCGATGCGCACGCCGAACCAGTCGCACAGCCAGCCGATCGCGATGCGGCGGTCCACGGGCGTGCCGTCCTCTGCCACATGACGGTCGCGGAACGACTGCACCGCGTAATAGCAGGAGCCGAAATCGCACCAGCCGGTCTCGGCCACGGCCAGACACGGGGAGGCCGCGTTTTCGAGAGTGTTTTCGACGGAACCCGCGTACCAACGGATCGGCTGGAAGCGGCCCGTGTGGTCATGCAGGTGCATGAGCGAGCCCACCGCCACCGCGGAGCCGTCCAGACCGAACACGTCCGGGCACTCGTAGGTGAACGATTCGGCGAGCCCCGTCTCGAACAGCAGCGGGCCCGCATACTCCCAGGCCTGGGCGTCCGTGCGGCCGTCGGCGGCGCGGAACAGCGCCAGCGCGGGCGTGTGCGCCATGTCCGGCGTCTGCTCGCCGGCCGCGGCGAACCCGCCTTCGCCGAACCAGTAGTCGCCCTCCGCCGGACGCGGCGTGGAGCCGGGCTCGCCGGCCGCCGGCGCCTGGTCGGACGGCAGGTTCGTCGCCACCACGATGACCGGGGTGGGGGTGTCGGGGGAGGAGGTGACGGCGGAAGTGGCGGAAGTGGTGGCGGGCGTCACAGCAGACGTCACGGAGGACGCCACGGAGGACATGGACGGGTCGAGGAACGTGTCGTCAAGCTTCGGATCGCGGAAGTCGAAGCCCATGTCGTCCACGGGACGGCGGATCGCCTCCGTCTCCGGGCCGAACGTCACGCCGTCGCGGCTCACCGTCGTCGTCTGGAACTCGATGACGGACGTGCGGTCGCCGCGACGCTCCCAATGACGGGTCAGATACGCGCGGATTGCGCTCGCCTCGTCGCCCGGCATGATACGGCCGTCGTCGTCGACGGTCACCGCCGAACCGGAGAACGCGCCGCCGGCCAGATCCGGCTCGCGCGTGAGGTCCGGCTGCGGCAGCAGCGCCACCGGCAGGTCGGTCCAATGCACGAGGTCGCGGCTCACCGCATGGCCCCAATGCATGTCGTCCCAGTTCCAGCCGTACGGGTTGAACTGGTAGAAGAGGTGGTAGCGGCCCTGGAAGCGGCACAGGCCGTTCGGATCGTTCATCCAATGCTGCGCCGGCTCGAAATGCGCGTCCGGACGGTAGGCCGTGGCGCGCGTGTCCGGCGTGACGATGCGGATGCCGCGGTCGATGAGGTCGTCGCCGCCGGTGAGATACGCGAAGCCGAGCTCGAGGCCCTCGACGTGCAGCGTGTAGCGCGCGGCCGGATCGATGGGCAGGGTGATGCGGCCGCGGCGCTCTTCGCGCGTCAGGGTCGCTTCGAGGGGAGCGGTGGTGGTTGCGGCGGTGGTTGCGGTGGCGTCGGTGTCGGCGGTTGCGTCCGGCGCGATCGGGGTCAGACGCAGGAGTCCCGGCCGGTCGCCGTCCCCGGCGTACGCGACGAACGCCTCGAAGGCCGTGTAGCCGTCGGCGGCGATGACGGTGCCGTCGGACGGCGCGGCGGTGGCGGAAGTGGTGACGGTGGTCATTGATGCTCCTTTGCATGGACGGGCCGACCTGCTCGTGGCGGTCGGTGCCGGCGGGAACTGCGGCCGTTGGATGGTTCCGGGGGAGTCGGCGGGCGATCGCCGGACGGTTGCCAATATAGCGGTTGCGGATATGAATGAGGCCGGATGGGTGAAAAAGGGGAAAGAACCCATCCGGCGAGTATGTGTGGCGGGGAGGGGAGGAGGCGCTGGACCTGCGGCCCGAAGCGACTCCCCTCCCCGGGGGATTGTGAGTGGTTGGTAGTTTCCTCGCGGCTGTCGCCGCTCGGCTGACGCTACAAACAGTCCACCGGACTGTTTGCTTGACGCGTCGGTCCTGCGATTGAGGACTCGCCTTCGGCGAGGCTCAGTGTTTCCTCGCGGCTGTCGCTACAAACAGCCCACAGGGCTGTTTGCTTGACGCGTCAGCCCTTGACGCCGGAGGAGGCGATGGAGCTGACGAACTGCTTCTGGAAGATGACGAACACAATGATGATCGGGACGGTGATCAGCGAGCTGTACGCCATGATCTGGCCCCACGAGGTGGTCATCTGCTGGAAGTACTGCACGCCGATCATCACCGGGCGCAGGCTCTCGGACTGCACCACCATGAGCGGCCACACGTACTGGTTCCACATCGGCAGGAAGCTCAGGATCACCACGGTGGCGGTGGCCGGGCCGGAGAGCGGCATGATGATGCGCGAGTAGATGCGGAACCAGCCGGCGCCGTCCACGCGGGCGGCCTCGTCGAGGTCCTTCGGAATCGTCTCGAAGTACTGCATGTACAGGTAGATGGAGAACGCGTTCGCGATGAACGGGACGATCTGCACCGGCATCGTGTCGATCCAGCCGCGGGTGAAGTACAGGCCGAACTGGTCGACGGCCGGACGCGGCAGCTGGTTGACCCACCACAGCAGCGGGATGGCGTACGTCTCGAACGGCACCATGAGGGTGGCGAGGATGAAGGTGAAGATGACCTTCTTGCCGCGCACCTGGAGGCGCTGCAGGGCGAACGCGGCCATCGAGTTGACGATGACGCCGAGGACCACGGTCACCAGGGTGATGATCACCGAGTTCATGAGGAACGTGGCGGCCGGCACACGGGTGAACACCTGCGCGTAGTTGTCGAGGCTGATGTGGCCCACCGGCAGGAACGCCTTGAACGAGCCCAGGTCCGCCATGATCTCATCGTCCGGCTTGAACGAGCTGACCACCATGAAGATCAGCGGGAAGGCGAACAGGCAGGCGAACAGGATGCGCACGATCCATCCGCCCACGGTCAGGCGGTTGTGCTTGTAGGCGACCTTCTTGGACTCCTTGGCCGCGCGCTTGTCATGCGCGGTGGTTGCGGTTGCGTTGCTCATTGGAAACCCTTTTCCTTTCCGTTCACTTCTCGCGCGTCAGGTAGCGCTGGATGCCGGTGATGATCATGATGATGCAGAAGAACACGAGCGTGATCGCGGAGGCGTAGCCCATCTCCTGCTGCTGGAAGCCGGAGCGCACCGCCTCGAACACCACGGTGGTGGTGGCGTCGCGCGGGCCGCCCTGCGTCATGACGTTGATCTGGGTGAACAGGCTCATCGCGGCGATGGTGATGGTGATGAGGATCATGTTGCGCGTGGAGCGCAGGCACGGCCAGGTCACGTTCTTGAACTGCTCCCAGGCGCTGCAGCCGTCGAGCTCGGCGGCCTCGTACAGCTCGCCCGGGATGGTCTGCAGGCCGGACAGCCAGATGAGCATGTGCTGGCCCACGGCCTGCCAGATGGACATGACGATGATCGCGGCCATCGCGGTCTTCGGGTTGTTGAGCCAGTCCACGGCCTGCCAGTGGCCGAAGGTGAGCTTGGCCATGACCTGGTTGAGCATGCCGTCGTTCTGGTAGATGAACATCCACAGCAGGGAGACGACCACCATGGAGGTCACCACGGGCAGGAAGTAGACCGTGCGGAAGAACACGGAGGAGCGCACCTGCTTGTTGATGAGCACGGCGAGCAGCAGGCCCAGACCGGCCTGGACGGGCACGACCACCACGGCGAACACGGCCACGTTGCGCAGCGCATGCCAGAAGGTGGGGTCGGAGAACAGTCGGGTGAAGTTCTCGACGCCGATGAACCGGGTGGGGTTCGGGCTGATGGTGCGGGCGTTGGTGAACGCCAGGCCGAAGGCCAGCAGCACCGGGATGCCGATGAACAGGAGCAGCAGGATGGCCGCGGGG
Organism: Bifidobacterium sp. CP2; assembly: GCF_018555635.1. NCBI lineage: Bacteria > Bacillati > Actinomycetota > Actinomycetes > Bifidobacteriales > Bifidobacteriaceae > Bifidobacterium > Bifidobacterium sp. CP2. Next base: position 24,111 of record NZ_JAFEJX010000007.1, on the reverse strand, counting down.
AGGATCATGCCCCAGCCGACGGCGTTCTCATGCCGCTGCTCGGCGGTGCGTGTGGACTTGGCGACGGGTGCGGTTGCGTTGGTCATGATGGGTCCTCTCAGTTCTTCCTGTATCCGTCAGCGCCCTGGATGTTGCCGTCGATGTGGTTGACGGCCTTGTCGAGCCACGTGTCCACGTCGGCGCCGTTCATGATGTCGCCGATGGTCTTGCGGAACTCGGTGGAGATGAAGTTGTAGGCCGGGGTCTCGGGGCGCATCTTCACGTACTTCTCGGAGATCTCGGTGAAGATCTGCATGTCGCCGCCCTTGGCGAACGGCTTGACCAGCTGCTGCGCGGCCTTGGTGGTCGGGATGTTCATGCCGGCGCTCGCCATGTTCGCGATGTACTTGTCCTGCAGCGAGAAGCGGATGTAGTCCTGTGCGGCCTCCTTGTTGGCGCAGGTGGTGGTCATGCCCACCGTCCAGGAGCCGCCGCCGGTGACGGAGCCGTGGCCGAAGTCGGTCATCGGCATGACGACGATGTCCTTGTAGTCCTTGGCGTACTTCTGGAAGGTGCTCATCGACCAGATGCCGCCGTAGAGCAGGCCGGACTTGTTGTTCACGAAGTCGAGCGCGGTGTCGGAGCCGCCCTTGGAGGAGATGTAGCCCTTGTCGACGAGGTCTCGCATCCAGTGGGCGAACGCCTTGCCTTCCTTGCCGTTGAGCACGCCGTCGGCGCTCTGGTAGTCCTTGCGGTTGACGAGGTCGCCGCCGAAGGACTGCAGGATCGGCGCGTACGCGTAGGCGTACCATTCGCTCTTGTTGTCGGCGGTGCCGATCTCGAACGGGTAGGTCCATTCGCCGGTGGCCTTGAGCTTGGCGAGCGCGTCGTCCATCTCGGCCTTGGTCCACGGCTTGTCCACGGTGGCGATGCGGATGCCGAGCTTGTTCAGCACGGACTTGCGGGCGAACAGGGCGATGGTGGCATCGAAGTAGCCCACGGTGTACGTCGTGTTGTTCCACTTGCCGGTGGCGGAGGGGATGAGGTCCTTGGTGCGCTTGAGGAGCGCCTCGTCGTCGAGCGGGGCGAGGATGTCCGCCCAGGCCCAGTACGGGGTGTTCGGCTGGTCCACGTCCACCAGGCACGGCAGGTTGCCGGCGGAGGAGGCGGAGATCACCGAATCGTTGTAGGAGCTCTGCGGGAAGGACTGGAGCTTGACGGTGGCCTTCTTGTCCGGGCTGGCGTTGTAGTCCTTGATGATCTGCTGGACGCCGGCGAGCTCGGCTTCGGAGCCTGCGGTGTGCGTCCAGATGGTGATTTCGTTGGCGTTGGCCTTGGCGGCGGCGCGTTGCGCCTCGCCGCAACCGGAGACGGTCGCGATGCCCGCCAGGGCGAGTGCGGCGGCGATTGCCTTGACGGCGGTTCGCCTGATGGAATGGGGCATGATGCTCCTCCTTTTTCCTGTTTCTTCCTTGAATGTCGAACCGGTTTGAGGCCGGTCCGTGCGGTGTACGTGTGAAGTCTGTTGGTTGGTGGTTGTTGGGTTGTTGTTGGCTTGGTCGGCTGGTTGCTGGGGTGGTGGTCGGTGGTGGGGTGGTGGTCGGTCCGTTACGCTGCGGTGCGTCGCGGGCTGGCGGTGCGGGCGGGGACGTGGTTCGCGGTTTGTGGGGCGTGGCTTGTGGTGTGGATGCGGCTACGGTTTGCGCGGCCTCACCCAGGATTGTTTGACGATCAGCTTGCAGTCGAGTTTGGCGGTGTGGTCGGTCAGCGGGGGCGGGGGCACGCGGTCCACCGGGTATCCGTTGCGTGGGAACGGGTCGACCTGCTCGCCTTCGATCATCGAGACGAGTTTGCCGACGGCCCAGTAGCCCATCTCGTAGTGCGGCAGCTCCACGGTGGACAGGGGCGGGTCGAGCGATTCGGCGATGACCTGGTGGTTGTCGCCGCCGACCACCGCGATATCCGATCCGATGGCCAGTCCGCGCCGCATGGCTTCCGTGTAGATGCACCAGGCGCGGGTGTCGTTGAAGCAGAAGAAGCCGTCGACGTCGGGATGCCTGTCGAAGAAGGAGGGCATCCGTGCGGCGGCGTCGCTGCCGGATTCGACGTTGATCATGATCTCTGGGTCGAACGCGATGCCGTGCTCGGCGAGTGCGTCCATGTATCCGGACACACGCCCCGGCTGGGCGACCATGTTGTAGACGGTGCCCACGTAGGCGATGCGCTTGCATCCGGCCTCGATGAGGTGGCTTGTGGCCTTGAAGCCGATGCTGTGCTCGTCCGGGACGATGCTGGGGGCCTCGCCGGTGGCGTCGGTGGAGTCCGCCACGACGACCGGGCATCCCTCCAGCGACTGCGGCAGGATGGTCTGCTGGTTGTACATGCGCGCGTACACGAAGCCGTCCGCGCCGTACTGGCGCAGGGCGACGATCTCGCGGTCGGCGCCGGCGGGGCCGCCGTTGACGCCCACGGTGAGCAGCATGTAGCCGAGCGCACGGGCCGCGTCCTGCGCGCCTTCGATGAGCCTGCCGGCGAAGGGCGTGGTGGCCACTTCGTCGCTGAGCAGGCCGATGATGCGGGTGCGGTTGGTGCGCAGCCCGCTGGCGAGGCGGTTGGTGCGGTAGCCGAGGGTTGCGGCGATGTCGCGGACGCGGGCGGCGACGTCCGGGCTGACGCGGCCGGCGTCACGGTTGTTGAGGACGAGGGAGACAGTGGAGATGGAGACGTTGGCGCGTTTGGCGATCTGCTTCATCGTGACCACGGCTCCTCCTCCCTTGGTTGCTCCAGTGGTGCTCTCTCCAGCCTTTGTCGGCTTGTGTTAACCAAGTTAAGACGTCAAACGTTTGACTTCAACGAATGGTTGATGCGGTGTGTCGCTAGGATTTACACCATTTTTGACTGTTTCGTAGAGAGGTCAACATTTTGACTGTTTGACGTTTTCGTCAATCGTGTATGTCGATGGACGTTCGTTCGCGCATGTTCGACGTCCGGTTGACGTGTGACTGACGTTCGTCCGGTGCGCCGGCGGTGCGGCTGGTCGGCGGCCGACCCGCCGTCGATCCGTGATTCGTATCCAACATGCCGGCAGACCTGCGGTTGCCTGTGGTCGGCGATCCGCCTCTGGCGGGACTGGGTTGATATGGTGCCGACATCCGATCGATGCGTGGCTGCCGGACGTGGATGCCGGTGCGGTGGCCGGGGCGCAATACAGTGGTGTCATGCGATGACCGGACCGATGGGATGCGAGGTGCAGAGGATATGTCCGTATTGGGGTTGGGACATGACGTGGTCGACGTGGCGGCGTTCGGCGAACAGCTCGCCGAACCGGGCTCGCGCATGAGGAACCTGTTCTCGGTGCGCGAGGTGCGGCAGGCCATGTCGCGCGCCCGTCTCAAGAACGACGGCGAGGCCGTGCATCTCGCCGCGCGATGGGCCGGCAAGGAGGCGGTGCTCAAGGCGTGGTGCGAGGCGCTGGGGGAGATGCCGCTGCCGTACACGCTCGATGATTTCCCGTGGGCCGGCGTCGAGATCCTCGACGATTCGCGCGGCGTGCCCCATGTGGATCTGCGCGCCGACGTCGAGGCCGCGTTGCGCTCCTCCCTGCCGCCCGTCGCCGGCGGTCCGTCGTCCGTTTCCGTTTCCGCGTCCGAGGCGACGCCGACTCCGGCTGCGATGATGGCCGCCGCCTCCGCCGCGCCCGCAGCCGAGCGTATGGCCGTGTCCGCGGCGGCTTCCGGTCCGATCTGGCATATCTCATTGAGTCACGACGGCCCCGTCGCCTCCGCCGTCGTCATGCTCTGCTCCCGTTGACCCGCTTTCCGCGGTTTTCGGCCGCCGGGAGTTGTTCGGCGGCCGTTTGCCGCGGCGCCGATGGCGCGGCACATATCGAAACGGTTCGACACGCCGGTATCGAACCGGTTTGAGACGTGAATCGCACGCGCATACACTGGACGCAACGCACCGCGACAACGAACGGTCGCCATAGCCGAACAGTCGAACGGCATGACAAGCAGGAACGCCGAAGAAGGAGTCTGAAGATGGCCTCGCACCACACCAACCGCACGCATCGTCGCACCACGCGCAAGGACACCGCGCACGCGGACGTCTCCGCGGAGACCGTCGCCGAAACCGCCCCCTCCACCTACGACCCCGCCGAACGCGGCATCTACAACGAGCGCTTCGCCCGCCATCGCGAGGAGCTCGAAGGCCTGTTCCGCTCCCTCTACGGCGACAGCGAGGAGCTCGGCGTCTTCGAAAGCGCCATGGCCGCCGCCCACGCCATGCGCCCCGCCGACCTCAAGGCCCTTGACCGCGCCCGCGAACAGGACCCCGAGTGGTACAAGCGCGGCGACATGTTCGGCATGACCATGTACACCGACCTCTTCGCCGGAGACCTGAAGAAGCTCGCCGGCAAGATCGACTACCTGAAGGAGCAGAAGCTCACCTACCTGCACCTCATGCCGCTGCTCGACATGCCCCACCCGAACAACGACGGCGGCTACGCCGTGCAGGACTTCGACACCGTGGACCCGCAGCTCGGCACCAACCAGGACCTCGCCGACCTCACCGCCAAGCTGCGCAAGGCGGGCATCAGCCTCTGCCTCGACTTCGTGATGAACCACACCGCCTCCACCCACCGCTGGGCCAAGGCGGCCCAGGCAGGCGACCCCGAATACCAGGACTACTACTTCTGCTATGACGATCGCACCGTGCCCGACGAGTACGACGCGCACGTCCCCCAGGTCTTCCCGAACACCGCGCCCGGCAACTTCACGTGGAACGAGAAGATGCACAAGTGGGTCATGACCCAGTTCTACCCGTTCCAGTGGGATCTGAACTACCGCAACCCCAAGGTGTTCACGGCCATGATGACTTCCGTCATGCATCTCGCCAACCTGGGCGTGGAGGTGTTCCGCATCGACGCCGTGCCGTACATCTGGAAGCAGCTCGGCACCAACTGCCGCAATCTGCCCGAGGTGCACACCATCGTGCGCATGATGCGCATCATGCTCGAGGTGGTCTGCCCGGCCGTGGTGCTCAAGGGCGAGGTGGTCATGGCCCCGAAGGAGCTCGCCGCCTACTTCGGCACCCCGGAGCATCCCGAATGCCACATGCTGTACAACGTGTCCATCATGGTGAACCTGTGGGGCGCGCTCGCCACCGGCGACACGCGTCTGCTCGCTGCGCAGCTCGACAAGCTCAACGCCCTGCCGGAGAACTGCTGGTTCGTGAACTATCTGCGCTGCCATGACGACATCGGCTGGGGTCTCGACGAGGATGAGGAGCGTCGCCTCGGCATCGACCCGTTCCTGCACAAGCAGTACCTCTACCACTTCTACGAGGGCTGCACGCCCGGCAGCTGGTCGATGGGCGAGCTGTACAACTACGACGCCGCCACCGGCGACGCGCGCAGCTGTGGCACCACCGCGTCCCTGTGCGGCGTGGAGAAGGCGCTCATCACGCATGACCATGTCGCCTATGAGAAGTCCGTCAGGCGCGACCTGCTCATGCATCGTGCGTGCGCGTTCCTGCGCGGCTTCCCGATGCTCAACTGCGGCGACGAGATCGGCCAGCTGAACGGCTGGGAGTACAAGGAGGATCCGGACCGCATCGAGGACAGCCGCAACCTGCACCGCAGCCCGTTCGACTGGTCGAAGGCCGCGCTGCGCGAGAAGTCCGGCACGCTGCAGAACCGTCTGTGGGAGGGCATGGAGGATCTGCGCGCGATGCGCCACGACCCGTGCTTCGCGCCCGACGCCTGGGTCACCACGTGGAACGCGCACGACGACGGCGTGCTCGCCGTGGTCCGCAAGTCCGGCTCCCGCGTGGTGGTGGGCGTGTTCAACTTCCGTGATTCCGACGAGACCGCGGTGCTCGACAGCATCGACGGCGTGCCGCTGCCGCGCGAGATCGCGCTCGAGCCGTACGGCTCGCAGGTGGTCGTCGCGCACGAGTGACGCCCGGCGGGCGGGTCCTGCGTCCTGCGTCCGGCGGTCCCGGTCTCCGGTTGTACTTCCGTCCGTCGCGGCGTACGGTCGTGGGGTATGGAAGAGCCTCGTGAAGATCATCGTAAGGAAAACGAACACGGCATAACGTCGGACGGCATCGGACACGACGGCATCGTCCGCGACGGCGGTGCGTACGACGGCAACGAGCGTGACGACATCGACTGGACGGCTGCGTCGAAACGCATGCCGCGCACGGCGGCCGTGGCCCGACGCGTGGCGTTCGTCGACGAGACCGGTTCGACGAACACGTTGGCGCGTCGGCTCGTCGCATCCGCCGCGCTCGCCGTCGCCGACGAGACGTCACGCATGGGCGTGGCGCCGTCCGTGGACGTCGTGGCGACCGACCGTCAGACCGCCGGCCGCGGCCGACTCGACCACACGTGGGTGAGCGGCGCGGGGGAGTCGTCCACCGTGTCGTACGTGATGCGCGTGCCGTACGACGTCGCCCGCGACGAAACCGTGAACGGCTGGCTGCAGATGATTGCCGGCCTCGCCACGCTCGACGGCCTGCGGGCCGCATTGCGGCGGGCGGGCGCCCGTCCGCTGCACGCCGATGCCGAAGCCGACGGCGATGCCGTCGCCGTCGCCGGGGGCAAGTCCGTTCCCGTTTCCGGAGACGTCGTCGTCGCCGACCGACTCGGACTCAAGTGGCCGAACGACATCTTCGTAGGCGACCGGAAGCTCGGCGGCATCCTCGCCGAACTCGTGCCGCTGCCGGAGGGGCGGCGCGCGTCCGAGACCGTGTCCGGCGTCGCGTCTGATGCCTTGCCAGGTGTCGCGTCCGGCTCGCCCGTGTCTGGTTCTCCCGCGTCCGGTTCGCCCGCCGACGTGGCCATCGTGTTCGGCGTCGGCCTGAACCTCGCCGTGCCCGCGGACCGGCTGCCCACGGCGCAGGCCACGTCGCTGCATCTGCACTATGGTCCGTTGTCCGAGGGCGATGCGATGCGCGACATGATCGCGGCGGGCACCGTCGCCGCGCTGCGTCGCCGGCTTGCCGCGTTCACGGCCGATCCGCACGGCGAGGCCGTGTCGCTCAGGCGTGAGACGGCGTCGTGCTGCGTCACGTTGGGACGTCGCGCCGTCGCGCATTTCGTCGACGGGCGTGAGTTGGTGGGCGAGGCGATCGCGTTGAACGACGACGCGTCGTTGGCGTTGCGTTCCGATGATGGTGCGATGCATGTGGTGCGCACCGCCGACGTGGGCGTGCTGCCGGCCTGAGCCGGCCGATGGTGCGACGCCCGTCGCGTCTGCCGCGTCCGCGACGCGCGGGGAGGTGCGGGCGCGGGGTTGTGTATAATGGCTCGAGTTGTTTCGATTGCGAACCCGAGGCATGTGTGCTGGAAGCGTTGCCCGGGCGAGCGGCGAGGCGGCACGCGGGCGTAGCTCAATGGTAGAGCCTCAGTCTTCCAAACTGATTACGCGGGTTCGATTCCCGTCGCCCGCTCCACTATTTACCCCGTCGTTTCGGCGGTATTCCAACGATTCACGTACCTTGCTCCATACTGCGAACAATGAAATGTGACGCAGGATATGACGTTTTCTCAGGCCCGCCTCACCGCACTGGGAGCCGGGGTCCGGGCCGGTCGCTGTCGTGCCGGATAACTGGTTCTTCGCATTGTGGCGTGTGGCTGGTGGGGTGGTTCGGATGTGTTGTCCGGATCGGTCGGTGTTGTCTCCCGCCTCGGCGGCGGGCGTCATTGGGATTCAACACGAAACAGTCTCGGAATATGTGTGCGTACCAGGAATTCGTGGTACGCAATGCCGTGACGGCGTGCCGCATGGTTTTGTACCAATGCCCTGTGGTACACGACGCTCGAACCGTCCCTGATTGGTTCACGTACCATTCGCGGATTCCGCAGAAAGACTGGAATTCCAACATTCTTGGAATATCCGGCGCGACACGCCCCCATAGAGCGATTGGTACATGATGTGGAAAGGCCCGGAGACCGCGTCGTGTGCCCCGGATTGGTGGTATGCAACGGCCCGGCTGCCGCAATCGTGTGTTGCGTACCATTCCCGGCGCGCGTGACGTGCCGTGGTGATTCATATCGGGCGTGTCGCTCTGACATGATGAGACCGCCACGATGAGACCGCGCGCCCTCCTGCACGCCACAATGCGAAGAACCGGTTTATACCGCTCAGGCCTCGACGAGTGGGTGGATATCGCCCAGGGAACGGGAGTCAAAGGTCAGCAGGTCGTAGTCGGTCTGCAGGTTGGCCCAGAATTCCGGGCTGGTGCCAAGGGCCTTGGACAGCCGCCAAGCCATCGCGGTGGTGATGCGTCGCCTGCCGTTGACGATTTCGCCGATTGCGGTTTCGCTGACGCCGATGCTCTTGGAGAGACGGTATCGGCTGATGCCGAGCGGCTGCAGGAATTCTTCGTCGAGGATTTCGCCGGGGGTGCTGTAGTAATCAGTCGTGGTAGTCGTCGAAGTAGACATCGATAGCCCCCGTAGAGGATTTCGTTGGATTTCCGATTTGATTTGCATGAAATGATACCAATGTCTGCTAATGGCATCGTCAAGCGTCAGTGTGCGGGTGACGGGGTGCGCATCATGACGGCGTCGATGGCGGACCATAATCGCGTGACATGCCGGGACATGGGCCGCATGGTGAAAATTGTCCGTTACGGACGGGGACATGGCGGGGGAAGACATACGGCCTGAAGACAGGAAACCGCGAAAAATCGGGGAGCGGGAACCCACTTGGAGGGTGGACGCATGGCATGGTGAATCCCCATAGCTTGGGCTTCTGTATGAGGCGCACCAGCACTTGGCGCGTGGAGGCAAGAAGACAGGCAAGACATGAGGAAGTTCGCAGATTGGCTCGCCGCCCTAGGGGAAGCGGCGCAGAGGAACGGCAAACGGATCACCGCCGTGGTGGCTGCAGCCGCCATGCTCACCGGCGTTGTGGGCGTCACCGCCAGCGCGATGGCCGCCACGGCCGCGGACGGCACGAAGAACACGACGTCCGCCAAGGCGTCCAAGGCCGCGGCCAAGCGGGCCGCACTCGCCGAGGCGAAGGCCGATGAGGCAAAGCAGCTGCGTCCGAAGAGCACCGCCGTCGCGACCGCGGCAGACAATGGTTCCGATCTGGGCGCGCCGACCCACAACAAGTACATCAAGTACAACAACGACGGCACGTACTGGCTGAGCCTCGACGTGACCGGCGCCTCCCGCGCCAGCACCGAGCAGAAGAACCAGCCCGCGGACGTGGTGCTCGTGATGGACGTTTCGGGAAGCATGGCGGGCGACCGTTGGCGGACCGCCACGTCGGCCGCCTCCACGCTCGCCCGCAAGCTGCTGACGTCCGCGAATGCGGCGTTGCCGACGGACCAGCAGGTGCAGATGTCCGTGGTTGACTTCAGTACGAAGTCGAACATCGTGAACTTCGGCAGGCAGCAGTGGACCACGTCCGCGCAGAGCGTCATCGATTCGTTTGGCAGGATGGATGTCACCGGCGGCACCAACTGGGAGGCCGCGCTCGAGGACGCCAACACGCTGAACACCGCACGCGCCGGTGTGCAGAAATATATCGTGTTCGTGTCCGACGGTACGCCGACGTTCCGTAACAGCTCCATGAACACCGATTGCGGGGTTGCCGGTAGGGATAATTGGGACCGTGAATTCACGGATTGCGATTATTTAAAGTCCGACGGCGTATACGGCAGTGGTATATCAAGCCTTCCTGATTACAAGAACTACAACTTCGATGCCGCCGTCAACGAGGCCAACCAGCGCAACGGCGCCTCATTGTATGCGGTGAGCACCGGTTCCGAGGCGAATGAGAAGATGCAGGAGTTCGCGAACACCATCGATCCGAAAGGCACGTTCTTCGACGGTACCAACGCAAGCAAACTCGCCGCTGCGTTCGACTCCATCGTCGAGCAGATCACCACGCAGTCGAAGTACCAGGACGTGCTCATCAAGGACACGCTCTCCGGGTATGCGGTCTCGACGGACCAGAACGGCGGCACCGGCTATCTACTCTCCGCCTCCGCGCATGACGCAGACGGCAACGATGTATCCAAGACCGACCCGGCCGCCACGAAGATGCATGCCGTCTACAATCAGCAGACCCAGCAGCTGTCGTTGAACTTCGATGAAGGCACCGTGCTCAGCCCGAGCGTCACCTACACGGTGAGCATCATGCTCAAGCCGTCCGACGAGGCGTACCAGTACTTCATCGACCATTCTGCACAGTACCCGAGCATCGGCGAACCGAACACCGACGCCGAAGGCAACGACACCAGCTCAGGGAAGCCCGGCTTCTTCTCGAACGCCGACGACAACGACGGTAACACCACTGCGCAGGTGTACTACAAGACCGTCACCCAGCAGGAAGGTCAGGACCCGGTGGTGAGCCCGCAGAAGCAGGCCGCCTACCCGAGGCCCGTTATCCAGGTGAATGTGCCGAGCCTCACGCTCGTCAACGGCGTCGACAACACCAACGCCGGCGACAAGTACGGCGCGAAGCCTTCGTACTGGCAGCTTTCCGCCACGAAGAACAACGGCGCCTACGGCATCCAGTCCCAGAACCCGGAAGGCAAGGAGACCGCCGAAGGCGCGGTCACCAAGCAGGCCGTCGCCACGACGAAGCTCACCCCCGGCACCTACACGCTGAGCGAGACCGCGGACGCCGCATCCAAGTACCAGTACTTCGGCGGCTACGCCGCCGGCACATGGTCCTGCGTTGATGCCGCCGGCAAGACCGTCAAGGTCACCACCACCTCCGGCGGCGCGCAGACCATGAACCTCGATCAAGGCAAGGACGTCACCTGCACGGTGATCAACACCGCCAAGCCCGGCAGCATCGCATGGCAGAAGGTCGACAAGAACGACGCCAGCAAGACACTGTCCGGATCCGAATGGACCCTCGGCTCCACCGAGGTGAGCGGATTCGCCGACAAGGTCGTGAAGGACAACGCCGATAACGACGCCGACACAACCGCCGGCGCACTCAAGGTGACCGGCCTCAAGTGGGGCGACTACACGCTCACCGAGACCAAGGCGCCGAGCGGCTACGCCAAGCTCACCAGTCCCGTCAAGGTCACGGTCCTGCCCGGCAGTGCCACGTCCACGGACAACGAGTTCACGGTGGGCGCCGGCGAAGATGGCAAGATCGCCAACACACTGGTCGCCGTCTCCGCGCTGCCGCTGACCGGCGGCACGACCGGACGCATGTGGCTGACGGCGTCCGGCGTGATGCTCGCCCTGGCCGGCATCTCCTACGCCGTGTGGCGCAGGCGCATGACGGCCTGACGGACGGTCCCGCTGGTCTCGCCGGAACCCCGCGGACGGGGAGGTGGTGAGACCGGTCCACGCGGCCGGCCCTTGCCGGCCGGCCGCGCAACAGAAGATTTGCGGATCGTGAAGGCTCTGGGAGGAGCCGGAGCCTCCGCGATTGCAAGAACAACCATCGTGCCGGCGGCGTCCGTCGGCGGCACGGCAAGCAGTTAAGGAAGAGAGGGTTTTCTCATGCAGTTGAGGAAGCTTTTCGCAGGAGTCGCCGCGGCGGCGACCCTGTTCGGTGGTCTCGCGTTGGGCGCGGCCACCGCGAATGCGGCGGAGGTGCCGTCCGCGATCACCGTGGGCAATTCGCAGGAGGGCCACACCTACACGGCGTACAAGTTCGCCGATCTCAAGCTCGTGCAGCGTGACGGCAAGAACGAGGTCGAGGTGACTACCGCCAGCGGCTCTCGCGCCCAGCTGACGATCAGCGGCTATGAGAAGGTTGTGGCCGGTCTGGCCGCGCAGGCCGCCGGCGTGGACGCGGTTCCGGAACCGTACACTGGTGAGCCGGCCGCGTACGTGACCACGTTCGATCAGGCGACGCTGCGCAAGTTCGCCGACGCATTCACCGCGGTTCTGGGCAAGAGCCTGGATGGCCAGTTCGGCATTAGCGGCGACGTCACCATCACGACCAAGGACAGCGCGGGCTCCGTGGCCGGCACCGGCGAGGACGCCACGCTGAACGTGGGCGGCCAGGGCTGGTACCTTGTGACCGACACCGTGACCAAGGCCGACGGCACCGTCGTGTCCGGTGGTGCGTCCGCCATCGTGGCGACCCCGCTTGGCGACGCGAACGACCAGACCCTGCCGGTCGCGAACGCCGATCCGACCCAGAATGGCATCGACGTGACGGGCAAGTTCAACGCGAAGCACTCCGAGAACCCGGTTCCGGGGAAGACCAGCGACAAGGACGAGGTCGGTGTGGTCGGCTACGGCGAGTCCGTGACCTACACCATCAAGGCGACCATTCCGGATACCACCAACTATGACGAGACGCACCCGCTGCCTCTGTACGTCAAGGATGTCGCGTCCAAGGGCCTGAAGGTCCCGGCCAAGGTCGGCGACTTCACCGGTTTCCGCGCCGGCTACGACGCCAACAAGGACGGCAAGCTGCAGAACTCCGAAGTGCTCAAGAGCGGCTACTCCATCGAATCGCAGACCGGCGACGCCAAGACCGGCACCACTACTGTCGTGAAGATCGACAACGTGGCCGGCCACGCGGGCGAGACCCTGCTGGTCGCCTACACGGCATACGTGACCGAGGATGCCGCCACTGACGGCGTGACCAACACCCCGTCCGTCGGCAATGACAACCAGAACTGGGTCGAAGGCAAGCCGGACACCCTCAAGACCGTGAACGTGAAGTTCACCAAGCAGGGCGCGGACGGCAAGGCCCTGGCGGGCGCGCAGTTCGCCATCAAGTACAAGGGTGAGGAGACGTACCTCGAGTACGGTCAGACCGATCAGTGGTCCCTGCCCAGCTGGCACTCCACCACCAACAAGACCGACTACACCGTGACCAGCGCTGCTGACGGCACCGTGGAGTTCAAGGGTCTGCGCGCCGGCGAGTACACCATCGAGGAGGTCGTGGCCCCGAACGGCTACTCCACCCAGTTCCTGCCGACGTTCGACGTGACCATCGCCAAGGACGGCACCGTGACCTTCTCCAAGGACACGCTCGGTCTGGTGGCCCCCGGTGACAACACCGCCACGGTGAAGAACGTGAAGTCCATCACCCAGCTGCCGCTCACCGGTGCTGCGGGCATCGCCCTGTTCGTCGTGCTCGGCGGCCTGCTCGCCGGCGCGGCGGCCACCGTGTTCGCCAAGAGCCGCAGCACCAAGCGCGCGCTCAACGCGTGAGCCTGACCACCATCGCTGCTGTGGTGTGACGGGTCACGGCCCCGACGGTCGAGACCCGCACACGCAAGGACGATGACGACATGAGGTGGCCGGCCCGGATTTCCGGGCCGGCCACCTCGTCGTATCGGAAGGTCCGCGTCCCGGTCTCCTCCGGTCGTTCCGGTTGCGTCTGTCTCCCAAGTCGTTCCGGGCCGTTCATCCCGGCAGCTCCGTCGTCCCAGTCATCTCCATCCACCCACCGGGATGCGCGCGAAAGGACCCGCGGACATCGGGGAAGAAAAATACCCCCGTATCGGGGTTATTGGTAAACCGTTCCGCGGGGTTACCATCTTCGCCATATGACGACGAGGGGGAGCAATCGCCACGAATGAACGACGTCCGTCCCCATCCGAGCAGAAACGTCGCCGTAGACAAAGGAGCGCAGTACATCATGGTCAGCGGCGGAGGGAAGTTCAGTCCCGAAGAAGTCACGTATCTCAAATCGTTGCCGGCGGTCGTCGAGGCCTCGCCCAAGCGGATCACCTACGCCGAGGCCTTCAAGCGATACTGCATCATCCAATACAACCAAGGCGGCTCACCCGTCAAACTGTTCCGCGAAGCGGGACTCGACCCCGCGCTCATCGGCTACAAGCGCATCGAACGCTGCTTCGCGCGCTGGCGCGAGGACTACCGCGATCTCCTTTCGGACCAGGCGGAGGGGACGTCCGGCGAGGAGGGCGTCGGAGGGGAGCGGCGACGATGGACCTCCCGCGCGACGCGCGGAAGGAAGACACCCGCGTCGTTCGCCGTCGACGCGTCGCAACGCGCCATCGTGCTTCCCGCGGCGTCCGGCGAGACGGACGTCGCGATGGGCGTGGGCGGGTCCGACGACATCCGCGACCTGCTCATCTCGCAGCAGGTGCGACGCATCGACGAACTCGAACACAAGGTCGCCATGCTCACCGCCATGCTTGACGCCGAAAAAGCCGCCGGTCGCGTGGGCGAACCGGAGACGGGCGACGCGGAAGCCGCCGACGGCGGCGAGGAGACCGCGTCGCTCATGCAGGCCGACCTCCATCCCGGCGTGGCCGCGTCCGCGTGACCGCATGGTCGCGCCGGCGTGGCGTCGCGCATCCCTCCACCGGCGGGCCTACTACACTGGACCACGCAACCAGACAACAACGGCGAGACAAGGCGGAGCAGCGGGCGCATGGCGGACAGCAGCGAACACAACGAAGCCACCGAAATCGTGGACGGCGCGGTGGAGACGGTCGAAGTGTCCAAACACCCGGACCCCTCCATCCCCGAAACCGACCTCTCCCTGGCGGACATCGAACGCCGCCGCTCCCACCCCGTGCAATGGGTGGTGTACGGGGCGGCCGTGCTCGTCGCCATCATCGCCCCCTACTGGTACGGACGCATGCTCGCCGCGCAACACACCGCATGGGTGACCGAACGCTTCACCGCGTTCACCCCGCAGGGCGTGACGTTCCTCTCCTGGACCGTCACCCTCGTGGCGTTGGCGGGTCTCGGCCTCGCCGTGGTCGACTCCGGGCGATGGCTGTGGCGCGTGGTGTTCACCGCGGGCCTCGCCGCCGAACAGTTCATCGCCGGCGTGTGCCTTCTCCGCTTCGACTTCTGGTACTCCACCTACGTGGTGTACGGCGATGCGGCGGCCATGGCCAACGCCGCCGACCTCGGCATCATCGCCGCCGGATTCGGCGTGGCCGTGTTCGCCGTGGTGTGGGTGGGCCTGCTCGTCATCATCCGCAAGGACTCGCCGCTCAACGTACTCACCCGCAGCTGGACCTCGTTCATCCTGTTCTTCGCCATCGAGACCGCGGCCCTGCTCATCGTGATGTTCGGCGGCGTGCTCGCCACCGTCGGCGCGGCGGCGTGACGACGGAACGCCGCATGGTCCGCACCACCCCCTATAGTTGCTCTTTGGCGTAAATCGCCCGCGGATAGAGAGCGCTCCGAGCAGCAAGCCCGGGGCACCGCGCAACAAACCGACCATAAGGAGGATGCCGTGGCACTGACGGCTGAACAGAAGAAGCAGATCATCGACGAATACGCGACGCACGAAGGCGACACCGGCTCCCCGGAGGTCCAGGTCGCGCTCCTCTCCAAGCGCATCTCCGACCTCACCGAGCACCTCAAGATGCACCAGCACGACCACCACTCCCGTCGCGGCATGCAGATGATGATCGGTGACCGTCGCGCCCTGCTGGACTACCTCAAGCGCAACGACATCAACCGTTACCGTGCGCTGATCGAGAAGCTGGGTCTGCGTCGATAACTCAAGACTTCCGCCCGGGCGCCCACAGGCGCTCGGGCGTTTTGCATACGCCTGCCAACGGCAACGCCGACGAGAAGGGAACGGGCCGAAGAGGATAGGCCGCAAGGGCGGCCGACAAGAGAGGCCCGGTTTTACGAATCGAGAGGTTGACACGAGGAACGCGGCCGGGGGCCGCGCGGCGGCGACGGACGGCACCGGAACCGGACAATCGGAAGGCGCCGGAACGCACCGCCGAAACCAGAAGCGAATGTGAAGAGCCAGGCCCGGCTGAAGAAGGGCCACAGGTTGCAGGACAACAAGGAACACACAACAGAACAAGAACAAAGGAGGAACCCTATGGAGGGTCCCGAAATCAAGGCCGCAGAGGCCGTCATCGACAACGGATCGTTCGGCAAGCGCACGCTGCGCTTCGAAACCGGCCGTCTCGCCCAGCAGGCGGACGGCGCCGTCGCCGCCTACCTGGACGACGACACCATGGTGCTCAGCACCACCACCGCCGGCAACAGCCCGAAGGAGAACTACGACTTCTTCCCGCTGACCGTCGACGTCGAAGAGAAGATGTACGCCGCCGGCAAGATCCCCGGCTCCTTCTTCCGCCGTGAAGGCCGCCCGTCCAACGACGCGATCCTAGCCTGCCGCATCATCGACCGCCCGCTGCGCCCGCTGTTCCCGCACACGCTGCGCAACGAGGTCCAGGTCGTCGAGACCATCCTCGCCGTCAACCCGGATGACGCGTACGACGTGGTGGCCCTCAACGCCGCCTCCGCCTCCACCATGATCTCCGGCCTGCCGTTCGGCGGCCCGGTCTCCGGCGTGCGCCTGGCCCTCATCGACGGCCAGTGGGTCGCCTTCCCGAAGTGGAGCGAGCGTGAGCGCGCCGTCTTCGAGATCGTCGTGGCCGGCCGCGTCATCGAGAACGGCGACGTCGCCATCGCCATGATCGAGGCCGGCGCCGGCAAGAACGCCTGGCACCTCATCTACGACGAGGGCCAGACCAAGCCGGACGAGGCCGTCGTGGCCGAAGGCCTCGAAGCCGCCAAGCCGTTCATCAAGGTCATCTGCGAGGCCCAGAACGAGCTCAAGGCCGCCGCGGCGAAGGAGACCCGCGAATTCCCGCTGTTCCCGGAGTACACCGAGGACCTCTACAACCGCATCGACGAGATCGCGCACAAGGACCTCGACGAGGCCCTCACCATCGCGGAGAAGCTGCCGCGTCAGGAGCGCATCCACGAGATCAAGGAGCACGTGCGCGAGATCCTCGCCAACGAGTTCACCGACATGGACGACGCCGAGAAGGACAAGGAGCTCGGCAATGCGTTCAAGGAGCTGCAGCGCCAGATCGTGCGCCGCCGCATCCTCACCGAGGACTACCGCATCGACGGCCGCGGTCTCAAGGACATCCGCACCCTGTCCGCCGAAGTGGACATCGTGCCGCGCGTCCACGGCTCCGCCCTGTTCCAGCGCGGCGAAACCCAGATCCTGGGCGTCACCACGCTGAACATGCTCAAGATGGAGCAGCAGCTCGACTCCCTCTCCGGCCCGCAGTCCAAGCGCTACATGCACAACTACGAGATGCCGCCGTACTCCACCGGCGAGACCGGCCGCGTCGGCTCCCCGAAGCGCCGCGAGATCGGCCACGGCGCCCTCGCCGAGAAGGCCCTCGTCCCGGTGCTGCCGGACCGCGAGGAGTTCCCCTACGCCATCCGTCAGGTCTCCGAGGCCATCGGCTCCAACGGCTCCACCTCCATGGGCTCCGTGTGCGCCTCCACCCTGTCCCTGCTCGCGGCCGGCGTGCCGCTCAAGGCCCCGGTGGCCGGCATCGCCATGGGCCTCGTGTCCGGCGACGTGGACGGCCAGCACATCTACAAGACCCTGACCGACATCCTGGGCGCCGAGGACGCGTTCGGCGACATGGACTTCAAGGTCGCCGGCACCTCCGAGTTCATCACCGCCCTGCAGCTCGACACCAAGCTCGACGGCATCCCCGCCGACATCCTGGCCGCCGCCCTGCAGCAGGCCAAGGACGCCCGCACCACCATCCTCGAGGTCATCAACGAGTGCATCGACGGCCCGGCCGAGATGAGCGAGTACGCCCCGCGCATCATCACCACCACCGTCCCGGTCGAGAAGATCGGCGAGATCATCGGACCGAAGGGCAAGATGATCAACCAGATCCAGGAGGACACCGGCGCCGAGATCGCCATCGAGGATGACGGCACCGTGTTCATCTCCTCCGAAGGCGGCGAGGCCGCGCAGAAGGCCAAGGAGATCATCGACCAGATTGCCAACCCGCACGTGCCGCAGCCGGGCGAGACCTACAACGGCAAGGTCGTCAAGACCACGTCGTTCGGCGCGTTCGTGAACCTCACGCCGGGCACCGACGGCCTGCTGCACATCTCCCAGATCCGCAATCTCGCCAACGGCGAGCGCATCGACCAGGTCGAGGACGTCCTCAAGGAGGGCGACACCGTCGAGGTCGTCGTCCAGGGCGTCGACGACCGCGGCAAGATCTCCCTCGCCATCCCCGGCTTCGAGGACCAGGAGTCCGGCGCCCGTCGCGGCGGTGACCGTGGTCCGCGTGGCGGCCGTGACGACCGCGATGACCGTGGCGATCGTGGCGACCGTGGTCCGCGCGGCGGCCGTGGCCCGCGTCGCGACCGTGACGATCGTGACGACCGCGACTTCGACGACCGTCCGCGTCGTCGCCGTCCGGTGGACCGCGACGATGACGACGACCGCGATTACGACGATCGTCCGCGTCGCCGTCGTTCCGCCGACCGCGATTACGACGACGATCGTCGTGATGACCGCGATTACGACGATCGTCCGCGTCGCCGTCGTTCCGCCGATCGCGATGACCGTGACGACCGCGACTACGATCGCGACGACCGTCGCGGCTCCCGCGCCGACCGTTCCGACCGTTCCGACCGCGATGACGATCGTCCGCGCCGCCGTCGTTCCGCCGATCGCGATGATCGCGACGACCGTCGCGGCTCCCGTGGCGGCCGTGGTGGCCGCGGTGGTTACGACCGCAACCCGCGCTATGCCACCGACGAGAACTACGACGAGTACCACGCCGACCGCGTGGAGCGCAACGAGCGCCCGCGTCGCCGCGTGCGCCGCGACTTCGATCCGTTCGAGGACTGATTCGGCTTATGCTGGGGCCTGGGTCTGACGCCTGAAGCGTGGGCCTGATTGAGTCCGACTGGTCAGGGGCCGCTTCCGAAAACATTTCGGAAGCGGCCCCTTTCGTATGCTTCGCATGGTGCTTGGTTTGTGAAGCGGTTCGGCGGAATCCTGACTGGTTGTTTCGCTGAGATGGGGGTTGCGAAGCGGTTCGGGTGGTTCTTGTCGTCTTGCTTCGTGGGGTGACCGGTTAGTGAAGCAAGTCAGCGGTTTCCTGACGGATTGCCTCGCTGAGAGGGGGGGATTGTGAAGCGGTTCGGGTGGTTCTTGCCAGGTCGCTTCGCTGGGGCTAGGGGATAGTGGACCGGGAATGTGATTCGGGGACTGTGTGGTGTTCCGGACCAGGGTGCTGTGGTCCGGAGTGCGGGGAAGGCGGTGTTGGTGAGTTCCGGGTGCAGGGTTTGTGGCCCGGGAGTGCGATTTGGCACCAGTATCGCGTTCCGGACCAGGGTGCTGTGGTCCGGAGTGCGGGGAAGGCGGTGTTGGTGTGTTCCGGGTGCAGGGATTGTGGCCCGGGAGTGCGATTTGGCACCAGTATCGCGTTCCGGACCAGGGGGCTGTGGTCCGGAGTGCGGGGAAGGCGGTGTTGGTGTGTTCCGGGTGCAGGGATTGTGGCCCCGGAGTGCGATTTGGTGGCCGGTACTGTGTTCCGTACCAAGGTGACGTGGGCCGGAGTGGCATTTGCGGGCCGTGTGGCGTTCCGGTGTCATGTCCAGGCCTGCCGTCGTGCGCATGTCCACTGATGCGTCGATGAAACATGCACGTAAACAGCGTGCCGCTATATCTGAGGCCATGCTGTGAGCGATAACGGCTGATAGTCGGAACCACGACTCCGATTCGATTCGTCGTTTCGGCGTCGAGCGTCGGTAACCCGACGACCCAGCCCGGCCCACGGCGTCCACCTGAACCACGCCACCGCATCAGGAGCACCCTCATGCCTTACCAAGCACCATCCCGCCGGACATCGCAACCCCGGACATCGCAACCTCGGAAGCCGCAACCCCGTATCCTGCAGCGACTGTCCGCCGGCGCACTGGCCATCGCCGCCGCCATCGGACTGGTCGCGATGCCCTCGGCCGCTACCGCAGCTACCGCGACCAGCACCACCGCAGCTGCCGCCACCACCGCATACCCGAACTATCCGGACACGAACACCGGCTGCACGCCGGGCACCTGGACCGCGCCGGACCCGTCCACGTTCGGCACCAGCTCCGACATCGACCCGAACGACAAGACCCGCACCGAACTGCAGTACGAGACCGACCATTTCGCGTTCTACTGGACCAGCGACGTGAAGACCGACGACGGCAAGCCCGTCGACGTCAACGAAATCCAGACCGGCGCCAAGACCCTCGAACAGGACTACGACTTCTACACCGATGCCCAAGGCATCGACTTCCCCGAACCGTACTGCACCTCCGCCACCAAATACAAGATCGTGGTCATGGTGAACAACCAGCAGGGGCTGGCCGGCGGCTGGACCGAGAACGGCACCCACTACCCGGCCATGTGGATGCTGCCCCACGACCTCAAGGACGCGTGGGGCGTGGCGCACGAGCTCACCCACACGCTGCAGTTCGGCGTGGGCGTGTACAACGGCTCCTATGTCACCCCGGAGAGCAGCATGTACTGGATCTTCGAATCGGTGGCGAACTGGATGGCGTTCCGCGCCACAGGCTCCACCAACGTGCACTGCAGCGCCATGATCGTCGACAACCCGCACATCAACTTCGGTTCCAGCCGCGACATGTACTGCAACTGGCCGTTCTTCGAATACGCGGCCGAAACGTACGGGCCGCGCGTGGTCAGTGACATCTGGCGCAAATCGCAGAGCTTCCCCGACTTCTACAAGGGCCTGCCCGAGAACCCCATGCAGATCATGCGTCTGGCCATGGGCATGACCCAGGCCCAGTTCAACGACGTGTTCGCCCAGTGGGCCATGCACGACGTCACCTGGGATTATCCGGCGAAGAACGCGGATGGCGCCACCGTGGGCGAGGCGATGGCGAAGTCGTACGGCTCCGTCGAGGACGCGTCCGTCGAAGCGCACAGCTACGTGCGTACGAACCGCCTCACCTACCTCGATCAGGTGAGCGACGCCGACGGCAAGCCGGTGGACGGCCGCTACCGTGTGCTGACCGAACAGGCGCCGCAGCAGGGCGGCTATAACATCGTCAAACTCGACCCGCAGACGACCTCCCAGACCAACCAGACCACCACCGTCACCGTCGGCTTCCACGGCATCGTGCAGGACAAGGCCGGCACGGACGCGTTCCCCTCGTTCGCCGGCGAGAACGACAATCCGAAGACCGTGCCCGTCCCGGACTCCGGCTGGCGGTGGGGTCTCGTCGCCGTGGGTGCGGACGGCACGCCGCGCTACAGCGAACTGCAGTCGTCCACCGACGGCTTCCTCACGTTCGACACCAAGAGCGACGACAAGGCCCTCTACCTTGTGGTCTCCGGCGCGCCGTCCACCATGCAGAACTATCTGTGGAACCAGAAGGACTACAGCATCTACCGCTACCCGTATTACGTGGATCTCGACGGCGCCACGCCCGCGGACAACACGGCCGGTCTGACCGGCGGCCACCGCCACGCCAACGGCGGCGGCTGGGTGTCCGACGACGCCACCGTGGCCGACACGGCGTACGTCGGCCCGCACGCCCGCGTGTTCGGCGGCACTGTCTCCGGCAACGCGCGCATCGAGGACCACGTCACCATGTACGGCGGCACGGTGTCCGGCAACGCCGTCGTGAAGGGCATTTCCGTGCTCCTGACCGACGCGTCCGTCAGCGGTGACGCGGTGGTCGACACGAACTTCCAGGCGTTCGACTACTTCAACGACTCCCCGCGCCTCTCCGGCACCGCCCAGGTGCGCGGCGCTGCGGAATACTATCCGCAGGGCGAGGTGAGCAAGGGCGTCTACTACGGCGTGGTGGACGACGGCGCGGTCTCGTCCGGCTTCGGCTCGCTCACCGCGCTCGACGAGGTGACGCGCACGCCTGAGGCGGCTGACTATCTCGCGAAGGCATGGCCCTCTACCCGTAAGGCGCTGCAGTCGCTCGTCGACAAGGCGTCCGCCGTGCAGCAGTCCGCGTACACGTCCGATTCGTTCGCCGCGCTTGCGGCCGCGTTGTCCGCGGCGCGCGCCGCGCTCGCCGACGCGTCGACGACCCAGTCGTCGCTGACGGCGACGTCCGACGCGCTGCAGCGTGCGTTCGACGGTCTGGTGGCGGTCGGTTCCGGTTCGGGTTCGGGTTCCGGCGATGGCTCGGGCGACGGCGCGAAGGGCGATGCCTCGGCCAGGCCGGTTACGTCCGGCAAGACGACCGGCCTGTCCAAGACCGGTTCGGACGTGGCCGCGCTGTTCGCCGCGGCCGCGGGTCTTGCCGCCATCGGCTTGGGCGGCGTGGCGCTCGCACGCCGTCGGCGCGACTGACGTGCGCTGACGTACGCGGCGCGGCTTCAGCCGGTCTCACAAACGGGGGTCGTCCCGGAACCAGTGTCCGGGATGACCCCCGTTCGATGTTCATGCCCCATCATGTCCGCATGGTGTGGCCCGGCCCGACCTTTGCAACCCGGCCTACAACCTGGCCTCGGCGAGCGCGTGGTCGATGTCGCGGATGAGATCGTCGGTGTCTTCGAGGCCCACGGCGAGGCGGAAGAAGCCGCGGTGGAACTCGGGCGGGTACAGGTACTGGCGTTCGTCGTCCTCGCCGAGGAACACGATGAGGCTTTCGTCGTGGCCGAGCGACACGGCGGACGTGATCACGTTGAGCTTGGAGACGAAGCGGTTGTGCCCGTCGTGGTCGGTGTCGAGCCCGAACGAGAGCACGCCGCCGAAGCCGGCGTCCGGTCGGGCGAGCTGGCGGACGGCCACGTCGTGCCCCGGATGCGACTTGAGCCCCGGATACGCCACGAACCGCACCTGCGGCAGCGATTCCAAGTGCTTCGCGATGGCCAGTGCGGACGCGTTGTGCTGTCGCATGCGCAGCGGCAGCGTGACGGATCCGCGGTTGATGAGCCATGCGTTGAACGGGGAGATGATGCCGCCGTAATTCACCTGGTATGTGAAGCGGATCTGGTCGGTGAGCTCCTTGCGGGTGGCGATGGCGCCGCCGAGCGCGTCGCCGTGTCCGTTGATGTATTTGGTGAGGCTTTCGATGACGACGTCCGCGCCGAGGCTTGCGGGTCGCACGTTGAACGGCGAGTTGAACGTGTTGTCGACGCTGAGCAGCGCGCCGGCGTCGTGCGCGAGTTTCGCCGCCGCCTCGATGTCGGTCACCTTGAGCGTGGGGTTGGCGGGCGTCTCGATGTGCACGAGCTTCGTGTTCGGTCTGATGGCGCGTGCGATGTTGGCGGGGTCCGACGTGTCAACGATGGACGTTTCGATGCCGTACTTTTCGGGCAGGATCTGGTTGAGCAGACGGTATGCGGCGATGTAGGTGGTGTCGGAGAAGATCGCGTGGTCGCCGCGGTTCAACAGCGTGGTGAAGGTGGCGGCGAGTGCGGCGACGCCGGAGGCGAGCACGACGGCGTCCTCGGTGCCTTCGAGGTTCGCGAGTTTCGCTTCGAGGTAGCGCTGGTTGGGGTGGCCGTTGCGTGTGTACAGGTTCACGTCCGAGCTGGACCAGTTGATGTCGGAGGGGTCGTAGGGCAGCGCGTACGCGTTGGCGAGGGTGATGGGGCGACGGATTGCGCCGGTTTCGGCGTCGACCCCGTTGCCGAGGTGGATGGACTTGGTGGCGAAGCCGAGGGGAGTGCCGTCGAAGGATTCGCCGTGATGCACGAGATCTGAGGTCATGCTCCCGGTCTACCAGCCTCGCGCTTTCGGCGCGAATGCGCGTCAGGGCCGGGAATCGGCGGTATTCCGCCGTCTGATAGCCGTCCATAGGAAGAACCGTGTCGGATGCGTGGTGACTGGGTGGTGCCGGGGCAGTGACTGGGTAGTGACTAGGTGGTGTCGGGGTTCCCGGAGGGGCGTCGGTTGTTCCTTTGCGGTCATGGCAGGCTAGTGTCCGATGGGACACACGTTTCATGTGTGTGCGGGCGAGTGCTGCGCGGGTGTGCGGGTGTGCGGGTGTGCGGATATGCGGATATGCGGATATGCGGTGACTGAGTGGTGGCTGGGTGGTGTCGGCCTTTCCAGAAGGGAGGCGATTGTTCCTTTGCGGTCATGGCAGGCTAGTGTCCGATGGGACACACGTTTCATGTGTGTGCGGGCGAGTGCTGCGCGGGTGCGGCGGGGGGGGGTGTTCCTATGTTTTTGTCAATTCCGTAGGGGGTTGATGTGTCGGGTTTTGTTTGGTTGTCGTGGGCGTGCTTCGCCTTGCCGGTGGCGGCTGGTGTGTTCGTTCTTCGTGGTGTTCAGGCGGCGAGGGTCGGTTCCTGGTAGAGGGTGCCGTTCTTGAGCATGCTGTAGATGACATCGCAGCGGCGTCGGGCGAGGCAGATGACGGCGGCGTTGTGGTGTTTTCCTTGTTCGCGTTTGCGGTTGTAGTAGGCGATG
>NZ_JAFEJX010000006.1:0-215264 GCF_018555635.1 Bifidobacterium sp. CP2 | reverse complement strand
GCGACTACCAGTACCGAAAACCCATGCCCGACGTCAACCATGCCCCAGGACACATGTAAACCATGCCCCAGGAGATACCGTCAACCATGCCCCAAGACATACGTCAACTATGCCCCGAGACAATACACGAAACAACCAGGACACGGCATGACGAACCACCTCGTGGAAACCACCATCAACGAAGCGACACGGCACAACCCCACCAGACCGCCTCGCCAACACCCCTCCCAGCGAAACGGTTCCGCAGCACATCGCCAAACCACCTTACCGATAGGGACCCGGAACGCAGGGATGGCGCCGTTGCCCACTCCGGCCCACTGAGCCTTGGCCCGGAGCAGTGATCCCCACACGAATCGGCCTCCGGGCCCATGTTTTGCGGCTACGGAACGCGAAAACCGCATCACCGCGCGTTCCGGCCCACCACACGCCGGCCCGGAACGCGCATGCATCCCGAATTCTTGTTCCGGTGTCACGGCACCGTCCCGGCGTGCGACATAACGCCATGCAGAAGGGCCCCAAGCACCACTTTGCCAGTGAACGTGCAGAGTAAATGCAGAGTCGGGACTGAATGCAAACCGTGGCATAACGCCATGCAGCGCCACCTTGCCAGTGAATGTGCGAGGTAAATGCAGACCGTAACGGCGGATATGCGAAACCCCGTGAACCTTGCGATTGCTTGGTTCACGGGGTTTCCCGCGGTGGCTCCGAACGGCGTCGATCCGTTGACCTAGCGATTTTCAGTCGCTCGCTCTACCAACTGAGCTACAGAGCCAGAGACAGTATAAAAGCCCGAGAACCGGGCTTTCAGACCATCCAGCGACCACGACCGGACTTGAACCGGCGACCTCCGCCGTGACAGGGCGGCGCTCTAACCAACTGAGCTACGCGGCCGTTGTTTCTCGCGTTTCCGTGAGGCAACGAGTAGATATATTACTCACACCGAGCCATCGCGCAAGCTACGGCGTGTCGCCTTGTATCGCAACGGTTTTCAACCATTCCCATGGAGACGGACACCACCCGGAACCATCGCGCGACCGCCACGGAACCACCTCCGACACCGCCCGAAGGCCCCAAGGCCACGCGAAACGCGCGTGGGGCGCGCCCGACGAACGGACGCGCCCCACGGCATCGATGGCGCCACACCGGCACCGGACGGGACCGAATCAGTCGGCCTGCTTCCAGTGCTCGACGTCGATGTGATGCTCCGGGTTGGCCTGCCAAGCCTTCCACGCGGATTCCACGATGTCCTCGACGTTGTACTTGGCGTGCCAGCCCATCTCCTCGTTGATGCGCTTCGGGGAGCCGATGAGGTGCGGCGGATCGCCGGCGCGACGGCCCTGGACATGCTCCTCGAACGGGATGCCGGTGACCTTCTTGAGCTCGTCGACGATCTGGCGCACGGAGGTGCCTTCGCCGGTGCCGACGTTGAAGGCGTCGTACTTGCGCTCGTCACGGTCGAGGTACTTCAGCGCGGCGAGGTGCGCGTCGGCCAAGTCGGAGACGTGGATGTAGTCGCGCACGCAGGTGCCGTCCGGAGTCGGGTAGTCGTCGCCGAAGATGAGCGGGGCCTTGCCCTTCTTGAGGCGGTCGAGCAGCATCGGGATGAGGTTGAGGATGGCCGGGTCCTCGAGTTCGACGGGGCCGCAGCCGGCCACGTTGAAGTAGCGCAGGGCGCAGAAGCGGATGCCGTAGCGGCCTTCGCAGGCGCGGGCCATCCACTCGCCGAACAGCTTGGTCTGGCCGTACGGGTTGATCGGCAGCATCGGGACGACGTCCTCGGGCACCACGTCGACCGGCGGGACGCCGTAGGTGGCGGCGGAGGAGGAGAAGACCAGCTTGCGGGTCTTCTTGGACTGGCTCATGCCGGTCAGCACGTTGAGCATGCCGCCGATGTTCTGCTGGTAGTACCACAGCGGCTTCTCGACGGACTCGCCGACCTGCTTACGGGCCGCGAAGTGGATGACGGCGTCGACGTCCTCGGCGTCGAGGATTTCGGCGAGACGCTCACCGGCGCCCGGCGCGGAGATGTCCATGCCGTACAGGCGGGAGCCTTCGATGCGGGTGGGCTTGCCGTAGCTCAGATCGTCGACGACGACGACCTTTTCGCCGGCCTCATGAAGCGCGTGGACGACGTGGGCGCCGATGTAACCGCACCCACCGGTGACGAGAACAGTCATGTCTGACCTTTCCTTTGATGAGACATAGGCGTGCGGCCCGACCACGCGAGCCGCTGTTCGCTTCTGCTCACATTTGTTATTTTTTCGAACAATTTGAGTATAACACGTAACAAGACCGAACACACGCGGTTTCTCCGACCGCGTGGTGAATAATGGGACACAGGAATCGGACGGACAGGCATCCGCACGTACGCACGGAAGACGGCATCCGGAGGGCAACACCCGGAAACGACGCCCGGCGGCGGAACGACATCCCACATCACCGGACGCCGCGCACCAGGCACCGATCGAGCAATCGGACACCACGAAAGGAAGACACGCCCCATGGCCACCACGGACCAGACACCCACGGACCAGACGTCCCCCATGAACGGCACGAACGCCGGCGCCCCCGACACCGCTTCGCCGACGACCACGCCGGCCACGGCATCGACGGCCGCACCGACCACACCGGACACGGCGCCGACCACCGCCGAAGGCCACCCCATGCACCGGGTGCTGTCGTTCGTCCGCCGGTCGGCGCGTCTCGACGCGCGGCTGCAGCGCGCCTGGGACAACTACGCGAACGACTACCTGCTCGACATCAACGACGGCGAGGGCTCGCTCGACGTGCAACCCGGCTTCGTCCTCGACAAGGAGACCAAGCGTCGCATCTGGGGCGACGACGCACCGCTCGTCATCGAGATCGGCACCGGTCAGGGCGAGAACGTCGTCGCGGCCGCCGAATCGCACCCCGAACGCAACTTCCTCGCACTCGAGGTCTACGAGCCCGGCGTGGCGCACACGCTGCTGCTCGCCGGCAAACGCGGCCTGAAGAACCTGCGCGTCGCGCAGGTCAACGCTCCCGAACTGTTCAAGGCGTGCGCCGACGGCATCGCCGCCGAGGTCTGGACCTTCTTCCCCGACCCTTGGCCGAAGAAGAAGCATCACAAGCGCCGCATCGTCCAGCCGGCGCTGGCCGCGGACGTGCGCCGCGCCCTGGCCGACGGCGGCGCGTGGCGCATCGCCACCGACATCGAGGACTATGCGCTGCACGTGCACGAGGTGATGGACGGGCTCGAGGGCTGGCGCAATGAGGGAGGCCTCACCGTGAGCCTGCCCACCGGGCACGTCGGCAAGGGCAACGCCGACCTCGCCGCCGACATGCCGCACGCCGACTTCACCGAGTCGCCGCGGTTCGAGGGGCGCGTGCTCACCAACTTCGAGCGGAAGGGCCTCGAGGCCGGGCGCGTCATCCACGACTTCACCTACCGCAAGGCGTGACGCCGCCGGAGATGACCCGCGGACCGGCGGCACGACCGGACGGCGCCGCAGACGGACAAGGACACCGAACGCAGACCCGACACTCCAACGACACGCCGGGTTTGCGCGATATGGGCAACTTGCGTATTGTTAGGCGAGTTGTCACGCCCCCATCGTCTAACGGTTAGGACACCAGACTTTCAATCTGACAACGAGAGTTCGACTCTCTCTGGGGGTACTCACCGGCTCCGGGTTCCACGAGGTATCGTGGCCCGGAGCCTTTTGTTTCCAACGGTTTCAGGCCGCCAGCTTGGCCTTCAGTTGCTCGCACAGGAAACCCGGCGGTGGCTACTGCCACCAAAGATGCACCTCCGTCACTGCTCATTCCGCGCATCATCTGCTCGTACATCGACGCATCCAGCAGGGAGAGCGGGGGGACGTTGAAGAATTCCGCCACTGCGGCGATGTCCTGGATGGTCCAGGAAGTCTTGCCGGTCATCTTCGCGGACACGGCGCCCCTCTTCAGCCCCAGTGCCGCGCAAAGTGACTGCTGGGTCATCCCGCGGCCGGTCAGCTGCATGTTGACGTTCCAGATGAATACCCTCTGCAGGTAGTCGCCGAGTCCATTGAATTCGGGCGACGGTTCGATTTTTGCCATATCAAGTCCTTTCAGATTGGAGTTGTCCAATATCGATGGACATAATCCTACAACAATGATTTGCTGCTGTGCAAGTTTCTTGATATATTGTCTATTGTGAATGGACTGACGGCAAAAATAATGGATTCTCCGATGCGTCGCTATATGACGGCGGCGGGTCTGAGCTGCCGAGACCTCGCGAGGGAGATGGGTACGTCCAAATCCTCGGTCGCGGGAAAGGTCAACGGCTCGATACCGTGGCAGCAGTCCGACCTGATCTGGCTGGCCATTCACCGAAACCTGTCCCCTGGGTATGTGCTCGGCATCGACGCCTATCTCACGGATGGCGGGTGGAAACCCGAAACGAGAATCCCCGGACCGGCTGGAACCCGGCGCGGGGATTGAACGGCAACAACCATGGAGCCGCGGGCGCGCATATCCGCCAAGATCAGACGCCCGTCGTTCCGATTCCCCGAAGGAGGGTCATCGCCATGACCGATTCTACCAATACCGCCGGCATTCGCCCGGCATCCGTCTTCGAGCCTAATCGCCAGCGCGACGCCGCGCGGCGGACGACGCGGGCCGGCGGCAAAGTCGATCTGCGCATCGCGAAGGCGCATGTGCTGTCCATGCTCGCCCACCCGTCCCGGGGCTCGCGCCGCTGAGGCGCGCGTCCGCGGACCGTTTCCCCGATACCGGCCGAACCATGTGGTGGCTGGTCGTTGCCGCCGTGTGCGTGTCCGGCGGCGTTCTCTCGTATGCGTTGTGCCGCGCCGCCCGTCTGGGCGACGACATCGGCGCGAGGCTGCGCGAACGCCGTGAAGCGGACCCGGAGCATGACGGCGGGAAGGTCGAACGATGAGCAGCAGAGCCGAGAACTGGGCATGGGAGCGCGACGACGTCAAGGGCATCACCAAGTTCGTGCTGGTGTACCTGGCCCGCCGCGCCTACTACGACGATGGCGCCGCCGCGTGGCCGAGCGTGGAGACCATCGCGTTCAACTGCGGGTGCTGTGAGCGCACCGTGATCCGTTCGTTGCAGGAGTTGGAGCGCAAGGGCTACATCAGGCCCGGCGACCAGGAGATGTCGGCGCGCAACCCGCGCACGCGCAAGCCGATCGCCAAGGGACACCGCTCGCGCGTATGGGACGTCGTCATGGACGGCGACCACGCCGCCGAGAACATCGAGGAGAAGCCCAGGAATCTGGACGCGCTGGCGGAAGGCGACGGCAAACCGGATCCAGACAAGGACAATTTGTCACCCGACGGATTGTCACCCGAACCGAAGGGCGTGGAGCCGAGGACAAATTGTCCCGGAATCTTGGACAGAAAGTCACCCAATAGACAAGTGATAAACAATTCTCCCCTCATCCCCTTCGGGGATGCTCCCCTCAACGCCGAACAAGCCTCCACGAAGACCGAACCCGTTCCGGCGACCGATTGGGGCAAGGCCCTGCCTCCAAGGGGCTGCAGGAACCCGCTATGGGTGCCTGAACCCGGCAAGCTGCCCGAGCCGGTCACGGAACGCGCAGGCCAGGAGGTGCGCGTGCTCGACGGCATCCGCCGGCGCATGCTCGCCGTGGACCAGAGGTTCGATGTTCCGGCGACCATGGCCGACCGCAAGGCCGTCCACTCGCTGCTGATCGATCGCCCGTACGGCGAGATCGTCGCGACGATGGACTGGGCGTACCGCAACCGCTACTGGCTGCCCCGGCTCACCAGCGGCGCCAGGTTCGCCGCGAACTACGTGCAGCTGCGACTGGAAATGCTCACCCATCCCGATCCGACGGGCAAGCGGGCGCCAGACGCCCCGCTGCCGGTCGTCAAGGACCCCAACCGGGCGATACCGGTCAGCTCGTCGTCCGCGAGCCGCGTGCCGATCTACGGGGCGGCGCTGCTGCGCACCTCGCTGTGCCAGGAACACATCGAAGGCGCCATCTCGCAGGAGGCGTGCCCGGTATGCGCGTACGACAAACGCAACCACGCCACCCACGACGTCGCCGGGCGCCGCAAGGCGAAAGCCGTTGCGCCGGCGGAGGCGGTGCGGCCATGAGCGGGGACGGGCAGCGTCTTGAGGCGTGGAAGAAGGCCGGCGAATGCCGCGATTTCCCGCAACCATGGTCCGACTACCTGTGGTCGCTGGAGTTCGAGCATCGTCCCGGCGACGCGAAGGCGTTCCACTCGGTCGCCAAGGCCGTGTGCGAACGATGCCCGGTACGCGCCGAATGCCTGGCCTATGCGGCCAGCGGCGGGCTCGAATGGGGCGTGTACGGCGGCAAGGTGTGCACCGACCGGCGCAGGATCGCGCGCATGGCCGAAGCCGACGGCGTCCCCTGCCGGGACCGCGGCCTGCCGTGGCCGCAACGCTGGCGGCTGCTCACGGACTGGATACGCGCCCATCGGAACGTGTTCGACGAAGCCACCGACGAGGCCAGCACCGAACGCCAGCAACGACGCCTGCGCGCACGGGGCAGGACGGCCAATCGCCCCGCCCCGCATGAGCCGTCAGGCAATCAAACATTCAAACAAGCAGGAATCCAAGCAATCAGACAAGCAGACAATCAGGCGACCGACTGATCAGGTTCGCGTGATCGCCGGCAATCGCAAAGGAGAAGAACGAATGCGCATCGCCATAGCCAACGCCAAGGGCGGGGTCGCGAAGACCACGTCCAGCATTTACATCGCCTCGGTCATCGTTTCCAGGGGCGGCAGCGCCGTCGTGTACGACGCGGACCCGCAGTCCAGCGCGAGCCTGTGGGCCGCCGCCGCTGAACAGACCGCGGACCCGCTGACGTTCGACGTGCTTCCGGCCAACCAGGCCACGCTCCGTCAGCTCGCCGCGGGAGCGGACCCGGACGAATGGGCGATCATCGACGCGCCGCCGCAGGGGCCGACCCTGGACATGGCCATCAAGGCCGCCGACTTCGTGATCGTGCCGGCGTCGGACTCGCCCATGGACCTCCAGCAGGCATGGAGCACCCTCGACATGGCCAGGATGAGCACGCCAGCCGCGCTGCTGCTGGTCAAGGCCGAACGCAACACGAAGGCGTTCCGCGACACCATGGACGCGCTCAACGCCATGGACACGCCCCGGTTCGACACGATCGTGCCGAAGGCCCAGTCCTACAAGCGTTCGCTCGGCACCAACCCGCACCAGCTGGGCGAATACCGGGACCTCGTCACCGAACTCCAGCAGATCGCCGGAAAGCAGGAGTGAGACCATGCAGGGCAACTACCAGCCACTGGCACGGCCGGTGCCGTTCGACGACGTGCTGCGTCAGCAGAACAAGACCTCCAAAACCACGGGCGAACCGCTGGTCATGCTCTCATTGCGCATACCCGTGTCGCTCAAGACCCGGCTCAAGACCACGGCCGCCGCGCACGGACTGCCCATGCAGCAGCTCCTGCGCGACGCCATCGAACGCGAGCTCGACCGGCTCGACGGCGACGATGAGCCGTAACCCGTCAGACAATCAAGCAATCCAACAAGTCAGCACCCAAACATTCAGGCAGTCAAACATGCAGACGCAATCCGGCAAGCCGGCGCGTCTGCGGAAAGGAGACACTATGGACTATTCGATGGAGGTCTCCGTGCTCGGCGACCGGATCAGCATCGGCGAGGAGGCGCACGTCATCATCCTCGGCGTGAACACGGGATTCCCCGCGGGCTCCACGGCGGGACTGGCGTACACGCTCTCGCCATTGCAGGCCCGCGTGTTCGGCGCGCAGATGCGCGCGGCCGCGGACGCCGCCGAGGGGCATCCGGGCATGCCGTCCGACGAGGAGGTGAACGCGGCGGCGAAGGTGTTCTGCGGCGGCGTGTGGAACGGGTTCGACCCCGTCAGCATGATGCCGACCGAACAGTTCGACCGGTTCTGGGGCGACGGCGAGGGACACCAGCTCTACCTGGAGATCGCGCGCCACGCGCTCATCGCCGCCCGCATGTCCATCCTCGCCGGGCAAAACGAAAGCTGACAAGCAGACAAGCCCGCATGCAGGCAATCAAACAATCAAACTTGACTGCATGCAGTCAATCGGACATGCAAGCAATCAAGCAAGCCAACAATCGGGAAAGCAAACAATCCAACAATCAGGAACGGAGTAGAACCATGAACGACAACCATAACGAAGACGAAGAGATCTTCGACGGCACGAGCGAGGATTCCGCGCTCGAAGACCAGATGAGCGCGCATATCGCTGCCATCGCCGCCAGCGGCGTCGCCGCCGAAGCCGAAGCCCTGGCCAACCGACAAGCCGACATGGCGGCCAAGGAACGCCACGAAACCAGACTGGCGCTCCTTGCCGCCGTCACCGTCATCGCAGGTCTTATGGCCTATGTAATCACTCGCATCGTCAAATAAAGACGATGTTTCTGTCGCCTATCATTTCAGGGACGGGTAATTCCTTGAATTCACGTCCCTGAAAGGCGCGCGTTTCCCATTTATGCAATTAGGATGCCCCGTCAATGAGCTGAGCCATCGACTCGCCACAGCGGCGACACCCTCCATCCGTCAGGGAATCCCATGTCAGACTTTGGAATCTGAGGGTACCTGTCCATGAGGGAGATGAATTTCTCCGTCCATGCGGGTCCGTCGATCTGGGATGTCAGGTAGTTCTCCATGGTGAGGAATGCAGCGGGGCCGGAGGACTTACGGAAGATATCCCAATCGTTGCCCCACCAACCCTTTGCATGGGATCCGCTGCGATGCTTCGGCAGTTTCGGCGCTATGCGGGTGCTGGTTTCGTTCCAGAAGCGATCGTGGTGCGCGGTCATGTTCCGGGCCTGCCGGATAGTCTCAAGCCAATTGGAGAGGATTTTGGCGTCGCCGCGTACGGCGGGATTCGGGTTGGGGTTGAAGATATGCAGCCTGGTGGCCAGCTTTCTCTTGATATGGTCTGGCGCTCCTTGGTAGAAGTTCTCCTTGAGTGTTCCGTAGCTCAGGCATCCGACGATCATCCAATACGGAGGCAGCGGATCGCTGTAGGTACTCCGAAAATGCCTGAGGTACGGAAGATTTGATTTGGTGAATGTCGAACGCAACGAGGAAAGGCAAGCCAGATGGTCGTCATAGCTCAACCCCGGGAGTCCTTCCCGTGTCATGTAGCCGAATTCGCCGCCGAATACCGATAGTTCATGGGCGAGGAAGCTCTTGAGATAGATCTCGATGGTGACGATGCCGTCGAATACCAGCATCCGCAGTTCCTGATCGAACAGGTATCTATCCCAGATATCCTTGAATTGCACATCTTGACGGAAGGGCAATGAGCGCTTCGCCGACTGCTCCGATACCGGGGTGAGGAACGGATACCAGTACCCTTTCAGCCGGAAGTATCCCACTTGCTCGATTCGGCGCTCAAGCAGTTCACGACTTATTCCGGACAAACCGTTGTCAATAAGCTTGGCCGATAAATCATCCAATGATTTCGGCGGATGCTGCGGATAGGGGCGGAGCTGTGGAGTATCATTCTCGTCCATCGTTCCTCCGATAAGAAAAATGCCACCCTAGTGTGCTTCAGTGAGAGGCAATGGTGGCTTTTAACATCGCTAATTGTAGCGAATATATCGCCTTTCGTAAAGATACAGAACACTCCGTACATCTAGTATCCAAAGCATAGCGATGCACTAAATGTAGTATTCGCGTCATGTTTCATCCGTGAACGGGTTGCCAATCTTCGTCACATGTCCGCCGCAGCGTCGCTCGATGCGGGGCGATGCTGATGGTGCGTTCGGGGTCCGGCGGCCGGCCGTCGGGCTTGCGGGCGTGCTTTTCTTCCAGGGACCCGGGAGGAGGCGGGTTCTGGAGTCCCCGTCTCCTCCCTTTCCCGGAGAGGGGCGCTTCTGTCGTATGTGGGAAAGGATTTCGTATGAGGTTCGGGAAGAAGGGCGCCGGCGTGGTGGCGTCGATCACCGCCGCCGCGGCGTTGCTGGCCTGCCTGGTTCCGGTCGCGTTGGCCGATAACGGTGGCGGCGGTTCCGGCGAGGACGGTGGCGGTTCGGGCGGCGGTCCGACGCAGACGGCCGATGTGCATTGGATCTACAAGGATTCGTGGCCGGCCACGCTGGATGGCATGAAGACGGCGTTGAGTGACGCGAAGGTGCGTCTGTCGTCCGATCTGGCAAACGGGCAGAACCAGTTCGTGAACATGAACAAGACTTTGAGCGACGCGATCGATGAGTGCCAACGCTCCTATACGGGTGACGGGAACGCGGATTGCCGTCTGGTGGCTGTGGGCTATGTGCGATTGGCGGATGGTTCGTTCAACGGCAGCTATGTGAGCTCGAACGCGAAGAACCGTTGGGAGGCGCAGTGGAAGGCCGAGGCGAAGGGCGACTACACGTATCAGGGTCAGAAGTATTCGACCTCGACCACGTGGAAGGACAAGCTCGGCACGCGCAGCGTTGACTCACTGGCGCAGGAGTCGATTAACTCCAACCCGAACGCCTCGTTCCGCGTGATCGTGCTGGCGCAGAACCAGCCGCCGGTCGATTACAAGCTGAACGTGACCACCAGCCACAAGCAGAAGACCGACATGCAGGTCGGCTCCACCGACCCGATCGGCGACGTCATCCATGCAGACAATGGCGGTTCCGCGATCAAGGAGACGTTGAACGGCACCGCGATCATCCATTACGAGAACGGCCCCTACCTGCCCGCGAAGAGCGTGAGCAAGCCGATCAGCTTCTCCAGCAATGGGGACACCCAGCTCGACAATCTCGCCTCGCCGAAGGATTTCGGCATGAAATACTGGGCCGAGGGCTCGTACTGGATCGACATTCAGGTGCCCAAGCAGGGCCGCATGCAGGCGGCCGTGGACACCGCGGACCGCGATCCGGCCGAATCCTGGAAGGTGAGCTCGGTGCCGCCCGAGCCCCCGGTCAAGAAGATCGAGGACGGCGTGAGCGCCGACCGGATGACGAACCGCACCACCATCACGTACGGCACCGGCCGTGGCGGCTACGAGATGCGTTTCCGCGACGTGATCGAACCCAACGGCGTCGAATACTCCGTGGACAACTACAGGCTCATCGACAGGACCGACGGCAACCGCGACGTTTCCGGCGAGTTCGAGATCAATTGGGACAAGGCGTCGAACACGGTGTCGGCCGCTCGGTCGGCGGACAAGGGCGAGATGCCCATGGACCATGTCTACGAATTCAGCTTCGACGTGACCGTGTCGAAGCCCTCCGACTTCCAGCAGGTCAGGGACCATGCGTGGGGCCAGTGGAACCACGAGCCCGAGGCCGACGCCGGAACGAAACAGTTCGATACATGGCGGCCGAATCCCGACAAGAGCTGGATCCGCCTGAACGCGAAGGGCCAGTGGGAGGCGGTCATCGACCCGAAGGAGACCAACCAGACCGGTGCCGACGATATGACGCTTCTGGACGGGGACCGGGTCGCTTCGGTGGTCAACGGCACCATCGCCAAAAACCTCATCCAAGCCCCGGAGGCTCTGACGCTCACGGACGACTGGTCGGCCGCCGACTACCTGTTCGACGCCGACGACAAGTCGAAGATCAAGGTGTACGAGGCCGATGCCGGCACCGATCGCGAGTCCAGCGTCACCGACATCGCCAACCACGGCAGGGACGTCACCGACCAGTGGACGATCACGATGGAAGGCACCACGGTGACCGCCACCGCCGATCGGGCCTACCGTGATGGATTGAAGGGGCTGAAGACCGCGAAGCAGGTCACGCTGCTCATTCCCGGCAAGGCGTCCTATGCCAACGGCAAGGGCGCGGGCCAGGTGCGCGACGACTTCGGCAAGCAGTCGAGCGACGAACTGTCGTTCTGCACCACGCCGGACGGCAAGGCGCTGACGAACAAGGGATCCCAGACCGTCAACACGCACACCATCCCCACGAACGAACCGAAGATCTGCGGCTACATACCGCCCGTCGTCAAGGACGTGGTCGGCGAGTCCTCGCAGGGAGGCGACCAGGCGTCCGTGGACGGCAGGGTCGTCTACCCGGGCCAGCGCGTGGAATACCGTCTGGAGACGCAGCCCCACCTGCCCGGCAATCTCGCGTACTCGGTCAGCGAGGTGGCGGTCACCGACACCTACGACGAGCATCTTGAAGTGGACAAGCAGACCCTGGAGGTCACCGACCTGTCCACCGGCAAGTTCATCCCGAAAACCGAGTACGAGACCCAGTGGAACGACGGGCAGCATGCAGTGCGCCTCGTGTTCTCCGACGGGTACGTGAAGACCAACTGGCGCAACGGCGCGAACCCGCGCATCATCGTCCGCTTCGAGGGCACGGTCGCCAAGGACGCGCCCACGGACACCAAGATCGGCAACCAGTGGGCATTGACACTGAACAACATGGTCACCCCGAGCAACAGGGTGTGGAACGAGCCGCCCGACTTCACGCCGGTGAAGAAGGACACCCAGGCCGACCCGTCCATCAGCATCGACGGCAAGACCGCGCTGCTGGGCGACCGGATCTACTACCGCGTGACCATCGACGCCAAGCAGACCAACCAGGCCTACAAGGTCTGGAGGCTCGGCATGACCGATGACTGGGACGACGAATATCTCTCCCTTGACGCCAAGCGCATCGAGGTCATCGACACCGCGACCGGCAAGGATGTGACCGCGAAGTTCAACATCGCGGCGATCGACGGCGTCGCCTACGTGTACGCCAAGACCGCGGACACGAAGGTGCCGGCCACCGGCGAGACCATCAAGGGCGACCCCCAGCCCAAGAACCTCAAGGAGTACGCCGAAAAGAAGGACCACGACCCGTTGAAGGAGCCGGCCATCGATCAGTCGATGCTGGGCACGAGCTATGAGGTGAGCCTGCCGATGACCGTCATCAAGGTCACCGACGGACATATCGTGAAGAACAAGGCCACGCAGGTCGTCAACGACACCCGCAAGGACACCAACGAGGTCGCCAACCCCCTCAAACCCGTCAACCCGTCCAAGGACGTGGTCGTGAAGGTGGACGGCGAATCCATCGACAAGCGGAGCGTGTACCTCAACAGCCTGTTCCTCTACCGTCTCGACAGTTCCGTGCTGCCCGCTCACCGCGCCTACCAGAAGGTCACCGACTGGAGCATCACCGACCCGCTCGACACCGAGCATGACCAGTACACCGGCCAATGGGCCGTGTACGCCATGCGAGACCTGACCGAACAGGGCAAGGTGATCGCCCATAAAGGCGTGAAGATCGCCGGCAGCGGCTTCGATGCCGGCGCATACGGCGGCGAACTGTTCACCCTCGCGCAGGACGACAAGGGCGTGGTCACCGTTACCGCGACCCAGCGCATGCTCGACCTCGTCAGCGGCGACGACGAAAGCGAGCAGGCATGGACCGCGTTCATCCAGTGCAAGCGCGTCAAGACCGGAGAACACATCGCCAACCGGTTCGACGAAACCCTAAACGGCACCAAACGGCCTTCCAACCAGGTCGAGACGCACACGCCCGACATGACACCGAGCCTGAAGATCGAGAAATGGGACGAGGCCTCCGGCTGGCCGGCCGGCGACCGCGACCAGGTCAAGGACGCGCTGGCCATGCAGGGCGACACGCGCATCGTGTTCACCATCACCAACACCAGCACCACCGACCCCGACACCAAGCAGGGCGCATGGTACCGCACCAAGGACCTGAACCTCAAGGACCAACTGGTCGCCGGCGACGGCCGGGTGACCGATCTCGAATACCCCGCCGATTGGGACAGCCGCATCCTCAAGCCCGGCGAGAGCGTCGAGGTCAAGGGCGTCCTCAAGGGCGTGACCGACCATCACACCGACCGTGCCACGGTCACCGGCACGCCTCTGATCGAATGCGTCGTCTCCGACCCGGATCCGTTCGACGGCAAGGACGAGACGTCCGCACCCGATGACGCGGTCACGATCGACGGCAGGCTCGTCTGCCCCGATACCGAGGTGGTCAGCAACGCCGACGACTGGAACGGCTACCGGACCGGGCTCGCCCACACCGGCGCCGCCATCCAGGGCATGATCGCCGCGGCGATCACGCTGCTCGCCGTCGGCGGGGGACTGGTCGCCGCCCGCAGGTTCAGGCGCGGTAACAACGCCGGCGGCCGCCACTCCGGCACGATGCAACCCGTCGATGCCGAGGACGCCGACGCGGATGCCGTCGAAACCGCCGATCCGGTCCCCGGCGGGCAATCCGAGATCTGACCGAAGCGGCAGGGACCGCTCTCTGCCGCGATGATTCTTCCGGCCGGACGACAATCCGGCCGGAACCCCGCCGGTTCTCTTCCTTCTTCTCTCCCCGGCGGGCATGGCAACGGCCCGGCGCCAACGGTTCAAACCGTTAGCGCCGGGCCGTTCCCTTGCTGCCTTAATTACTTACTGCTTGTCGGGTTCCTCGGAGGCGAGTCGTTCTTCGAGCTGTTCGACGATGTGGTCGTGCATGTTCTCGTCGATCTTGACGGTCAGGAGGAAGACGACGAGGCTGGCGACGATGCCGGCGAGCGGCAGGTAGTAGGCGCAGGTCTTGAACGTGCGGATGTTCGCGGCGGTCATGTCGGCGGCGGTGGCGTTGCCGACCATGCCGGCGGCGACGGCCACGAAGCCCACGATGCCGTTGGACAGCGCGCCGGCGATCTTGTCGAGCATCGGGCGCACGGAGAGGGTGACGGCCTCGTTGCGCTTGCCGGTCTTGAGCTGTCCGTATTCGATGGAGTCGGTCATGCTCAGGATGGCGGTCATCTGGATGGTCTGCGCGGGCAGGTAGAAGAGGACGAGCGCGACGATGACGACGGGCAGGTTCATGGGCGCGATGATGAACAGCGTGTAGCCGGCGATCATGAACGCCATGCCTGCGGTGTACAGCCAGCGGCGCGGGATGCGGCGGTTGAGCACCGGGTAGAGGGGCGTGGTGACCAGTCCGGTGATGACCGGGATGACGCCGGCGATGGAGAAGCTGTCCGGCGCGCCGAGCACGTATTTGAACTGGTAGAAGAGCACGCCGGTGGTGGCGACGTTGGCCACGGAGTACAGCAGGTAGCTCAGGGCGACCCACAGGAGCTGGTCGTTCTGGGCGATGGCCTTGAACGCCTCGATGGGGTTGCCGTTGGCCTCGGCCTTGGCGCGCAGCTCGCCCTGGTTCTCGCGGGTGCCGAACGCGACGCTCCACGCGGTCAGCAGGCCGAGCACGGCGATGATGATGGCGAACGCGGCCCAGCCGGTGCGGCCCTGCTCCCATTGGCCGGTGAACTTCCAGGTGAACCAGCTGACGACGGGCACGACGATGACGGTGACGCCGTTGTAGCCGATGGATCCGGTGAACGCGCCGAGCGCGGTGTACGTGCTGCGTTCGTGCGAGTCGGAGGAGATTGCGGGGATCATGCCCCAGTAGGAGATGTCGCGCAGCGAGTAGATCACGTCCAGCAGGATGAACACGATGACGAACAGGACCATGAACACGCCGGTGTTCACGTCCACGAGGCCGAACAGGCCGGTGAACACCATGATCAGCAGGATGCCGGGCACGAGGCCGCCGATGAACTGCCAGGGGCGGAACCGGCCCCAGCGGGTGTTCGTGTTGTCCACGAGGTTGCCGAGCAGCGGGTCGAGGAAGATCTCCGCGATGCGGATGACCACCACGAGTCCGGTGATTACCGCGATGAGGCGCGCGGCCAGCGTCTTGTCCACGTCGATGAACAGCGCGGTGGTCACGAACGTGATGAAGAACGTGCTCATCGTGTTGTAGAACGCGGCCTGTCCCAGATTGCCGAACGCGTATGCGATCTTCTGGCCCATGTTCCTCGCGGGCGCTGCCTGCAGCTGTCCGGGCGTCGCCGTGCGCTGTGTGGTGGATCCGCTCATGGTGTGGTGGCCTCCTTGCGACCTGTAAAGAATCCGTGCGCGGGAACAGCTCCGATCCCGCAAGACGCGAGTATAGAGCTTTCTTGAAAAAGTAAAAAACTTTACCGCGTGTCGCAAGCAATGCCAACGAATCGCATTCGTCGATTCGACGCGACGCGCGGGCAAAAGACATCGTAGTAGTCGAATTATCGTTGCAATCAATGGATTTGTACAGGTCTTCGCAGTCACCGTCGAGGCATGCGCAAGAAGTTGCGTAAATTAGTAAATATCTTTATCATCGTTGTGCAAGGAGTCACATTCGAGGGCTCCCGCACTGCGGCGGCAACGACGCGACGCAATCCGATGCGAAAGCGAGGACATCATGAACACAACCGACGATCAGCGGAAGAACGGCGATCCGATCGTCTCCCCGTCCATGCCGACGACGGCATGGCTCGCCGACCCGCGCGTGTACGCGGTCCACCGGCTCGACGCCCATTCCGACCATGCGTGCTGGTCGTACGCCCCCTCCGGCGGCGAGGGCACGGATCTCACGCAGAGCCTTGACGGCGAATGGCGGGTCCGCGTCGAGACGGCGCCGGCGAACAGCTTCCCCGACGGGACGAGCGACGGGCCGGATTGGATCAGCGACGTGTCGCCGCTGTTCGCCGCGCCGGGCTTCGACGACTCGTCGTTCCCCCGCGTGCGGGTGCCCTCGCATCTGGAGACCGCGGGGCTTCTTGACCCGCAGTATGTGAACGTGCAGTACCCGTGGGACGGCCACGAGGACCCGAAGGCCCCGGCCATCCCCGAGCATGGCCATGTGGCGGTCTACCGACGCAAGTTCGCCGCGGAGGGCGCGGTCGCCCAGGCCATCCGCGAGGGCCGCACGGTGACGCTCACCTTCCAGGGCGCGGCCACCGCCATCTACGTGTGGCTCAACGGTGCGTTCGTCGGCTACGCCGAGGACTCCTTCACGCCCAGCGAGTTCGACGTGACGGACGTCGTCAGGAAGGACGGCAACGTGCTGGCGGTCGCCTGCTACGAGTATTCGAGCGCGAGCTGGCTGGAGGACCAGGACTTCTGGCGGTTGCACGGCCTGTTCCGCTCCGTCGAGCTCAACGCGAGACCCGCCGCCCACGTCTCCGACATCCACGCCGAAGCCGATTGGGAGCCTGCCACGTCAATCGGATCGCTCTCGCTGGACGTGCTGATCGACGGCGCCACGAACGCCGCGACGGCCGACCTCGCGTTGCGAGACAAGAACGGCACCATCGTCTGGCGCACCGCCACGGAAGCGGCCGGAACGCTGCACGCCGAAGCCGAGATCGACGACGCCGCACCCTGGAGCGCCGAACGCCCGGACCTGTACGAATTGTCCGTCACCCTGCTCGACGCGGACGGCACGGTTCTGGAGACCGCGCGCACCCGCATCGGCTTCCGGCATGTGGCCATCGAGGACGGCGTCCTCAAGCTCAACGGCAAGCGCCTCGTGTTCCGCGGCGTGGACCGCCACGAGTTCGACTGCCGGCGCGGCCGCGCCGTCACCGAAGAGGACATGCTGTGGGACATCCGCTTCATGAAGCGCCACAACATCAACGCGGTGCGCACCTCGCACTACCCGAACCAGTCACGCTGGTACGAGCTGTGCGACGAATACGGCATCTATCTGATCGACGAGACCAACCTGGAGACCCACGGCAGCTGGAACAGCCCCGGCGACATCCCCGTGGGCACCTCCGTCCCCGGTGACGACGAGGCCTGGCTGGGCGCATGCATCGACCGGCTGGACAGCATGATCATGCGTGACCGCAACCATCCCAGCGTACTCGTCTGGTCGCTGGGCAACGAATCCTACGCGGGCGAAGTCCTCAAGGCCATGAGCATGCACGCGCATCGGCTCGACCCGGGCCGTCCCGTCCACTACGAAGGCGTCAACTGGAACCACGCCTACGATGGGATCAGCGATTTCGAAAGCCGTATGTACGCCAAGCCGGACGAGATCCGCGACTGGCTCGAACACGGCGACGAGCGTGGCGCGGCGAACAAGCCGTTCGTCAGCTGCGAGTACATGCACGCCATGGGCAACTCGTGCGGCGGCCTGAGCGAGTTCATCGACCTCGAACAGTACGAGCGCTACTCCGGCGGGTTCATCTGGGACTACATCGACCAGGGGCTCGTCCAGCGCCTGCCCGACGGGAGCGAACGACTCAGCGTCGGCGGAGAATGGGGCGACCGGCCGACCGACTACGAATTCGTGGGCAACGGCATCGTGTTCGCCGACCGCACGCCCAGCCCCAAGGCGCAGGAGGTCAAGCAGCTGTATTCGCCGATCAAGCTCACCCCCGACGGACACGGCGTGACCATCGAGAACCGCAACCTGTTCATCGGCACCGACGATTACGTGTTCGCCGCACGGCTCCTCGAAGACGGGCGCGAGATCTGGCACGCCGACTACCGGTTCGACGTGGCCGCCGGAGACACCCAACGCCATGACATCGCCTTCCCGGACATCGACGCAGACGGGGATACGCGCGAAGTCACCTACGAGGTCGATCTCCTGCTCGCCGAAGCCACCGCATGGGCACCGGCCGGCTACGAGCTCGCGTTCGGCCAACTCACCGGCACGCTCAACCCCGAACGGGACATCACCGAGACCAGCCATGACGACGACGGCCGCGCAACTCGCACGCTCGGCCGATGGAACGCCGGCATCCGCCGCGACGACGAGGAAATCCTCCTGTCACGCACTCAGGGAGGCATCGTCTCCTGGAAGCGCGACGACCGGGAAATGGTCATCCGTCGCCCCGAACTCGTCACGTTCCGCCCGCTGACCGACAACGACCGGGGCAACCGTTCCGGTTTCGACCGTGCCGCATGGTTCGCGGCCGGCCGCTACGCCATCGTGACCGATACGAGCATCACGCAATCCGACGACGGAGGACTCACGGCCGAATACCGGTACGAGCTCGCCGACCCGGGCCACACGCCCGTGACGGTCGCCTACCGCATCACGTCCGACATGCGCATGCGATTGACCGTCGAATACCCCGGCGGTGTCACCAACGCCGCCAGCCTGCCCGCGTTCGGTGTCGAATGGGAACTGCCCGGCGAATACACGCAGCTGCGCTACTACGGACCCGGCCCCGAGGAAACCTACCGCGACCGCAAGCAGGGCGGCAAGCTCGGCATCTGGGACACCACCTCAGAGGCGAGCATGGCGCCGTATCTCATGGTGCAGGAAACCGGAAGCCACGAGGACGTCCGCTGGCTCGAAGCCACCGACATCCAAGGCCACGGATTGCGCGTCAGCCAGCGCGGCGACCGTCACTTCACGGCCAGCCTGCTGCCATGGAACACCTACATGATCGAAGCCGCGCGCCGCCATGAGGACCTGCCCGCCCCGCGCCACAACTACCTGCGTCTGCTCGCGGCGCAGATGGGCGTCGGCGGAGACGACTCCTGGGGAGCCCCCGTCCACACGGCCTACCAGCTGCCCGCAGGCAGGCCGCTCACCCTCGACGTGAACCTCGAACTCATCTGACCGGCAACGGGCGGCGGCATGCACCACCATGCCGCCGCCCGTGCATATTCCCCAAAACACACCCACAGAAAAGAGACAATCAATCATGGCTGAAGTGATCATCGTCAAGAACGAGGAGGAGGCCGGCGAGATCTACGGCCGTTGCGTGGCGGACCTCATCAAGGCCAAGCCGGACGCGGTGCTGGGACTCGCCACGGGCTCCAGCCCGCTGGCCGCCTACCAGGCCCTCGCCAAGATCGTACACGAGGAGCATATCGACGTCTCCAAGGTGCGCGGCTTCGCGCTCGACGAGTACCTGGGCTTGCCGCTCGACCACCCGCAGTCCTACCACTCCACCATCCACCGCACGGTCGTCGAGCCCCTGGGCCTCGACCCGGCCAAGGTCCACGTGCCCGGCGACGTACTGAACGGCGCGCCCCTTGAGGACGGCGACAAGATCGCCGCCGCCGGCCCGGCCTACGACGCGGCCATCGAGGCCGCGGGCGGCATCGACGTGCAGATCCTCGGCATCGGCACCGACGGCCACATCGGTTTCAACGAGCCCGGCTCCTCGCTCGCCTCCGGCACGCGCGTGAAGACCCTGGCCGAGCAGACGCGCATCGACAACGCCCGCTTCTTCGACGACGACATCAACCAGGTACCGACCCACTGCATCACGCAGGGCATCGGCACGGTCCTGAAGGCCCGTCACCTCGTGCTGCTTGCGTTCGGCTCGGGCAAGGCCGAGGCCATCGAGGAGACCGTCGAGGGTGGCGTGAGCGCGTTCTGCCCGGCCTCCGCGCTGCAGCTGCACCCGCACGCCACGATCATCGTGGATGAGGAGGCCGCCAGCCGCCTGCGTCACAAGGACTACTACCGCTACGCCTTCGCCCACAAGCCGGCCTGGCAGGGCATCTGACGGCAATCGAACGGTTCGGGCTCC
Source organism: Bifidobacterium sp. CP2 (assembly GCF_018555635.1). NCBI lineage: Bacteria > Bacillati > Actinomycetota > Actinomycetes > Bifidobacteriales > Bifidobacteriaceae > Bifidobacterium > Bifidobacterium sp. CP2. Next base: position 194,950 of record NZ_JAFEJX010000006.1, on the reverse strand, counting down.
TTCTTTCTCCGCAAAGAAGGAGCCCGAACGCATATAGGAAGGAAATCATGACACAGGACAGAAACGAGATCGTCGCGCACGTGACGGCGGCGTTGGAGGGCGAGGCCCGTCCGGTCGCGATCCGCGGGGCTCGCAAGGTGGACGCCCGCGGCGAGCAAAGCGGATATTGGGTGGTCTCGGACGCGCGCGGCGTGATCGTGGCCACCGGTTTCGCGGCGGCGGACGGCAGCGGCGAGGAGGCGTTCGAGCACGCCTGCCGCACGGTCGGCATCGACCCGGCCGCTCCATCGGGTTCGGACGGTGCGGTTATTGATGCGGACGGCCGCATCCTCACGCCCGGCTACGTGGACATCCACGCCCACGGCGCCTGGGAGAAGAGCTTCGACGACGGCCCCGACGGCATCGACGTGGCCCGCGCCGGCCACGCGGTCCACGGCACCACCCGCCAGGTCCTCTCGCTCATCACCAACCCGATGGACGTGATCTGCCGCAACATCCGCACCGTGCACGAGAAAATGGCCACCCGCCCCGACATCCTCGGCTGCCACCTCGAAGGCCCGTTCCTCGCCCTGAAACGCAAGGGCGCGCACGACCCGAACTGCCTCAAGGACCCGGTGCCCGAACTCGTGGACCGCATGCTCGACGCCTCGGGCGCCGACCCCGCCGCCGGCAAGCTCGGCTGCATCCGCCAGATCACCATCGCCCCCGAACTCGAGCACGGCATCGGCGCCATCCGCCAGTTCGCGGCCGCCGGCGTGGTGCCCGCGGTCGGCCACTGCGACGCCGACTACGCCACCGCCCAGGCCGGCTTCGACGCGGGCGCCGGCATCATGACCCACATGTTCAACGCGATGAACGGCCTGCACCACCGCGAACCCGGCCCCATCCCGGCCGCCGTCGAGGACCCGCGCGTCACCATCGAGCTCATCAACGACGGCTTCCACGTCCAGAACCCGATGGTCAAGCTCGGCTTCGGCCTCGCGCCCCACCGCATCGCGTTCGTCACCGACGCCATGGCCGCCACCGACTGCCCCGACGGCGCGTACAAGCTCGGCGAACTCGACGTGAACGTCATCGACGGCCACGCCCGACTCGTGTCCAACGGCGCCATCGCCGGCTCCACGCTCACCCTGGAGGTCGCGGTCCAGCGCGCGGTCAACGAACTCGGCTTCAGCCCCGTCGCCGCCGTCGAGGCCGCCACCTTCACCCCGGCCCGCGCCTTCGGATTCGACAAGGCCAACCCCGTCACCGGAGCCCCGCTCGGCCTCATCGCCCCCGGATACGCCGCCGACCTCAACCTCCTCGACCCCGCCGACTGGACCGCCCAACACGTCTGGTGCGCCGGCCGCCAGGTGAAGTAAATTCCTTCCAGCAAAATCGACGCCGGTGCCGCCCGTCTTCGAGACGACGTCTTATGCCCGAGGGACGAAGCTTGCGCGCGGCACCAGCTCGGTCGTCAGCAGGATGTGACGACGCACCCGCCGCTCATGCTTCAACCCATCAATCAAGGTGGAGAACGCCATACGGGCCAACTCCCTTTGATCAATCGCATACGAACTCAGCGACGGCGACGTGTACCGGGCGATTGACTGGTTGTTCACACTCACCACGGCCAACTCGTCGGGAACCGCCACGCGCAGTGCGTTCAACGCCTGCAACGCCCCCACCGCGAGCACGTCGGCGGCCACGATCAGACCATCGGGCATGCTGCCGGCCTCACGATGATCGGCCACCAGTTGCTCCGCGAGACGATAACCGTTCTCCATGGTGAACGTGCCGGACGAATACACCAATCCGTCCGTTTCCAATCCCAAGTGCGCAGCCCACTGGCGGAACGACAGTTCGCGGATATCCTCGGGATAGTCATGCGTGCCCATGATGCTGCCCACGCCACCGAGAAACGCGATGCGTCTGCGGCCCGCCGCGATCATCGCGTCCAAGGCATCCAGCATCGTCTGCGACAGATCGGGCCGTACGGAGTCGAACAGGTGCGGTGCCGGATTCGTGTCGATGCACACGCCATGCGGGAGCACCGCATGCAGGGCGCGCAGGTCCGCTTCAGGAAACACCGCGGCACCCACGGTGATAAACCCATCGAACTCCGCCGCGCGTTCCGTCAGCTCATGTATGGACCGGATGAACGTGGGCTGGTCCAATTCCATCGACTCCGCACACTCCGCAAGAACCTTCCGCAGATCGGAGAAGTATGCGTCCTGCAGCTCCTCCCCGGACGGAGGGGCGTCCAGCACAGCGATCGCGGGACGGAACACGTTGCGGTATCCCAGCTCCTCGCACACTCGCAGCACGCGCCGCCGCGTCTCCTCCTTGATGGAGAACGACGGGTCGTTCAGCAAGCGCGACACCGTGCTCTGCGACACCCCGGCCCGTTCCGCGACCTCCTTGAGCGTGGCCATGACATCCTCCCCGCAAACTTTAGTAAAGGGTTTTACTACAGCATAACCCGAGATTTGCAAGACGACGGTATCTCACACTTAAGTGGCTCTTCGCATTTTGGTGTGTATGGGCGGTGGTTTAGAGGTGGGCTTGGATGGCTTGTCTGAATCCGCCGGTGTGGAGCAGGCTTCGGGTGATGTAGTTGTCGAGGTTGCGGAAGCCGAGGGCTATGCCTCTGAGGGTTTCGAGGCGTCCGTTGATGGCTTCGGTGGGCCCGTTCGTCCCGTGGGGGTGGTCGAAGAACGCGAGGACGTCCGTCATGCGGCGTTTGAGGGTGCGGCCGAGCGTGGCGAGTTCGGGGCATCCGGGCGCCGCGCCCCTGACGGCGAGGGACTCGATGAGTTCGGCCATCATGCCCCGTCCCTTCCCGCGGTCCTCCTGCGCGTAGCAGTCGATGATCTTCTGGTAGGCACCGTGCGCGAGGGCGAGCGGCTTGTTCGCGGGATCGGAGAGCAGCAGGTCGATGCGCGCCTGCTGCTTGTCGGTCCGGAGCCGCGCGGTCTTCAATAGGTTCCTCCTGCCTTTGTAGAGCGGGTCGTCGCGCCGGCCTCGCCGGCCCGTGGCCTCGCGTTGGAGCCGGCAGCGCACTGCGGTGAGCCTGTCGCCGGCGAGCTTGACGATGTGGAACGGGTCGAGGATCTCCACGGCGCGGGGCACCTGGCGCGCGGCGGCCTTCCTGTATCCGGCGAACGCGTCCATCGCGACCTCCCTCACGCCGTCCCGGAACGATCGCGGGCGTTCCTCCAGCCATCGGGCGAACGCCTTCTCGCTCCTGCCCTCGACCATGTCGAGCAGCCGCGCCGGCCGGCCCGTCCTTCTGGGGGTGAGGTCCACGATGACGGTCACGTACCGGTTGCCGGTGCGGGTGTGCCGCCACACATTCTCGTTCACGCCGATCGACTCCACGCCGTCCAGCCGGCGCGGGTCCGCGGCCAGCACGTTCACGCCCTTCTCCAACACGGCCCGGTTCAACGCGCCCCACGAGCAGTGCAGGTCATGCGCGCAGGCGAGCACGCTCTTCGACTTCAGCACCACCTCCGCCGCCGCCCACCACACGGCCGCGTCCGTCAGCCGCCGTCCCCCGTCGGCTATGTGGGTCAGGTCGTCGGTCCACGAGCGGGCGCACGCCACGCACTCGTACCGTCTGACCCGCACCAGCAGGTGCACGGCATGCTGACCGACGGGCGTGTGCGCGAGCCGGCGCCGCCACGAGGAACGGACCCGACCCATGGCCCCGCATTCCCGGCAATACCGGGCGGTCCCGTCCGCCGGCTCGCAGCCGATCAGCCACACTCCCGCCCGCGAGCCCGACACCACGTGCCTCTGCGAGACGGGATTCAGGCGCAGTCTGTCCAGACCGAGCAGGACCCGGCCGTCGAACGCGCTAGACTCGTTACCAAGCCGCGCGGTTTCCTTCACTTTTTCAATCACACACCGAATGAAACCGCACGGCCCTTACACACCAAAATCGGAAGAGCCACTTAAGTGACCGGCAGCTGATAAACTGCAATCGTCCCTACAGGGGGCAATGCATAAGATGGCTGGAATGTTGCGATAGCATTCCAGCCATCTTTGGCTAAACGAGTCGTCAGACAACCGCGCCCTCAATGGGAAAACCGTCAACAAGCCGCAAATCATCGCCGCACCAATGATTCACTAATTCAGCGGGCAATCCAAGGAACCCTTCAATGGCTTGGATGGACACTGCAGGGTGTCTGTAATCGCGTACGTCGCTGAAGGCGCTAGCGAGCACCTGTTTAAAGAGGGTCGGATGCTCGTTCTTTACTGCTATCGGCTCTTGCTTGTTCCATTTGCGATTCGCCATCTGAATCCTCAAGGATTTTTGCCGTTCCGCATCGTATATGCCCAATCGACCGGCACGTGCAATAAGGGCGGCTATGGATACTCCCCACTCCGCCTTTAGTGTTGCAAGAGCATTCAGCGATGTGAATTTAGAAATTGAAGCACGTGCATCCTCTTCTGGCATAAGCAGGGCGCCGGCAAAAGCATTGGCCTCAAATTCCAGACTTCGATGGTCCTTGGGTCTCCTAAAACGATGAAGCACAAGATGCCCGAGCTCGTGCGCGTCAGTGAATCGTTGTCGGTCTCCGGGCTTTTCTTCGGGAAAGTATCCGATTACGTGCTTAGCATGAGGAACGGAGGGGCTGCTGACTCCGTCTGCTGTTGAATCGCTAATCGGCGCCGCTAGAGGGACAACAAGAATACCGCTTCTCTCCATACTGCGTGTGACGTCCTTCACCGGCCCGTGAGAAGACAGCCCCCAGACGGTTCGGACTTCACCGGCGAGACGTTCTATGTCCGCAAGGGAGGGATCTATACGCGGGGCAATGCCATTAAGCCACAAAGGTTCCGGGCAGGCGTGAGTCATCGATTCGAGCTTCGTCACTGTATCCAGGAGAAGTTGAAATTCCGTTATGGCCTGATTGGCCAGAGAGGATTTCATCTTGGCCAGCTTACGGAACGTAAGCTGATCGACGGGCACCGACTGATCGGGGAGCACAAAGAATCCGATAGGGAACCCGGTTACGAAGGCCAATCGTTCCGCGTCGGATTCGGTAAATCGAGTCTTTCTGTTGACCAAATTGGAGATGCGCGACGCGGACAGACCGCTGATGCCCGCCAATTCCTTCTTGTTCCAACCCCGGCATTCACGAGCCAGTTCGATTCGGTCGGGGTTGAAATCGTTCATTTTGTCTCCAGTGTGTTACTTTCCCTAATGATTGTATTGGTGTGCGGGACCATGCGCTCTTCGGCTTCGCCGCCATCGAAGGCCATTTTGTCGAACATGTCAGCGGGAACGCCAATCGGCATGGCTAAGATAAGTTTCCCCTTTGCACGTCGTGGAAAACTGCCCGCATCAAGGGGCTGAACGGCATCGCAGAGGAACCGATCCGAGGTTTCCGTCCACATGCCGGTGACGACGCACACCTGCTGCTTGCTCAGGCCGCGTTTCGCGGCCTTCTTGCCGCTCTTGCGGGCGGGACGTGGCATGGTGCCCTTGCGGTAGCCCTTGTAGCTGTCGCGGAAGTACGTCTCGTCGATCTCCACCCGGTCGCCGGCGACGGCGTTGAACGAGGGGTTGTAGCGTTGGATGCACTCGATGATGCGACGGCGCATGAACCACGCCGTGCGCAGGCCCACGCCGCACTTGTCCATGCGGTCGCGCAGATCGCCGCGACCACGTCGTCCGGGAAGTGTCCGGTCAGGCAGGCGCGGGTGTCCCAATCAAGCAGTACGCCGCAGAAGTCGAAGATCACATCGGTGATGGGGCAGTCAGCCATACAAGCTCCATATATTCAGGTCCGTGAACCAGTGTACGGGCCGGCCGGATAACCGGTGTTAGCAAAGCGTTAGGAATCGCCGCGCGGAGCCCCCGAGCACATATGCAACCCGTAAAAACCGCCTCGTCCTGACCGCTCGCTCCATACGATGAGGAATCGCAATGACCCGATGACGATGTCGCGCGGCCCCTAGCGGGAGGCGGAACACGGCACCGGGTTTGTTCGATGATAAGGAGAATGATATGCCTTGGTGGGTAGATGTTGCCTACGTTGCGGGCACGGTGGTCGTCTTCGTGCTGTTCGACCTGTTCGGAAAGTGGGTGGACAAGCTATGACGACGTTCTTCACTGTGCTGGGTGTCGTGCTGGCTATCGCGGGAATCGCCTACATGATTTATTCCCTGTGCCGGCCAGAGAAGTTCTGAACCATACCGGACTGTACTTGAGAGATCTTAGGAATCAAAGGTTCATCACATGGTATATGTATTTGCGATCATGGCATTCGCGCTGATTGCCATCATCCTTGTGGCGATCTACAAGCCGCTGGGCGATTACATGTTCAACGTGTTCACGACCGACAAGGACCTCTTCTTCGAGAAGTGGATCTACAAGGTCGTCGGCGTTGACTCCAAGAAAGGCCAGACCTGGAAGGCGTATCTGCGCGGTGTGCTCGGGTTTTCCCTGATGAGCGTGCTGGTGCTTTACCTGCTGCAGCGCGTGCAGCAGTGGCTGCCGTTCTCGCTGGGCTTCCCGAACGTGCAGGGCCCGCTCGCGTTCAACACCGCGGCCTCGTTCGTGACCAACACCAACTGGCAGTCATATTCGCCGGACGTCACGCTCGGCTACACCGTGCAGTTCGCCGGCCTCGCCGTGCAGAACTTCGTGTCCGCGGCCGTGGGCATCGCCGTGGCCGTGGCGCTCGTGCGCGGGTTCGCGTGGCGCAGGTCGGAGACCATCGGCAACTTCTGGGTCGACCTGACCCGCTGCACGATGCGCATCCTTCTGCCGATTTCCATCGTCATGGGCATCATCCTGATAGCGCTCGGCGTGGCGCAGAACTTCGCCGGGTTCGTGGACGTGAACACCGTCGCCGGTGGCACCCAGAAGATCATGCAGGGCCCGGTGGCCTCGCAGGAGGTCATCAAGGAGCTCGGCACGAACGGCGGTGGCTTCTTCAACGCCAACTCGTCGCACCCGTACGAGAACCCGAACATGTGGACCAACCTCATCGAGATTCTCCTCATGCTCGCCATTCCGGTGGCCCTGACCCGCACCTTCGGCCGCATGGTCGGCGACATCCGGCAGGGCTACGCGCTGCTCGGCGCGATGGTCATCATCTTCGGCATCAGCTTCTTCGCCGTGGTGACCGCCGAATCCTTCGCCAGCGACCCGATCACCTCCCTGACCGGTGGTTCCATGGAAGGCAAGGAGACCCGCTTCGGCATCGTGTGGTCCGGCCTGTTCGGCACCACCTCGACCTCGACCTCCACTGGCGCCGTCAATTCGATGCACGACTCGTACACCGCACTCGGCGGCATGATCTACATGCTCAACATGATGCTCGGCGAGGTGAGCCCGGGCGGCGTGGGCGCGGGCCTGTACGGCATCCTCGTGATGGCCGTCGTGGCCGTGTTCATCGCCGGCCTCATGGTGGGCCGCACGCCGGAATACCTCGGCAAGAAGATCGGCCCGCGCGAGATGAAGATGGCCTCGCTGTACTTCCTCGTCATGCCGATCACCGTGGTGGTGGGCGTCTCCCTGAGCTTCGCCGTGCCGTTCGCACGTCAGTCGATCTTCGACACGTCGCTCAACAACAGTGGCAACCACGGCTTCTCCGAGGTCGTCTACGCCTTCACCTCGGCCGCGAACAACAACGGCTCCGCCTTCGCGGGACTCACCGCCGACACCCCGTGGCTCGACACCACGCTGGGATTGGCGGTGCTCATCGGCCGTTTCCTGCCGATCGCCCTGGTGATCGCGCTGGCCGGTTCGCTTGCCAAGCAGGACAAGGTGCCGGTGACCGCCGGCACGATGAAGACCGACAACGGTCTGTTCGTCGTCCTGCTGGTGTTCGTTATCTTCCTGATTTCCGCGCTGACGTTCTTCCCGACGCTTGCTCTGGGACCGTTGGCAGAAGGTTTGGTGGCTTGATATGACTTCCGCAACCGCGAACGACGTCAACAACGGCGCGACTTCCATCGCGAACGACGTCAAGAAGTCCAACGAGCAGTCGTTGGGCGCGATGCTGGGCAAGAGCCTGCCGGATGCGTTCCGCAAGTTCGACCCGCGCAACATGTGGCACAACCCCGTGATGTTCATCGTGTGGGTGGGCGCCGCGTTCCTGACCCTGCTGGGCGTGTGCCAGCTGTTCGACACCGCCCTCACCGATGGCGAGCCGGTCTACTTCACCTGGATCGTGGCCATCGTGCTGTGGGCCACCGTGCTGTTCGCCAACCTCGCCGAGGCCGTGGCCGAGGGCCGCGGCAAGGCGCAGGCAGACGCGCTGCGCAAGACCCGTACCACCACGCCCGCCCGTCTGGTCAAGGGCTACGACGAGAAGAACGACCCTGACGTGCGCGCCCCCGAGCGCGGTGAGGGCCCGTCCTACATCGAGGAGGTCCCCAGCTCGGACCTGAAGCTCGGCGACGTGGTCGTCGTCTCCGCCGGAGAGCTCATCCCCGGCGACGGCGACATCATCTCCGGCATCGCCTCCGTGGACGAATCCGCCATCACCGGCGAATCCGCACCCGTCATCCGCGAATCCGGCGGCGACCGCTCCTCGGTGACCGGCGGCACCCGCGTGCTCTCCGACCGCATCGTGGTGCGCATCACCCAGAAGCCCGGCGAAAGCTTCGTCGACAAGATGATCGCCCTGGTCGAAGGCGCCAACCGCCAAAAGACCCCGAACGAGATCGCTCTGGACGTGCTCCTGAGCTCCCTGACCATCATCTTCCTTGTGGTGGTGCTGTGCATCAACCCGCAGGCCTCCGCGGTGGGCGCCTCCGTGAGCCTGACGGTGCTGGTCGCCCTGCTCGTCTGCCTCATCCCGACCACCATCGGCGCCCTGCTGTCCGCCATCGGCATCGCCGGCATGGACCGTCTGGTGCAGCGCAACGTGCTTGCCACCTCCGGCCGCGCCATCGAGGCGGCAGGCGACGTGACCACGCTGCTGCTCGACAAGACCGGCACCATCACCTACGGCAACCGTCAGGCCTCCGAATTCCACGCCCTGCCCGGCATCGATCATGACGACATCGTCAAGGCGGCCGCATTGAGCTCGCTGGCCGATGCCACACCCGAAGGCCAGTCGATCGTGGCACTCGCCAAGTCCGACGGCTTCGACGTGGACGAGGTGCCGGGAGCCGTGGCAGTGCCGTTCACCGCCGAAACCCGCATGTCGGGCCTCGACCTGCCGAACGGCGACCGCATCCGCAAGGGTGCCACCTCCGCCGTCGAGGCATGGATCGACAGGGAAGGCGGCACCATGACCACCGAGGTGAGGGACGCCCTGCATGACCGCGTGGCCGCCATCTCCGGCCAAGGCGGCACGCCGCTGGTCGTCGCCGAGCAGCACGCGAACGGTGAGGCCAAGGTGCTCGGCGTCGTCCAGCTGAAGGACGTCGTCAAGAAGGGCCTGAAGGAGCGCTTCGCCGACCTCAGGAAGATGGGCATCCGCACCGTCATGGTCACCGGCGACAATCCGCTCACGGCCAAGGCCATCGCCAAGGAGGCCGGCGTGGACGACTTCATCGCCGAGGCCAAGCCCGAGGACAAGCTCGCCTACATCAAGAAGGAGCAGGCCAAAGGTCAGCTCGTCGCCATGACCGGCGACGGCACCAACGACGCCCCGGCCCTCGCCCAGTCCGATGTCGGCGTGGCGATGAACTCCGGCACGTCGGCCGCGAAGGAGGCCGGCAACATGGTCGACCTCGACTCCGACCCGACCAAGCTCATCGACATCGTGGCCATCGGCAAGCAGCTGCTCATCACGCGCGGCGCCCTGACCACGTTCTCCATCGCCAACGATGTGGCCAAGTACTTCGCCATCATCCCGGCCATGTTCATGGAGAAGTTCCCGGGTCTGGGCGTGCTCAACATCATGGGTCTGCACAGCTCGCTGTCCGCCGTGCTCTCCGCGATCATCTTCAACGCGATCATCATCGTGCTGCTCATCCCGCTGGCCTTGAAGGGTGTCAAGTACCGCGCCGAGGCCAGCGAGAAGATCCTGGGCCGCAACCTCAAGGTCTACGGCCTGGGCGGCATCATTGCGCCGTTCGTCGGCATCTGGATCATCGACCTGTTCGTCCGTCTGATCCCGGGCTTCTGATCCGAAGAGCGATTAGGAAAGAGTGATTGTCATGAAGAACACCATTTCGCTGAACCTGCGCGCCTACTGGGCCGGGCTCAAGGCGGTGATCGTCTTCACCGTCATCGTGATCGTCTACACGTTCGTGATGACCGGCATCGGCCAGCTCGGCATGCCCGACAAGGCCAACGGCTCGATGATTACCAACGCGCAGGGGGAAGTCGTCGGCTCGTCGCTGATCGGCCAGTCCTTCACGGACGCCAACGGCGACGCGCTGCCCCAGTACTTCCAGTCCCGTCCTTCGGCGGCATCCGACCCGAACAAGGACGAGGACAGCCAGGGCTACTACGCGGCCGCGTCCGCCGGCACCAACAAGGGCCATGCCGACGCCGATTTCGTCAAGTCCACCACGGAACTGCGCAAGACCATCGCCAAGCGCGAGGGCGTGAGCGTCAAGGACGTGCCGTCCGACGCCGTCACCGCGTCCTCCTCCGGACTCGACCCGGAGATCAGCCCCGAATACGCGGCCATTCAGGTCAAGCGCGTGGCCAAGGAGCGCGGTCTGAGCGAGGAGCAGGTCGAGAATCTGGTCCGGAAGTACACCACCGGTCGTGGGCTCGGCTTCATCGGCGAGTCCACGGTGAACGTGGTCCGGCTCAATCTGGCGCTTGACGAGCTCAAGTGATTCGGCATGCGGTCTGCCGGTGATTCGACTGATGCGTTGTCGTCGATCGCCGTGGCAGGCGGCGGCCGGTCGTCAGGGGTGGTGACGCGGGACATTCGCGCCGCCACCCCTGACGGCGTTTATCGTATACAGTCGTATTGGGATGTCTGGGAATACGGGGGCTGATATGGCACAGGCACGAGGAACGTTCAGGGTGCTGCTGGGCGCCGCACCGGGCGTGGGCAAGACGTGCGCGATGCTCAAGGAGGGGCATCGCCTGCAGGAGGACGGCAAGGACGTGGTCATCGCCCTGTTGGAGACCCATGGTCGCGCCGCCACGGCCAAGGCCGCCGATGGGCTCGAGATGGTGCCGCGGCGGCATCTGCGCTACCGCGGCATGTGGCTCGAGGAGATGGATCTGTTCAAGATCATCGAACGGCATCCGCAGGTGGCGCTCGTCGACGAGCTCGCCCACACCAACGCACCCGGATCGGTGCACAAGAAGCGCTGGCAGGACGTCATGGACCTGCTCGACGCCGGCATCGACGTGATCACCACCATCAACGTGCAGCACATCGAATCGCTCAACGACGTGGTGCGTGAGATCACCGGTAGCACCCAGAAGGAGACCGTGCCGGACAAGGTGCTGCGTTCCTCCTCCCAGGTCGAACTGGTCGATCTGCCGCCCGAAGGCCTGCGCGAGCGTCTCGCCGCCGGATTCGTCTACAAGCCCGACCGCGTGGATGCGGCCCTGAGCAACTACTTCCGCGTCGGCAACCTCACCGCCCTGCGTGAGCTGGCCCTGCTCTGGCTGGCCGGGCGCGTGGACGAGGCGCTTAAGGCCTACCGCGAGGAACACCACATCAACGCCAAATGGGAGACGCGCGAGCGCGTGATCGTTGCGCTGTCCGGCGGGCCCGAGGGCGAGCAGCTGCTGCGGCGCGGGGCCCGCGTGGCCCGGGCGTCCGGCGGCGGCGACCTCATCGCCGTGCATGTCACTCCCGAGGACGGGCTGGCCGGCTCCAATCCCGCCCTGCTCATCAAGCAGCGCGAACTCGTCGAGGAGCTGGGCGGCACCTATCATCAGATCGTCGGCGAGGACATCTCGGAGGCCCTGCTCGACTATGCGCGTGCGAACAACGCCACGCAGGTGATCGTCGGCGTCTCCCGGCGCAACGCGCTTTCGCGCTGGCTGGGCCGGCCCTCCACGCCCAACGGCATCATCGAGAAATCCGGCGATATCGACGTCCATATCGTCAAGCACTCGTTCGTCAACAAGGGCTTCAGGATGCCCTCCTCGAATAGGCATCCTATCGCGTGGAGGCGCAGGGCGGCCGGGTTCGCGTTCGCCGTGTTGTCCGTGCTGCTCGCCGGTTGGATGCTGTACCAGTTCAGCGCGCCCACCTATGCGCAGCGCGACGCCTTGGTGCTGCAGCTGCTGGTGGTGGTTTCCGCCGTGATCGGCGGGCTTGTGCCCGCCATGGTGTGCGCGGTGCTTTCCGGACTTGTGCTGGACCTGCTCTACACGGTGCCCATGGGGACCTTCCATGTGATGCGCGCCTCGGACATGGTGACCATCGTGCTCTACGTGCTCGTGGGCGTCATCGTCTCCGCGGTGGTGGACCGCGCCGACACCATCGCGCGGCAGGCCCAGCGCGCCAGCGCCGAATCGGAGACCTTGGCCAGCGTGGCCGGGGTGGTGCTGCGCAGCGACGATCCGCTTCAGGCCATCGTGCACCGCACCCGCGAGGCGTTCGGATTCTCCTGCGTGCGCGTCGTGCAGGACGGCCACGTCATCATCTCGGACGGCGAACCGGGCACGAGGACGGATTCCGCCATTGACGGCGACGGTGACCTCGCCGTGTCCGTCGAGGAGCCGGAGACCATAGCCATGTCGGACGACGGACCGGAGCTCAAGCTGTACGGCAAACCCGTCGAGGCGTCGGACCAGCGCATGCTGCTGGCCATCCTCTCGCAGATCCAGACCGTGCTCGAGCACAAGGATCTGGAGCGCAAGGCCAGCGAGATCGGGCCGCTCGCCGCCGCCGAGAAGGTGCGCACCGGCCTGCTCAACGCGGTCAGCCACGACCTGCGCCGTCCGCTCGCCTCGGCCACCGCCGCCGTCTCCGGACTGCAGCGCATGGGCGACACGATGAGCGCGCGGGACCGCAAGGAACTGCTCAGCGTGGCCTCCAACGGCCTGAAGCAGCTCACCAAGCTCGTCACCGACCTGCTCGACGTCTCGCGCATCCGCGAGGGCGCGCTGCCGCTGTCGCTGGTGGCCACGGATGTGGGCGAGGAGATCATCCCGTTGTTCGACGAACTCGGCATCGGACCGGGGTCCATCGATCTGGACATCGCCCCCGACCTACCGCTGGTCGTGGCCGATCCGGCCCTGCTTCGCCGCGCGCTGTCGAACGTGCTGGTCAACGCGATGCGGTTCACCCCGTCCTCCAAGCGGGTGCGGCTGTCCGCATCCTCGTTCAACGGCGTGGTCGAGATCCGCGTGGCCGATCAGGGCCCCGGCGTGCCCGATTCGCGCAAGAATGATATCTTCCTGCCGTTCCACCGCCTCGGCGACACGGACAACACCACCGGTCTGGGGCTGGGCATGGCGCTGTCGAAGGGGTTCGTCGAATCGATGGGCGGTTCGATCAGTCCCCAGGACACGCCGGGCGGCGGCCTGACCATCGTGATCACCCTGCGTGTGGCCGACCAGAAGCTGCGTGTCGGACAGCCGATTCCGGCCGACGACCGACCTGATCCGGCCGACATCATCGCCAAGGACACGCTGAACGTTTCGGGGGCCGTGTCCGATGTGATCCTGCCGCTGCCGGGCAGCGGGCAGTCCGACGAGCGCGGGCTCGACCGGTTCATCAACTACGGCATCATGCACGGCGGCAGGGATGAGGGGGATGCGGACTCCGACGATTCCGACTCCTCGGTTGACGCCGGCGCTGGGGAGAGCGCGGGGTCAGGTTCCGATGCCGCGCCTGACGCCGGTGAGCGGCATGACGTTGCGGAAGCGGATGATGATGAACGACGGTATGACGACGATTCCACGGACGGCATACAGTCCGGCGTGGAACCGGCCTCGATGGATGCCGTCGCCGACGGTGGCGGCGCCGGTGACAGAGCGACGGGTTGGGACCCGTCGATGACGGATTCGGGAGAGGAGGCACGCCGATGAAGATTCTGGTGGCGGACGACGATCCGCAGTTTCTCAAGGCGTTGAAGATCACCCTGCACTCGCAGGGCTACGACATCGTCACCGCGCGTGACGGCGTCGAATGCATCACGGTGGCGGTCGAGGAGCACCCCGACCTGTTCGTGCTGGATCTCGGCATGCCCAGAATGGACGGCATGGGTGTGATCCAGGGTGTGCGCGGTTGGGCCAAGGCGCCGATTCTGGTGGTGTCCGGGCGCACCGACGCGCGTGAGAAGGTGGCGGCGTTGGACGCGGGTGCCGACGACTATGTGACCAAGCCCGTCTCCATCGACGAGCTGCTGGCCCGCATCCGCGCCCTGCTGCGCCGGGTCGCGCAGGAGAGCACGGCGGAAAGTGAGACGCCGCTGGTGCGGTTCGGCGACGTGACCGTGGATCTCAACGCCCATGCCGTATTCTGCGGGGAAGCGGGGCGCGAGACGCGCGTGCGGCTCACGCCCACCGAGTGGAAGGTGCTCGAGGTGCTGGTGCGCAATGCCGGCAAGCTCGTGACCCGTCAGGACCTGCTCACCTCGATCTGGGGGGCGCAGCACGTCAAGGACACCGGCTATCTGCGACTGTACATTTCACAGTTGCGCAAGAAGATCGAGCCGGACCCCGCGCGGCCCAGATACCTGAAGACGGAGACCGGCATGGGCTACCGTCTCGACATCAACGGCGAACCGGAGGCCTGAGACGGTCGGCGGATGATGCGACCGGATGGTGTGACCGTTTTGCGGATAAAAGAATGCTTGGCTTCCCTGAGCGAGGGAAGCCAAGCAATGTGGCTCTTCGGCTCTCAGGCTCTCAGGCGATCACGTCGGCGATGGCCTCGGGGATGGCTCGGATCACGTCGCCCGCCACGATGGGGTGGCCCAGCGTCATGAACCGCTGACGGCGGCCGTGCCCCACCAGCTCGGGCTCCTGCCAGCCCTGCTGCTCGGATTCCGAGGCGATCGCCGCGGCCATGCCATGCAGACATCCAACGGCAGGACGAACGTGCGGTCTACATCGGGAGTGAACTGGATATAGTGAATCGGATAGGCGATCGGATCGCCGTCGGAATCCTCGCCGTCACCATCCGTCGTGTCCGGAAACGCAACCGGCTCGACCGGCCAGAATCTCGTGGATACGGCGAGCAGACCGTCCGGCCGGCCGCGCAGTCGCCGGTGCAGATACCAGACGGCAAATGCGGCCGTCACGCCGATGGTGAGAAGAAGGATGATGTCACCGGGATCGATCGGCGGATCGGCGTGCGTGGCGCGACTCAACCAGTCGCCAACGGCCGCGGCGATCGGCGTACTCACGGCTAGAGCCCCCGAGAGCACAGCACTACGATCTCTGTGCCGTCAAGAGGATACCTGCTGTTGGAATCCCATCGGTCGAACAGGGAAAGAGGCTCTTGGCACCAAGCCTGAGTCCGACGCAGATTCTTACCTGCCGGAGGCAGTCCTCCAAACGCAAACTCCTTGATGAACCTAAGTTTCATATGAGTCTCGGGATCCATAAGATGCAAGCAGTTGGACGCCCCGCTGACCTTCCAGTCATCAACTGGATCTTCGAGGAGCAACTGTCGCAGCGCCGCAAGAAAGTTTTCCGCATAGTGTCCTTTGTACTCGTTGCGGCTTACCCCTAACGCATCAAGGGCTGCCATGGCACGGCCCTTCGCAAGAGGGAGATTCGTGGGAATCATGTCGTTGATTGGCGCGAGACGCTGCTTTATGAGTTCTATGCGGTCCATGACCTTCCTGCAATTCTCTGCGATTATGCAATTTTATTGTTTTCCGAAATTTTAGCACGCATTATTAACATTCGGCAAGTCCCGAGAGATTTGGCCTACGACAAGCCGTCTATGCTCACCTCGTCACAACTCACTCCTGAAACGGGAAAACCTGCTCGGAGATTCTGGGCTGGGTCTAAGGAACGTATGTCTCGCATGTGCTTTACGTCTTGCATGATCTACATGATCTATCTGTCCGCCGCTATCCCGCCGGTTTTCCCTGACGATGAGTGTCAACGGAGACCGTTGCCTGTCGGGCTCCTTGATCGTCATCAGAGGAGGCCGTCGTGGATTTGTTGAATCAGGTGCTTCAGTTATTCGTCAGGTTCGCCACTATCGGCGGCGGACTGTGGCTGGTGTGGGGCGCCATTACCTTCGGTGGCGGTCTGAAGGATCATAACGGGCCGCAGACGCAATCGGGACTGTGGCAGATCGTGGGTGGAGGCATGATCATCGCGGCTGCGCAGATTTTCAACGCGGTGGCTCTGGGCTGAGCTGATTCGGGGCCTGCCGTGGAGGACTTCATCGTAGCCATGCTCAACATGATCGGCGGCGGAGGTGCCGGTTCGATTACGGCCGGGCTGTTGTCTCAGGCGCCGGAGACGTGGAATCCCGCTCTTTACCAGTTGGCGGTGAACGTGCATGGAGTCGCCGTCAAGCCTCTGACGTCGGTGGTGCTCGCGGTCATGTTCACGTTGGAGCTGGCGCGTAACTCGACGCGCATCGAGTCGGACCGTGATCTGGGTGTGAAGATCGTGGCCGGCACCATGTTCAAGATCGCGTTGGTGTTCATCGCCGTGCAGAACGCCAGTCTATTCATTCGGATGTTCAATCAGGTCACGCAGTTCCTCATGCAGGGAGTGTCTTCTCAGATGTCGTATGAGGCGACGGGCGACGGCGGTCAGCTGGGTGATCTGATGCGTGACCAGATTCGCGATGCCGGGGTGATGGGGCAGGCGGCGTTGTTCTTTCTGCTGGTGATCCCGTGGCTGTTGTCCCAGTTGGCGTCGGTGGTGTTCACGGTGGTGCTGTATGTGCGGTTCATCGAATTGTATGCGTTGACGGCGTTCCAGTCGTTGCCATTCGCGTTTCTGGTGCATGAGGACACCAAGCCGATCGGCGTGGGTTTCTTCAAGTCGTATGCGCGCACGTCGGTGAATGCGGTGTGCGTGTTCATCTGTCTGGTGTTCTATCAGCGGGTCGTGGTCGATGCCGTGAAGATCCCGGATTCCGCGGACAAGGGCATGGTGGCGTGGGTGACGGGCAACTTCGGCAATCTCATGATGGCGGGCATCCTGCTGTTCTTCGTGATCGCGGTGAGTCAGCGTGTCAGCCGGGCCATAGCCGGCGGCGAGTAGCCGCCTACCACAACCGGACCCAATCGGAAAGGATTCTTTCATGTTGCAGATGCGCGTATATAAGGAGATCGCCAATGTCGAGGCGAAGGTGATGTGGGGGCTGAGCTGGCGCCAACTGGCGGCCGCCGCATGCATGCTCGTCCTGGGCGGAGGTGAGGCGGCGTTGTTCTGGTCGTTGGGCTTGTCCGATCTGGGGTCGTATCTGCTGTTTGCGGTTTGCCTGCCGTTCGCGCTGTGGGGTTGGTGGCGTCCGAAGGGGCTGAAGCCTGAACGGTATCTGGGATACATGCTGCGTCAGCGTTTCGGGCCGAAGGTCTACCTGCTCGAACCCTATGTTCCCGCGAGGTTTCCCGGCAAACCGTCGTTGAAAGAGAAGGCCCGTAGACGAATCAGGGGAAGGCAGGTACGTCGTCATGTCTGACATCAGTGGCAGCAAGGCGGTCAAAGGCAACGGTAAGCGACATGGAAAGGTCGGGAACAGGCGGTCCGGGAATCGTCGCATGCCTCGTTCGTCGAAGGAGTTGCTTGGCTATGATTCGATGCTGTCCAATGGCATCGTGTTCCTTGGCGGCGACCGGTGGAGCGTGTCGCTGCGGATCAGCGACATCAATTATCAGGTCGCGACCCAGGATCAGCAGCTGGATGTCGTGGACCGGTGGGGTCGTTTCCTGAATTCGATCGGCGAGAACATGGGAGTCCAGATCACGGTCGCCACGCGCATGCTGGATCCCGAGGAGGTGACGCGCAGTATCGCCATGTCGCTTCGGAGCGATGCGTTGGATGGATTGCGCGGGGACTTCAACCGCAATGTGCGTCGGCGTCTCGCCGGGCGTTCGCAGGGCGCGGTGACGGACAAGTATCTGACGTTGACGTTGCGTGAGCGGGACGGGGAACGGGCGGTCACGCTGCTGAACCGTGCCGCGTTGCGTGCCACGGCGCAACTGCGGTCGGTGGGCGGCTGCGTCGGCGTCCGCTTGAACCGGCAGTCGCGTCTGGCGGTATTGCATGGGATGCTGCGGCACGGTGTCCGGTTCTCGTTCACCGAGGATGGCTTCCTGAAATCGCATGGCATGTCCACGAAGGATTATGTGGCCCCGTTCGCCGTGGATGTGTCGGATCGCCGTCGGCTCCGGTTGAGCTCGGGCACTGCGGAGGTGTGGCATCAGTGTCTGTTGGTGCGTGACTTCCCGGATTATCTGAGCGATCAACTAGTGTCGTCCATCACGGACATCAAGGCGGATATCACGGTCGGCATCCATCTGTCCCCGCGGGGCAAGGCCGAGGGGTTGAAGCTCGTGAACCGGACGATCGCCGAAATGGATATGCAGGCCATCGACGAGCGGCGCAAGAACCGCAAACAGCATCTGCCCGAGGACATGCTGCCTCATGATCTTCAGGAATCCATGACTCAGGCGGGTGAGCTGCGTGATGATCTGGAGCATAACGGCGACCGTCTGGTGGATTCCCTCATGATCGTGGACGTGTCGGCGGGCAGTCGCGAGCAACTGGACCAGACGGTTCGTGACGTGACGGCCGCAATCGATGGGCAGTCGTGTGTGGCCGAGACCTTGGCCTACATGCAGGTGGAGGGGCTGAACGCCGTACTGCCGTTGGGGAATCCCCTGCCGCCGATGCGTCGCACGCTGACCACGTCGAGCGCGGCGATTCTGGTGCCGTTCACGTCGCAGGAGCTGTTCGAGCCGGGCGGGGTGTTCCATGGGGCGAACGCCCGCACCGGCAATCCCGTGGTCATCGACCGTACGAAAGGCATGAACGGCAACGGATTCGTTCTGGGTACGACCGGGTCGGGCAAGAGCCAGGCGGCGAAGAACGAGATCACCCAGATCTATCTGACCCGTCCGGACGATGATCTGATCGTCATCGACCCGGAACGTGAGTTCACGCCGTTGTGCACCGGTCTTGGCGGCGAGCGAGTCGAGATCGGGGAATCGTCGCGCGCGCATATCAACGCTTTGGATATCGAGTATGAGGATGATTCCGAGGGTGATCCGATACGGTCGAAATGTGCGAGCGTGCTGAACATGCTCGGCGTGCTGATCGGCGGACAGGACGGCATCGACCGCATGCAGCGCAGTCTGATCGACCGTACGGTCATCGGCATGTATCGCGAGGTGCGGGAGCATCCAGAACTGGGCATGCCAACGCTCGTCACCCTGCATGACCGTCTCACGGCTTTGAATGAGCCAGGTGCCCATGATGCCGCGCGAGCATTGGAGATCTACGCGACCGGCAGTCTGAACGCCTTCGCCCATGCCACTGATGTGAATACGTCCAGCCGGTTCCTGGTCTATGACGTTTCCGGTTTGGGAGCGGAGTTGCGCACATTCGGTATGCTCGTCGTCCTGGATCAGATATGGAACCGGGTCGTCAGGAATCGCCGTCTCGGCCGGCGCACCTGGCTGTGGGTGGACGAGTTCCATCTGCTGTTCTCGAACCGGTATGCGGCCGAATACTTCCTGCGCCTGTACAAGCGCGCCCGTAAATGGGGTTTGTGCCCCACCGGCATCACGCAGAACATCGAGGAGCTGCTGGCCAACCAGGATGCGCGTCTGATGCTCGCGAACAGCGACTTCCTGTTGCTGCTGAACCAGACCGCCACGGATGCCGACGCCTTGTGCGAGCTGCTGAAGCTGTCCGATGAACAGCGGGCGTTCTTCACCGGGGTGCAGCCCGGTCAGGGCATGGCTAAGAGCGGCACTGCGTTCATACCGTTCGATGGGCGTATCGATGCCGATAGTCTGCTTTATCGGTTGTATACCACGAAATTCGAGGATCGGAAACCCGAATGAGACCCGTCACCTCCGACTCATTCCACGCCACACGCAATCTCGTTCGACCGAACGGCACGATTCATGGCTTGAAAGTCCGTCATGTCAGCGGACTCTCCCATGGGCCCGTGCTGGCCGGGCTAAAACAGCCACAAACTATCATCAGGAACAGTGAATCCGAAGCATCGCACCCGATCGGCACAACAACCGTCAGCGCTTTGAACCGTGGTGTGAAAGCGACACGATCCGTGCTTGAATCGCAATCGACACAGACGGAGACCAGCGAGGACGACAACCCATTATCACCAATGGCCCCCGTAAGCCGGATATGCGACGGCGTGACCGGTATTATTCGCACAAGACATGCGGCAAGAGGTTCGACGGCACGTGCCGCGGCAGGAAGAACGGCTTCGGCTCGTGTCAGACGTGCGAGGCGCTCCGGCAAGACCGTACGATCGGGCGTCCAAGGGGCCAAATCCGCTGCCAGAGCCTCGACGCAGATTGCGAGACAAGTCACGCAGACGGTTTCTCGGGCCGTAACGGCGGTGAAAGCCGGGATCGCAGCATCGGCATCAGCTGCGGTCGGTGTCCCGTTTCTGCTGGGCGCGGTGGCGGTGCTGATGGTCTTCAGTCTGCTGTTGTGGTTCATCCCCACCGTTGCCGTTGGAGATGACGGCGGTTGTGAAGCCAGTGTGATCGAGGTCCCGGACGAGGCGAAACCATGGGTGAGCGAGGCGGCTCGATCGAGCGGATTGAGCGCGGATTTCATCGCGGCGATCATGAAGCAGGAATCCGGTTTCCGACCGGATGCATATGCCGACGACAGCAACGGAGGAACCTGGGGATTGCTGCAGATGAACAGGAGCGTATGGCGCGGCGTGCACCCCGAAGGCGCCGACCAGACACCACCTGAAGGCATCACCGAGCCCATGGTCCACGCCCATTACGGCGGCATGTATCTGAAAAACCGCTTGGAAGGCGTCAAACAACTCAAGGCCAAGCACCCGGGCATGCCGTTCGCCGAGCTTGACGACCTGACGGCTTTGGTCATCGCCCATAACGCGGGCGAAGGCAACCTCATGAGGTACCCGGATATTCCCAACATCACCAAACGGTATCTCGACAACGTGAAGCCGGCGATTGATGCGGGAGGCGGCTGTTCGGCCACGGCAGGACGAACCATCGGCAAGCTCACGCCACCGTTGGTCATGCAGTCTGGCACTCTGAACGTGGATGTGGCGGCGACCGGCACGCCCGTGGGCAAGATCACCACCTATGAAACCGGCCAATGCACATGGTGGGCGGCCGCCCGCCGATTGCAGATCGGCAAACCTGTGGACGGTTACATGGGCGACGGCTGGATGTGGGCGTCAAGCGCCAGAAAATTCGGATACCCGACGGGCGGCGGCATACAGCTCGGCGACGTGGCGAGCTTCGCCAAAGGCTATCTCGGCGCAAGCGCCGATTACGGACACGTCGCCATCGTCGAGGAAATCAAGGACGACGGCAGCATCGTCGTCAGCGAATCCGGCGGCGGCCTTCCATACGCATGGCTCAGGACCCTTACCAAGGAGCAGGCCAACAATCCCAGCATCACTTACATCCACTAATCCCGAGGGAAGGAAGGAAGCATGCGCCGCATCAATCCCAAGCTTGACCCTTGCGAGCTTTCCGATCTTATGAGCGATTCCGCCAACTGGGATCTCCTCATGCAAATCCGCAATCATCCCAGTACATGGCCGGAACTCGACCAGTGGGCTGCGCATGCCATTGCAGACCCTGAAACCGCTGGGGCTCCACCGGAACCGTTGACAGACGGAAAACCCAAGCACCGGCTGCTTCCCATCACACCCATCATCGATGATGAGCTGCCTCGCGATGCACGGAACAACAGCACTCCCGTATCCAAGCTTGACAAACAGAAGGGAACGACGATAGACACACCAATGGGGGTAGGGGAACATGCCAAGGATGATGTGTCCTTGGCAGAAGATTCATCGGCTGACAGCACGGATGAGGTGGCCGTCCATCGGCATATCCCTTTTACCCACATCGCCGGCATCATGCTCGTTCTGGTCATCGCAGCAGGATCAGCCGCAGGCCTTGTCATGGCGAAGAAGAACTACGACCATCAGGCGGCGCTCACGTCATGCAATCACGCAATCAAGCAATCTGACATAGTGCGGATTGAATGGAACAAGGCATTGAAACAGGCGGAACCATATGCGAAGTTCCAGGATAAAGACGTGCGGGATCCCAAGTCTTTGGAACTGCTTGGCAAAATCATGCAATATCAACCATCGATCTCAACAGAAAATTGCAATCCGAGTCTGACGGCCGACCGTCTCGATCGCACTCGTGCAGAAATAGGGAGAGCGAATAACCAGCTCAGAACCCAGATCAGGAACCTGCATGACACAGTTGACACGGTCAAGGCATCACAGGAACAACAACAGATCGACAACGCACAGAACGCACTGAGCCAAACCATTGAAGACGCCGATAGGTTCTACAAAGAATCCGCGAACAAGGTCAGAGACGACAACACCCGCGCACGACTCAATGAGCAGATCACCCATGCACGACTCATGATGCGCGACCATCAGGATCTTGATGTCTATAACAGAACCATCCAGGACCTCAACGAAGTCATGCAAATCGTCCGGGATTCCATGACGGCTGTAGTAGAGAACGAGGAAATATCCGAGGCGGGCCGTTCGGATGGTTCCACGCATCCAGGATCGGATTCCCAATCATCGAACCGACAACCCGCACCATCAGCGGAAGGTTTATCCCAGCCAGTCACGCGAGGCAATCCCACTTGGGACGTACCTGGGCAATCGGCAACCCCCTCATTCCCCGACCGGCTGGGATAGTACTGCTCATCCGAGTTTGCCGTCGGTCATGGTGTAGAGGTGGTCGGCGATTTGGTTGAGTTCATCGCTGTGGTGGGAGGCGATGATGGCGGTCCGTCCCATGTCGCGCTGACGTTTCATCTCATTGAGGAAGATATCCACGGAGTGTTCGTCAAGGCCGTTGGTGGGCTCGTCGAGCAGGATGAGATGCTGATGCTCCATGAGGGCCTGGACGATGGCGAGCTTCTGGCGCATGCCCAGGGAGAACGACTTGACCTTCTCGTGCCTGTGGTCGTTCAGTCCGAACAACGTCAGCAGCCGTGTGGTCTCCCGCTCGTCGTAGGTATGGTTGATGCCGGCGAGATAGCGCAGGTTGGCGTCTGCGGTTTCGGAGGGCATGAATCCGGGGTTCTCGATAATCACACCGACCATGTCGGGGAGCTTGCGGTTGAATTCGACCGTTTTGCCGTTGATGGTCACGGTCCCGCGGTCGGGACGGATGAATCCGCATACGGCCCGCAACAGCATGGTCTTGCCGGAGCCGTTGGCGCCGACCACGCCGTATATCCGTCCCCGTTCGAAGTCGGCGTTCACGTCTTTGAGGACGGTCCTGCCCTTGAGCGTCTTGGTGAGGTTCCTGACCTGCACGTACATGATGTTCCCCTTTCGCTGGTAACAAAGTGGTTGGTTTTCCGATTGGCGACGTCATCCCGACCTCTTCAGAGAATCTGCATCCGATTGAACGCGATCAGGTTCGCCGCGGCGCATATGAGGATCGTCAGGATGGCCGCGGGCATCCAGTTCGGTACGTGAAGCGGACCGACGGCGAGCAGCCACTGCTGCGGTTCCGAGAACGACATGAGCAGTCCCAGCAGTACGACCACGACGAAGTAGCCAGCGATGCGCGACCCCGACAAGTAGCCAAGGTTCGCGGTCAGCATCGCAGCCAGCAGCACGCACGCCGCGCACACGGCCGAACCTGCGAACGCGACCGGGTCTTCGTCCGGGAACATGATCCGCTGGGCCACGGCTTGGATCAGGGTGTAGACGACGCAGTACACGGTGATCATGAGCAGGTAGGCGAGGAACCGTCCCGGTCCCCGGCCGCGTCTGACGTACACCATGCACTCGGGCACGGCGAGCCATTCCGAGAACTGCTCCAACGGGATCGCCATACCGAACAAAGCGTACACCAGTGCATACATGTTGTACGCCAGCCCCGGAGTGAACGGCGAATCCGACGAGCGGAACATGCCGATGAACACGCCCGGATCCATACCGCTGATCAGGAACCGGTACACGACCACCGCGTAGATGACGAGCAGCATCGCGCGCAACCCGTTGCGCCGATGTAGCGACTGCAGGAACCGGGCCATCTGCCACTTCATCCGACCACTATCGTTCATGTCACGCCTCCAACCTGTCCATGTGTCCAAAGGCGACGACGTTCGCGACGACGAGCAGCAGACACCAGCCGACGAACGGCGCCACCTGCCCGACGAGCACATCCGACCAATAAGGACTGATCGGATACCAGAAGTAGTACACGTACCGGGTCACCTCGCCCGTCAACGGCAGCAGCATCCAATTCGCCAACAGCAGGATGGCAATCAGCACCGGCAGCGTCCGCGAGAACGGCAGCCCGCAGTTCGCCAGCAGCAGCACCAGCAGCGACACGGCCACGCACATCATCACCGTCTGCACCGTCAGCATCGCCGTCAGCGACAGCGAGCCCGGCTCGAACGGCCGGCCGAGCAGGACGAACTCGGTCAGTGCGAACACCACACCCGAGCACGCCCCTGTCAACAGGCCCATCAGAGTCAGCCACGCGAGGTTGTGCCGCAACTCGTTCCTCGGATCGCGGCGCACCCGTTCGAACGCGCCATACCTCGCACTGCCCGCGCCCACCGCGATCAGACACGGCGGCAACGAGCACAAAGTGGCGCCCACACGCATGAACCCGATGTAATCGTCGTGCAGGGATGGGGCCAAGCCCCCGTATAGCAGACTCACGGCGCATACGGCGCCGATCAGGGACACCAGCCCCACTGCGATACGCATCACCCGTGGCGCGGTCCGGAACGGATGGAACAGATCAGAGCACATCGCGGGCCTCCTTCACCCGCGCGAGCACCAGCGAGCAGACCGTCATCCCGACCGTCATCAGGAGCATCCCCAAGTAATTGCGCCACGCGGTGCCAGGCGCATCCCAATGCGAGAAATTCAGGAAGATGATCTGGCTCCACTCGTCGGGAACCAGGCCACCGGTCAGCGCGGGCAGCATCCACCACACCAGACTCGCCACGAACGGGACCAGCAGCTCCACATGCCTGCGACGGATGAACAGGGACGAGCCCAACGCCAACAGGGCGAACGCACCCGACAAGACAAACACCAACAACAGGATCACCGCAATCAGCAACGGCTGACTCATCCTGTACAACGGATACGCCCACGACGACGAATCAATCAGTACATATTTAGGCAGCATCATGCCATTCTCATCCGCCGATGTACCTTCGATGAACGACAACTGTGGTGTCCGAACAGCCGAAACCAACAGGTTGACGATCAACGGCAACACCCCACCCAAGCCACCCAGCACAAAACCGGACAGCATGCTTGTATGCAAAAGCGCGGAACGTCCCTCGCGCGGAAGCATGTTCAGCAGGCGACCGCTACGCTCCTCCACCGCCCACACGCTCCCACCCATCAGGGCCGCGAAGAACGGCAGCAAATACAGATACAATGTGGATGCCGAACCATACTGGTTGAATAGCATCACATCCTTCAGGAGCGATGGCGCACTTTCCCTGATTCGATACCCCGCGTGGTACGTGGTCCAATACTGCACCGCCATCAGCATTACAGACATAGCCACGACAACCAGCAAACGAACACTGCACACGTTTCGCGCCAACTGCCGACGGAATACAAATCTATTCATGCTTTACTCCCTACTCCCATATCGTTCTAATGACGATGTGGGTGACGCCGAATATGTGGCACCACCCACATCGTTATTAGTCGTTATCAGTTAGAGTCCGGACTCCAGACACCATACGCAGACGTTGCAGAGATGTAGTTCTCTACATTCTGCATACGCAAATGAATTTGCTTGGGGCCGTTCTTGAAAGCGTTATTTGATACAAGAGCACTCTTATTGCTGCGCAGGAATTCAACGCTGGATGACACGTCATCATTGCTGTATCCAAGGGCCCATACCCTAATGGTACGATTCCCAGATACATTATCAGCTCGCACGAAGGAAGCTGAGCTATTCTGCTTCTGCCGGTTAGGGGTATCGAAGGTAGACCAGTTCTTGGCATATCCGCTCCAGCTGCTGCTGCTCACGTTGCCGGCGATTGCCGGTGTTGCGAAGCAGGCCATAGCCAGCATCGGTATGAAAACGCCAAGAAGCTTGCGCTTGACGGTGTTCATGATGACTCTTTCTCTTTTAAGGGTGTACGTCTGACGAGGCTTCACCAGACGCTGAGGATTCATCAACGTCTTTGTGATGAACCTCACATTTATACTGGCACTTTATTCAAAACGCTGCCTGTGAAAAGAGGGGTTTGTCATCTATAGATGACAAACCTTATTGCTAAGGAACGGCGGTATGCCTCTGAGTAGGTAGATGCACTGGTTGGCAGGTATGCGTCCGAGTTCGTCCGGGGTGAGGAGTTTTCGGGCGTTCTTACGGGTGCTGCGCGTCCAGCTGCCGTTGAGGCCTTTGGTTTCGCTGGTTTCGATGACGTCGATGGTCTGGTCTCCGAGTCGGTCGCTGATGTATTTGGTGGTGCTGGGTTCGTTGCCGCCGAGGAAGAGCTGGCTGTCGCAGTTGCCGGCAATGGTTTCCCAGTCATCCCGATAGAGGCTCTTGCCTTGGCTGACGGTCTGGAGGATGATGCTGCAGCTGATGCGTCGGCTTCGTATGGTGGCGATGAGCCTTACGAAGTTGGGGATTTTGCCGATGTTGGCGAATTCGTCGAGCATGCAGTGCACGTCGCGGTCGAGCACGCCGTCGGGTTTGGCGTCGGCTTTGCGCACGAGTGTTTCGAAGAGGCATTGGTAGAAGACGCTGGCGATGAAGGAGAACGTGGCGTTGGTGTCGGGCAGTTCGAGGTAGATGATGCGTTTGCCTTGGTCGAGGGTTTCGAGCCGGATGTCGTCGCCGTCGAGGATCCGGCGTACCTCGCGCACTTGGAGAGGTGAAAGGTGGACGCCGGTGGTGATGATGATGCTTTTCTTGGTTTCGCCGGCGCCTTTGAGGAACGTGTTGTATTGGGCGCATGCGAACGCGAGCCCGTCGAGCATGCTCCGGGTCTCCTCATCGTAGTCGTCGGGGTGTTCGCGCATGCGGTGGATTTCGGTTTGGGCTTCGGCAAAGAGCGCATCGATGATGTATTCCTTGTCTTCGTCCTGTTCGCTGGCTCCCATTCGGTCGAGTGTGTCGGTGACTTGGTTGAGGGTGGGGTTGTTTTCGGTGTAGTAGGTCCATGCGATGAGGGCGCATAGGAGTGCTTTTTCGGCGTCCTGCCAGAAGCTGTCTCCGGTTTTGCGGTCTCCGTTGGCGTTGGTGACGAGGTTGTCGGTCAGACGCAGGATCGCGGATTGGGGTTCTTCGGGGTCGATGTAGCGCATGGGGTTGAACCGGTCGGACCGGTCGAGGTGGATGAGGTCGAGCGTGTTGACTTGGTATCCGCGATCGCGCATGGCGTGTTCCGTGTCACGTTTGAGTTCGCCTTTGGGGTCGGTGACGGCCCAGTTCATGTCCACGGACAATAGGTTGGGTTTGACGTAGTAGCGGGTTTTGCCGGAGCCTGATGAGCCGAGCAGGAGCGCGTTGAGGTTGCGCAGGGTGCGTCGCGTGTCTATGGAGAGCCGTTCGGTCGCGGTGAATCGAATGTTGCGGGATTCCACGGGGTCGATGAACGGTTTGATGTCCTTCGGAGTGCCCCAGTGGGCGGAACCGTGTTCCTCGCCGCTGCGCAGGTTCAGGCGCGCCGTGTACTTGTATGCCCAAATCAGCAGGCCGACTCCCATTGCGGCGAGTCCGCACAGCAAATCGGTATGGTTCGTGGATAGGTGGAATGGATGGTACAGGTCGAGCCAGAATCTGTTCATCAGGTCGATCACGCTCGTGCCTTCATCCAGGTCGGTGCGTATCTGGTAGCCGATCTTGTCGCCCAGCCAGAACAGTGTGAGCAGTCCCATGGCCGCGGGCAGTATGGCCTGTAGGCGTTTCATTGGTTTCCCTTGTCTCCTCCCACGCTGACGCGGTGCTGCGTCATGGTTCTTCGTATGTCATCTCCAACGAATGCTTCGGCCGCTTGCGAAATCCGACTGTTGATGCGGTGTTCGGCGCGGACGCGGATGTTCGTGAGCGTCTGTTCCCTAGTCCATGGCGGATCGTCGGCCGCGGGCTGCATGACGGCGGTGTCCGCTTGCAAAGGCTTATCGCGTCCGAGTGCCGGCTGTCTGTTTCCCGCGTCGGCGGCGCTGGTGATGCGCGTGAGACCTTGGCGGTTCTCGATGGTGTCGCCTCCGTCGCACATCGCGGCAAGGATGCGTCCCACGGGTGTTTCCGCATCGTAGATGGCCGAGTTCCCGCGTGTGATTGGAGTGCCAACGGTTTCCTCGCCTGCATCGATGATCGTGATTGTTCGCGCCGTGTTCACGGGAGTGTGTCCTTGACGCTGGTGTGCAGGGCCATCTCGTCGGCCAGGATGTACACTTCGTCGGCGTTTTCCTCTTCGTGGATGATGCCGTGGACGATGAGTCGTCGTCCCTGCAGTGCGCTCTGTTCGCGCAGGTATGTCGCATGGTCTCCGGCCGCGTGCACGCGGATGATGAGCGGCGTGTCCATGGTGCCGGCGTTCACGGTCAGGGTTGCCGTCGTCCTGCCGTCGCCGTCGGTGTGGAATCTGGCGTCATCGGTGAGGATGCCGCGCGCATAGGCCTGCGGATGTCGGGCGTCGATCATCGGCTCGGCCTGCGTTTTCTGATGGGTTTGTCGATGTTCGGGGCTTTGCCTTGGACGGCGTTGATGGCGTCTCGACCGATGGCGCGGGCGTCGCGGCCGCCTCCGGTGAGCGCGTCGGATTCGGCGCGGGCCTTGGACACCCGAACGTGTTTGGAGGCGAGCGTGTCGAGGGCCTGTTCCCGTGCGGCCATGACCCGGATGCTCCACGGGTCCCGGTAGTCGTCGATCGGCTGGCTGATGCGGGTGCGGTCGGGCAGTTCGTTGCGTCGGGTCTTGCGGTCCACCGGGTAGGAGCGGCATGCGGGGTTCGCGGATTGGATGTAGTGGATTGCGGTGGCGAGGTCGGCGATGCGTTCCTCCGCCGTTTTGTCCATGTCGATGAGCACGCGGCCTTGCACGTGTTGTTCGTCGCATACGGTGCGCGTCCATGTTTCGTAGTCGCGCACGTCAACGGTGTCCCGTTGTTCGCTGTCGTGCTGGTATCGCGTGGCGTCGAACCGGTAGGTGATGTCGTGCGGGTGCACGTCGGCCGACCATTCGGGCAACGGTTCGATGGGGATCTCGCGCAGGGTGACGAGCCGGTACGGTGGTTCGATGTCCCCGTAGGAGCCTTGGGGCTGGAGGATGCCGAAGCCTTCCATGCGCAGCTCGTAGCCGAGGCGTTTGAGTTCGTCCTGCAGTTGCCGGTAGGCGGTGTCCATGGTGGTCATGCTGGTCTCCTCGGCGGCTTATCGGTTGCGGGTCTTCGTCCGGTCCGGTGTGGACGGATGGGCTGTGGGGTCGTCGGCGCGCTGGCTGGCCCGTTGGCGTATGCCGTCGAGCACCGTGTCCCTGCCTTTCGACGTGTTCGGCTCTTCCTCTTTCGCCGATTTGGGGTTGAAGGAGGTGATGGGTGCGGGCAGCGCGTATCCCTGGTCGATCGGGGTGATGCCGTCGGCGGGGTCGAGTTCGCCGGCGGGTCTGGCGCCCATGGTTTCGGCGAGTATCGAGGCGGCGTCGCCGCGCCCGGTCCGGTCGGCGATGATGCGTTGGAGGGTGTCCTCCAATCCGGCGCTGATGTCGGTGGAATCGGCGGGCATGATGCACTGGTAGACGGGTGCTCCCCAGTTCGTCGCCGTGCCGGCGAGCGTGTATTCCATGATGCGTTCGCTGGGTTCGAGCAGTGATTCGAGCCGGAACGGTTCCCGTGCCGGCATCTGGTCGGGATTGGCGTGTTCTGCTGCGTGTTCGGCGACGAGTCGGGCGAACGTGGCCGAGCCTGAGGGCATGTCGCCGTCCAGCTGGTCGGCCACCGGTTTGACGAGGCCTTGGACCTGTCGGCGCAGGGTGTCGCCATCGGTGTCGTTGGCCTGCATGATGCGTTCGGTGATGCGTGTGGCGTCGTCTGATCGCATCACGTTGTCGTGCGTGTCTCCCCAGCGTTCGATCATCCGCATCGCGTCGGGGGTCGACTGCGTCGTGGCGTCGAGACCGGGCTCGTCGTCGGTGTAGGCGTCGATGATCTGCTTGAGTTCCGTGCCGGAATACCGTTTGGTGTCGGGGATGGTGGAGTCGAGCAGGAACCCGTGGTCGGCGAGGGTGACGTTGTCGTTGATGACGGCGTCGCGCCCGTATTTCGCCACGTCGAAGTACATGCCGTATGGTCCGTCAAGGAGTTTCGCGAGTTCGGTGCTTTGGTTGACGCAATGCCAGCCGTACATCTCGTCCAGGTCGGGCGTGTTCTCCTGTGTGATGCCTTGCGGCGGGTCGTAGGTCATGTATTCGATGTCCTCGGATTGGACGAGCAGGTTCGCCAGTCCGATCGGGTCGTGCACGCCGTTCATGTCGGCCGCCAGCCGTACAGCCTCCAATGCTTCGGGCTGGTCTTGCGCGAAGATCCGGGCGGCTTGCGCGAGCGTGTTCAGGGCGTGGAGGTCTTCGTATTCGCCGGGCCGGTAGTCGAGTGCGGCGAGCAGGCCCGTGTATTCGTGGTCGAAGATGCCGTATTCCTCATAGGTGACGCCTCCTTGGCGTCCGATCTCATAGGCTTGCTGCGCGTCGAGCGTCAGTCCTACCTGTTCGGTGAGGAACCGGTCGATCCGCTGTTCGTCCGTGGGCAGGCGCAGCCATCCGCCGATGAGCGTGCCCTCGTTGTATCGGCCGAGGTTGCCTACCCATACGTTGATCGTCAGATCGTCTTCCGCCATCATCGGCTCCTTGTCTGTGTTTGCGTCTGCGTTCTTGCCTGCGCGGTGGATGGTGTTTGCGCGCGGAGCTCGGCCCTGTCCTTGATGGCGTCGAGCGTCCGGCTCTTGCCGGCCGGCCGGGATTGCGCGGCCGTCTGTTCGGGGTTCTCCGGATCGGCTGCTGTGGGTGGTTCCTCGCCGGCTGGGGTGGCGGTGGTGGCGGTGACCGGTTTGTTTTCGGCGCGTTGCCTCGCATAGGCCATGCGTTGCGTTTTGACAGCGCGGCACAGCTGCCATGCGTCGTCGATGCGCATGGTCTCGCGTTGCTCGCCTTTGCCACGCCACAGTTCCACCGGTTCGCCGGGTTTGAAGCTGACGGTCACGTCGCGCCCGTTCAGTTTGGCGTCCCTCGCATGGCCGGTCAGGAAGCGGTCGAGCTGCCATCCGGTCAGGTCCACGCCGCGGATGCTGGTGCCTTGCGGTATCGCCACGCGCATCTTGTCGAACGTGCGCCCGTCCTTGGAGGTCATCCGGTACAGGTGCACGTAGCTGTTGGGGAAGTTCACGCGCGGCCAGATCTCCCTTGTTCTTCCACCGGCCGCGGGTTGCGTCGGCCGCTCGCCGCCGGGCCGGCCGACAGCTGTCTCGTTCCGCCTCGGCTCCGGGACCGGGACCTGCGCGTTCCCGGGCTGCTCGGGCTGCCATCGCGTCGGCGTCTGCATGGCGTCGGGCGTGTTCCATGATCGTGCGGCCTGCGTGCGGATGCGTTGGGCGATCTCGTCGGAGGCCTGATCGAGGTCCGGCACAGGGAAGCTGATTGAGGCGTCGGGCCATGCCTGGTTGTGGCGTCGGATCGCGTCATCGACGACCATGCGGGCGACCTGGCCCAGCCGATTGTCCTGCGGCATGCCGGCGGTCGCGTATTGCTCGCCGCGTCGTGCGATGTCCGCCAGGGCCTGCCGGTCGTTGTCGATGAGGTTGTCCATGAGCCAACGCGCGTTGGCTGAAAGCTCGGGCATGACGATGCTCCTTTCCGGTCATGGTCGTCGCGCATCCGTTCACCGGGTGCGGGTGCGTTGCTTCGAGGGCGCGGTGCGGCGTTGGCCTTCGATGCGTTTGCCGGCCCGCGTGCGGATGTCGTTCAAGGTCTGCTGCTTGGTTTTGGGGCGGCGCACGCCGCCGTCCGGGGCGGGGATGTCCATGCGGCTCCAGTCCAGGCCCCGTGAGCGTGCGGTCAGGGTTTCGATAGTGTCGGCGATGCGTCTGGCCTGGCCGGCCGGGTAGGTGAAGCGCACCGTGTCGTCGGCGACCCGTTGCGTGTGGTGGGGTATGTGGAGCCGGTCGAGCTGGTCGGTGATGATCGCAGCGTCGCGGTCCCAGGGCACCGTGCGGAAGTCGAACCGGCCGTTCGATGGCGATTCGGCGTCGAAGGCGAGGCGCAGCGCGTCGTCGGAGGGTTCGAGGAACGGGTTCGGCTCCTCTCGTTCCGGTGTCGGCATTGTCTCCGTGGCCGGCCGTGCGGGGTCGGCGTCGCCGGGTTCGGGAATCGTGGCGGTCTCCTGCCGGGCGAGTTCCCGGTTGAGGCGTTCGACGATGCGTGAGACGACGTGGTTGACCTCGTCGGCGTCCTTGCCTTGGAAGTGGAGGAAGGTGCGGCCGGTGTCGCGGTCGTGCTCGATGTGGAAGGTGATGCCGGCCTTTTTCAGGTCGTGTTCGAGCTGTCGGGCGTATCGTCCGGTGACTTCCTGCACGTTGATCGGCTCGCCGGTGCGATGCAGGGTTTTGCTGTCCACTTTGCCGGTGGTCCTGATCTGCCGTAATGTCTCGCCGGTGGCATGCACGCCGATGCCGAGCAGGTGCAGCGCCTTGTCGAGCCCGTATTTGGTCACGTCGATGATGACGCGCGTGCCTTGCTCGCTGACGCGCATCATGAGTTCCTGTGCCTGGTCCTCGGCCGCCATGGGGTTCTCCCGTCATCCGTCGTGGTTCGTTGCGTTCCAGCTTCCGCCGGCTCACCGGTTCCTGCGGCGGACACGATGCCCGTCATCGCGGCGTTGTTCGCGCCGTGCGCCGTCGGAGCGTTCGGCGGTTGGCGTGGTGCGGGCGATGAGCCGGCGCAGGGCGAGGGCGTCGGAGGCCAGGCCACGGGTCTCCTGCTCCTCGATGGCGAGCTGGGCCTCCAGTCCCGTGGCGTCGGCTCCCTGATCATGGTTGTCGGCGATGAGCGCGATCAGGGCGCGCATGTGCTTCGCGTTGCGTTCGACGGAGTCGGTGAGTCGGCCGAGCGTCGCCAGCCGGCCGTCGCCTTCGTCGATGACCTGGGCGAGCACCTTGAGCTCGCGCAGGCTGTCGGCGAGCCGGTCGCAGGCGATTGCCTGACGCAGCGCGCGTCCGTTCACGCCGATCAGGTCCTGGCCGTCGAACCGTTGACGGCAGTAGTCCTCCAGTCGCAGCGTGGGCCGCGCGAACCATGCGTACAGGCCCTCGCAGTCCGTTGAACGTGCATAGCCGCCGTTCTCGTCGGTGAGCACCTGTCTGATGTCGTCGGACAGGTAGGCGTGCCAGATCCTTCCGTCACGTACGAGCCGGTCGCACGGTATGGTCAGGTGCAGGCGTCCGTGCGTGCCGGGCACCCGAACGGTCACCGCCGTATCCGTCCGACGGGTGATCATGGCCTCGTGGAAGGTGATCTCGCTGAGTGTGCGCCGGTGGATCTTGCCCATGATGGCGAGCATGTTGTATGCCACGCCCAGTCGCCGGTCTCGGATTCCGCGGGTCTGCCCGCATGGCGTGTAGGTGATGCGTCCGCCGCGCACGGTCGCGTTGACGCCGAGCGTCGCGAGTTCGCGGCGGAAGCCCGCGAAGTCATGGGCGTTCATGCAGGCCGTGTCGATGCCGGTGCGCAGCCGGTCCTTGATGTTGCCGCCTCTGGCGCTCAGGTGGAGTTCCCCGATCGACGGGGCCACGCGCCCGGACTGTTTCGGCATGAGGGTGTGCAGCCCGTATTCGCGGCATAGCCGGTCGCTGATCTTCCGCCATTCGCCCAGGGTTCCTTTCCTCAGACGCAGGGCCTTGCCCGTGATCCGGTCTGCCGGGCAGATGAGGATGTGGTTGTGCATGTGGGACCTGTCGGTGTGGGTGGCGATCACGTAGTCGTGCGTGCCTCCGGTGATCTCCCGGACGAACCGTTCCCCGATCAGATGCGCCAATCGGGGCGTGACCTGGTCGGTGGGATCGAACGATTGGATCACGTGCAGCGCCAACACGGCCCCCTGCCGGCGTGAGCCGCCTTTCGTGGCGTCCAACGCACGTTCGAAGCCAAGGGCGATGGACTCGACGTCCGTGATGTCATCGCCGACGGTGGTCGAGGCCCACCGGTAGCCGTCGGTCTTGGCCGGGTTCGTCACGTAGGCGATGCTGCGGGCGAGCGTGCTTTTGATCTTGCCGATCTTGACTACAGCCATTCGGGCACCCCTTTGGGGTCAACGTCGGTCTCCACCCGGATGCTCAGGCCCGCGACCAGCCGTTCCGCTTGGCGCAGCTCGTCGAACACGCGCGAGAGCATGGCCAGGTCTGTCTCCCGCGTGGTGTTCGCGTGACGGGCGATCTGGTTGACGTTGTTGCCGATCCTCGCCAGTTGGGCGCTCACGTCATGCAGGTTCGCGGGCACGGTGATGCTGACGCGGTGGGCGCATCTGATCCGGTTGCGGGCGAACGCCATCCATCCCACGGGCCTGAGCCCGGCCTGGATGCGCTGACGGTTCTCCACTTTGAGCGAGTCCGCCACCCACCGCCATTCCTCCTCGCTGAACGTGACTGTCTTGCGGATCGTCCTGGAACGGTTGCCTTTCCAACCCATCGGCGCCTCCTCATATCGGGTTCCACGGGTGTCCCGCGATCGGCCCCGAGCCTCGCGGGGCCGCGCCGGTGTACGTACACCGGCGATGCTTGCTACACACCAACCGCCCCTCCGGGGAGGGGATGGTTGCGCACCGGTCAGTTTCGCCTGGGCGCCACGCCATGCGCGGCGGACTTCAGGTCACGTTTCGCATGCCGACGCCGGTTCCGTTTCGTGTCCGCCGGCATCATTGCCGGCGTCGTTCTACGATGCGGAGCAGTGAAGAACAATCACCGTGAGGAGACCGTCATGGCGAAGCCGAGGGAACGCAACCGGGCGATGCGCGCCATCGCCGACAACGCATTGGATGCCGAGTTGGAGGCGCTTCGGCGCAAACGCGGCGAACTGTCGCGTTTGGGTATCCTGCTGGACGATATGCGCTGGGCCGCGGAACGATTCCGTGACGCCGCCCAATCGTTCTGCGACGACCATCACATGCCTCGCGCCCAGCTCGTGCGCACGCTCAGGATGGAGCCAAGGGAGACGGGCATGGCGTTCCATGCCGTCACGCCCGACTACGGGCAGGCCAATCCCGCCGATAGTCACGGCGAAATCCATGATGACGAGGATTCGTCCCTCGAATCCGACGGCCGACCGGCATCCGCCGTCGATACGCCGGAGATTGCCCTGACGGAAGGCAACGCCGCAACGGCGAATGCGGCCGATGCCGGTGACGCCGGAGAATCCGGTTCGATTGGATTGGACCCGGAGGGATTGCGATTCGGTTTCCCGCGTCCTGGCGGCTACGCTGGATGACATTGGCTACATACGGGAGGTGACGGCGATGCCGATGCTGCTGGTGATGCTTGGCCTGTCGCTGGCGACGGGCGTGATACGTATGCTGATGCGTGGCGTGGCCTCGTGCCTTGCCCTGCTCGCGCACCCGTTGCGGCTCGTGGTGTTCCTCGCGAACTCCGTGTTCACGGCGTTCGCCATGCTGTCGGGATTGCTTATGCTGGCGTTCCTGCTCATGCATTTCCTCGCCGGCTCGGACGCTCCGGCATTGGACGGCTCGTTCGCGTTGATCGTCGCCGCGTTTCTCACGGCCGTGCTTGCGAGCATGCTCATGGATTGGTGCGACGCGCGGCTCCGACGACGCTCCTCCCGCCACGGCTGAACGTCATCCGCCGCCGCTTGGCTCCGGAAGGCGCGGGCGCGCATGCGCCGTCACGTTTCGCCATTCGCCCCCGTCCGTCGCTTATTCGGCGTCGTCCGGCTCGCCGGATGCGTCGTCGGCTTGCGACGCCCCAGCGTCATCCGGTTCGTTGCCCTGCCCTATGCCGGTATCCCTGCCATTGTCGTCGTCATCGATTGGTACGAGGGAGCCGTTGAGGGCTTCGGCTTCCGTGTCCGAGGTGCGGTAGCCGAGTGTTTCCAACGCCTCGTACAACGGTGCGGCGTGTTCCGCGATGGTCGCCGCGTCACGCCACGTTTCCCAGCTGACGCGCTCTTCGGCCAAGGCGTAGAGCAGTCCGAACGCGGCCCGTTGCGGGTCGCCGGCAATCATCGCGGTGACGGACTTGCGTAACGGGTCTTCGGCCTCGTCCTCCGGCTTTGCTTCATCGGCGTCGTCGCCCGCCGTGCCGATGCCGGTGATTTGCTCCCAGACGTCCTCGGCATGACTGTTCCATTGGTCGAATCCCTCGGTGAGCGTATCGAGCGCGAATCTCGCGGACAGCAGGGCGACGGCTTTGCCGATGCCCTTCGGCTGGGATTTCAGTTCCATGAGATGCGTCACGAACGCGATGCGCAAATCACGGCTTGCCCGCGCGAACTCCTTGGCCGGTGCCGTCTCGCGTTCCTCGCGTTCCCGTTCCTCGCGCCAACGCGCCTCACGCGCCTCGCGGGCCGCGGTCTCGGCCTCCTCGTCCACGGTTTCGTACAGGGCGATGCCGCGCGCCCATGACGCGCCTTCGGCCCGCACTCCCACGACGGGCGTGGCTCCGTCATGGGAGTCGCGCCATGCGTCGATGGCCTTGGCGATGTCGCCCGTGGTCAGCATCGTGGTGCGACGCAATCCCTTTGGCGAGTCATACCAGTTGTCCGTGTTCGGCTGTTCGTCGGCCGCGTCGATGCCCATGCGTTCCAATTCGGCTCGCGCCGTGTCGAGCCATTCGCGCCATGTTCGCTCCTGCCGGGCGTGCTTGACGGCCATGTTCCAGTTCTTGCCGCCTGCCGCCTCGGCGAGCCGTTCCTGAAGGTCTGGATGCCGGTCGAAGTCGGCGATGGTCTCCCAGTCGTCGATGCTCAGCTGGGCTGTTCCGGCCTTGCTTCGCGCGTTCTCGCCGATGGCGGCTATCTTCAGGCGTCGGCGCACCAATGACGTGGAACGGCCGGTGCGTTGCGCTGCCTCGTCCACGCCCACGCCCAAATCGAGAAGCCCCTGATAGCCGTCGGCCTCCTCGATGACGGTCAGGTCGGCGCGCTGGCTGTTCTCCACGAGCATGAGCTCGCGTTGCTCCCGTTCCGACAAATCGGCCACCACGGCGGGCACCCGGCTCAATCCGGCGAGTTTGGCGGCGGCGAGGCGGCGATGCCCGATGACGAGCAGGTAGCGTCCCTGCGGCGTGGGAGTGACGAGCAGGTTTTGCCGGATGCCCTGCGCGCGTATCGAATCCGCGAGTTCCGACACATCGCCTACGTCACGGCGCGGGTTCGCGGGGTTCGGATCGATAAGTCCCACGTCCAGCATGACGATGTTCGATTCCTCCATGCCTTCGTCGGCCGATACGGGACGTTCGATGATTGCGGTTTCCATGATTGTCTCCTTGAAAAAACAGATGATTGGGGATTGGCTGGGGCTTCCGGAATCGGAAGCCCCAGCCAGATGAATCCACGGCCGACGCTCAGTGGCGGCGGCGTTCCGTCCACGCGGGGCGGATGCCGTGTTCGCTGGCCGCGAGCACGAGGGATGCCAACGAGCAGTCGTCGTCCAAGGCCAAGGCCTTGAGCGCGCGCACCGCGGCGGCGGTCGAACGGTCGGCCATCCACAGCAGGTACGCGCACGACGCCATCGGCTGTGCCTTGTATCCGTCCGGGGCGTCGGCCGTCACCGATTCCAGCAACGCCGTCGCGCGTTCCCCGCGTCTCGTGTCCGGCTGGTAGGCGGCGTCCTTGAACGCCCGTGACAGTTCGCGCATGACCACGGCCGCCGACTCCATCGAATGCGGCTGGGCGTACAGCATGTGCAGTTCGCCGCCGCCCATCTCGCGCAAAGATGCGAGTATCAGCGCGTCCCGCATGCTCAGGCACTCGGTCATCAGCACCGCCAGCGTGACGCGCTCCTCATGGGAGAAGCCTCCCTCGTCGCGCGACAGCAGGCCGTTCCACCTGTCCATCAGGGGCGCGAACCACTTGTCGGCCGCTTCCGCCGGTCCAAGTTCACGCCGGTCCTGAAGGAACCCGTCGCGTACGCGCTTCGCCAGTCCGGTTCCCGCCGTGCGGGTATCCACCATGTCGTTCATGTCCATCGGTCCTTTCCGTGTGGTTTCCATTTCGGACACCACCCGCCTGCCATGCGCGCAGGCGGAGAGACCGGAGGCGTGGACCGCGACGATCCGGGCCGTAGCGAAGACGGCATGCTGGTTCGCCGTCGTAGCGCAGGCACGGGAGCGGCGCGGGACACGGCGCAGGGAACGCAGACGGAGCGCATGGCATGCTGGTGGTGGCCGCAAACCCTTCGTCAGATTCCGCGCGGCCCACCGCCGCGAGCATGCGAGCGGCCAGACAGCACGGTCATGCGCACAGCGCATGGCCCGGGGCCGCGTTCCCGCGCCGATTGCGGAGAGTATGTCGAACAGCCCCGCCTGGAGCATTCTCTCCACAAGCGGCGCGGATGTCATCTATAGATGACATAGCATCCCAAAACGAACTATCAAGAAGACACACCTGGCATCATTTGACGTAAATCAGTTTCATTTACAGGAGGGGATATGACTACTGATTCTTCCGACAAAAGTGCGCTTTTTGATATCCACACAGCACCAGCAAAAGCGATGAAATATCTACGGGAATTTGACGAAGCTGTTCAAAGCAAGGGGTTCCCGTGTATTTTTGTACCATTGGCGTTCCGACACAATGATTTATTGTTTGGTCTTGCTGATGTTTCAGCAGGATATCAGCAAATAGTACTGTTGTTCAATGCGGCAGTTCAATCAATCATGGAAAATTCGAATCAGACAATTGTTCTTTGGATTGAAGGAGCGGGTACCAATAATCTTGAAGAAGATAAGAATTTAGCTTCCGCTATTCTCAAGGAACTACTAACAGCGGATCAGACACCTTGGCCTGCTTCCGCACCTACCAATCCAAACGATCCCAATTGGGATTTTTGGTATGGAGGTGTTGATTTCTTTATCAATTTCAGTACCCCACATCACGTTAAACGCCGTAGTCGCAATCTGGGAAGTGCTTTCACGCTGGTAATTCAATCGCGATCTACTTTTGACCATATTGGTAAGAACCCGATGCAGATACGTCATCGTATTCGTGAACGTATTGCACAATATGACGCAATTTCAATTTCCCCGGCTTTAGGAGAACACGGTAACGCTCCGGAATTGCCGCAGTTCTTCCTAGGCGACGATAATATCGAGGCATCCATGCTGCTGACCGAACAGGATATTCTCAGCCGAATCAAACGATGAAATCTATAAATACCCGAGACAAAATACTGCTCGCAACAGGCATGGTGACAGTCGGCTCGTTGGGCATCCAGACCTCTTCGTCCCTGTCGGCGTCGTTGTTCGATGCGTTGGGGCCGATTCCGGTCAGTTCGATGCGTATGCTTGTCGCCGCGGTCGTCATGCTCGCGCTCATCCGTCCGAAACTCGCGGGCCGGTCGAAAGGCGAATGGTTGGGCATCGTGGTCTACGGGCTGGCGATGGCGGCGATGAACGTCTGCCTGTACTCGGCCATCGACCGCATCCCGATGGGCGTGGCCGTCACCCTGGAATTCCTCGGCCCGTGCGTGGTCGCCCTGGCCGGATCTCATCACTGGCGCGAGGGACTGTGCGCGGTGGTCGCGCTGGTGGGTGTGGGATTGATCTCGTTCACGCCGGGAGGCTACTTCAACCCGACCGGCTACCTGTTCGCCTTGGGTTCGGCCTGCTGCTTCGGCCTGTACACGCTGTTCGCCGACAAGGTCGGCAAGGGCACCGGACTGGACGGGCTCGCCCTGTCGGTCACGGTCGCCGCTCTCACCACGCTGCCGGTATCGGTCAGCCACGCCGCGCATGCGACGCCCGCCCAATGGGGCGTCATCGCCGCGTCGGCAGTGCTGGGAGTGGCGATTCCCTACACGATGGACACGCTGTCCGGGCGCATCACGTCGGCGCGCGTGGTCGGCACGCTGTTCTCCATCGACCCAGCCATGAGTGTGGTCATCGCCGCGCTGATCCTGCACCAAACCATCACTCTCACGGCCGTGTTCGGCGTCATCGTCGTCTCCCTCGCCGGAGCCCTGCTCGTATGGACAGCCGATAAAGCGTAAAAAACAAGCACAAGTGGCTGGCAAGAACAAACGCCTCCTGTCAGCCACTCTATTCCATCATTGAACGCTAAATCCTTGATCTGCGGCATAGTTCTTTAAAGCCTTTTGCCACTTGTCAGCGGCAGCCTTGAAAGTCTCCTTGCCGGAGAAGAATGATCCCATATTGTCGTTGTAGATGGAGCGGGCATAGGGTTCGAAGGGCAGGAACTCCCATTTGCCGGTGACGTCCTTGGCGGCCTGGGAGAAGACCTCGTTGTATTTCTGGCCGCCGAAGAACTCGTTGTCGCTGCCGTCGGCGTTTCTGAGCGTGGTCTTGGCGAGGAAGTCCTTCTGGTTGAGGGTCTTGGTGGTGGCGGGGAAGCTGCCGTTGGATACGCGGGCGTCGATGCCTTCGTCGTTGGTGGTAACGTATTCGACGAACTTTTTGGCGGCGTCGAGTTTGCCGTCGGGGATCTTCTTGGTGATGGCCAGTCCGCTGCCGCCGTATTCGCCGTTGATGGGCGTGCCGTCGATGGTGGGCAGGAGGGCTACGCGGAATTTGCCGGTGGCTTGGGGCACGCCCTGCAGGAGGTTGTTGGCCATCCATGCGCCGCTGATGAGGCTGGCGATGGAGCCGTCGCCCAGTGACTTCATCCAGTCGTCGGTCCAGGTCTTCGTGTGGACGTCGATGAGGTCTTCGTCGCGCATCTTCTGCCAGAGGTTCATGAACCGCTGGGCGCCTTTGTCCTTGGTGATATTGATGGTCAGTTTTTCGTCGTTGAGTTTGTAGGCGTGGCCGCCCATGGCCCACATCATCGCGTTGAACAGGCCCGCGTCGCCGGAGTCGGAGGTGATGTAGGAGCCGGTGGCGCGGATCTTCTTCGCGTCCTCGTAGAACTCGTCCCAGGTGGTCGGTGGTTCGCTGATGCCGGCTTTGTCGAACACGTCCTTGTCGTAGAAGTAGGCCATGGGGCCCGAGTCGGCGGGCATTGCGTACAGGCCGCCGTTGATGTTCACGGAGTTCCATGTGCCGGGGGTGAACGTCTTCTTGAGCTTGACGGTGTCGTAGATCTTGCTCAGGTCCATGAGCGTGCCGGAGTGCACGAACTGCGGGATGGCGAGGTATTCGATCAGGGTGACGTCGGGCAGGCCGTTGCCGGCCTGGGCCGCGTTGTTGAGCGCGGTGTAGGTCTCCTCGGTGCTGCCGACGTTGCTCACCTTCATCGTGATGTCGGGGTTGGCCTTCATGAAGTTTTTGGCGGCGCGATCGATGCTGGCGTCCCATGACCATACCGTCAGTTCGGTCTTGCCCGAGCTTGTGGTCGTGTTGCCGCATCCCGCGAGCGGGATGAGCAGGGCTCCGATGGCGGCCGTGGCTATGGCTGCGCGTGTGGTGTTGTTCATGTTGGTCTTCTTTCCGTGCTTGACCGTCTTTGGCCGTATGTCGCAACTATTTTGTTTGGATGTCGAACATGATTATGTACAGAGATGGGAAACTTGTCAAAGTGCCGGGGTTTTCATATTGTCAGTCCCCTGATGGGTGTTATTCTGAAAGCCGTTCGAGGATGACGCCGGGATGTCCGTCCCGATAATGTGATTCCGCATTTCCGCAATCGTCTCACCCGAGGAGGGCTCCCATGTACGCTAAATCCAATCCCAGCGACGCAAGGGCCAACAACCGTAGACTGTTGTTCCGGCTGCTGTTCCCCGACCGGCAACTGTCGCGCGCCGACCTATGCAAGGAGACGGGGCTCTCGCGCGCCACCGCCACGGATGTGACCGGCGAGATGATCGACGACGGCCTGCTACGTGAACTGGGGTCGGGGAAACGGGATGGCCGCGGCAAGCCGGGCACCTTGCTGGCCATCGATACGGACGTGCTTCGTCTGGTGTGCATCGATCTGTCGCGCCCGTATGTGATGACCGGCGCCGTGATGGATCTGCGGGCCAGAATCGTGGAGCGTCGCGAACGTGTGCTTGATGATGGCGATCGGGTCGATCTCGACGACGTGCTTTCGCTCGTCGGTCAGATGATCCGGCTTGCCGGTTCGGGGCTTGTCGGCATCGGCGTCGCAGTCCCCGGCGTGGTCTCCGGTGCGGGGAGGGTGATATCCAGTTCCAATCTCGGCTGGGACGACGTGGAGCTTCGCGACATGCTCGAAGGCGAGTTCTCGTTGCCGGTCCGAGTGGACAACGACGCGAACGCCGCACTGCTCGCCGACCGCTTCCTCGGGCACGGCAATCCCAACTGCCTGCTCGTGCAGATCACCCGGGGCATCGGTGCGTCGGTGCTGCTGAACGACGAGTTCGTGGATGGCGACGACCATGCGGCCGGTGAGATCGGCCATGTTGTGATCGACCCGAATGGTCCGGCATGCACCTGCGGCAAGCGCGGCTGCCTGGAGACCTACGTCTCCGCCATCGCGTTGCGCGACCGCATTCGCCAGGACCCGAATCGGCGCGCGGACATCCTGGCCGAAGCTGGCGCGAGGCTCGGCGGAGCTCTGGCCATGCCGGCGAGCCTGCTGAATCTTCATGACATCGCCGTCTACGGACCTCCCGACATCGTCGGCGAGACGCTGCTCAATGCATGCGACGAGACCGTCAACTCCTTGTCGCGGAACGACTACCAGAGCAGTATGCGGGTGCGCCGGTGTGAGCTCGGTGACGACGCCACTCTGCGGGGGCAGGCGGTCTCCGTGCTGCGCGAGATCGTGGGCAGGCGCGGGCTGTCCGCGGCGGCCTCGTCCTGACGCCACGTGCGTCCCGCCGCCAAGCGCGCGTGGCGTGGTGTATCATCGCTTCCCGAATCCAATATGTAAGGATTCCGAACATAATGGCGGGCGGACGAAACAGGAGTCCGCCCTCGGGAACGGAGATCGTCATGACGATGAATGCCAGTGGTACGCCGGAAACAGAGAACCTGCGCGTCGGCGTGGATGTCGGCGGAACGAAGATCGAGGCGGTGCTGACCGATGCGGCCGGCACGGTTCTCGCATCCGCGCGCAAGGCAGCCCGGAAAGGCGGTGACGAGGTCGTGGAGGATGCGGTCGCCATCGTGCGGCAGGTGGCCGGAATGCGGTTCGATGAGGTGAGATCGGTGGGCATCGGCATCCCCGGGCTGGTGCACCGCGACACCGGGCGCGTGGAGAACGTGGTCAATCTCGGAATCGAGAACCTGGAGCTGGGAGGTCGCGCATCCGGCATGCTCGGCCTTCCCGTGTGGGTGGACAACGATGTGAACGCCGCGGCGCTGGGAGCCTATGGAACACTACCCGACCGACTCAGGCGCGGCAGGATGGCGTTCGTCAACCTAGGGACGGGGCTGGCGGCCGGCTTCGTCCGCGCCGGTCTCGTCGAACGCGGCGACACCGGCGCCCTCGGGGAGATCGGCCA
Organism: Bifidobacterium sp. CP2; assembly: GCF_018555635.1. Taxonomy (NCBI): domain Bacteria; kingdom Bacillati; phylum Actinomycetota; class Actinomycetes; order Bifidobacteriales; family Bifidobacteriaceae; genus Bifidobacterium; species Bifidobacterium sp. CP2. The sequence goes on along the minus strand of NZ_JAFEJX010000006.1, from coordinate 151,323 downwards.
CCTGCCGGTGGACCCCAACCGCATGGCGTGCCAATGCGGTCAGCGCGGATGCCTGGAGACCGCATGCTCGGGAGGGGGCCTGCGGCGCATGTGGCCCGTCGCGGATCCTCCGCTGCCCGACAATCTCGCGAGGGCCGACGGCGGCGATGGCGAAGCGGAACGGGTTCTCGGCATCGCGCTGCATGCCCTCGCCGACGTCGTGCAGATCGTCGCCCAGGCCGCGGATCCTTCGGTCATCGTCATCGGAGGCGGTGTTTCCCGCGCCGGGTCCCCGTTGCTTGATGCGCTGCGCGGGGAACTGTGCAACAGGGAGGCCTCCAGCGGATTCATCGCGGGTCTGCGGCTGACGGAACGCCTGCGGCTCGCCGATGCGTCGATTCCGATTGGCGCGCTCGGAGCGTCCCTCATCGCCTGCTGACCAGACCCCGGTGCCGACGGACCATCGGCGCGCCGAAACCAGATTCCTTAAACTCCGACAGACGGGGTGCACCACATCCATTATTTTGTTCGACTGACTTGCAAAAAAGGTTAAGGCGTCATATCCTTGGCTTTCAAGGAGGTTGAAACCAACTACAGGAATTACGCAAGGCTTGCTAACAAAATATCCGGTCTTGCTGCGGCGCGATGCCCAGAAGTGGTGTGGCGTCATGTTCCTCGGTATCGCTACGGACGTCGGCAACGGCGTCCGTAGCGGCATCGCCCGCGCATGGCAGCGCGGGCGGATACGGACCCGGGACCGTCGTGCGCAGCGGCACGTCGCGCCATTCCTCCGAACGACGGCGTCGGGCAGGCATTCCAGGAAAAGGAAACCATCATGAGAACGAAGAGGATTTCAGCGGCCATCGCCTTGGCGGCCGCGTCGGCGCTCACCCTGTCGGGATGCTCGATGGGAGCCCCGTCCGGCGGCTCGCAGCAGGATGCGTCCGCAGGTGGCAAGCTGACGGTGTGGATCATGCAGGGCGACCAGAGCGAGGACACCATCAAGGCGATCAACGAGCGGTTCACCAAGGAGACGGGCGTCAAGGTCGATGTGCAGACCCAGGTGTGGGCCGATATCAATACGAAGGTGACGACCGCGCTGTCCACGGACACGCCGCCGGACGTGATCGATCTGGGCAACACGCAGGTCGCAGGGTTCGCCGTGAGCGGCGGCCTTTTGGATCTGACGGACAAGGCCGACGACATGAGGCAGGGGCACACCTGGCTGTCCGGCCTTGAGGAGCCCGCCACCATCGACGGCAGACTGTATGGCATTCCCGCGCTGGGAGCCGCCGGCGCCGTGATCTACAACAAGAAGATGTGGTCCGCGGCCGGAATCGACAATCCTCCGAGCACGTACGAGGAGCTTGAGACCGATCTCCAGAAGCTCCGGGATGCGAACACCGACAAGGATTTCTCCCCGTTCTATATGCCGGGGCGTGACTGGAAGTCGGCGGCGCGGTGGATCTGGGATGCCGGCGGCGATTTCGCCGAACAGCAGTCGGACGGAACCTGGAAGAGCACCTTGTCGAGCGACGCCTCGCTCAAGGGCATCGACCAATGGCTGGAATTCCAGCACAAGTGGTCCTCCGAGGCATCCCGCTCGCTGGACACCGGCAACCCCGATTTCAGCCAGCTGCTGGCCGAAGGCAAGACCGGTGCGATCCTGAACAACAGCGCCGGCATCCGCACCATCCAGCAGTACAACCCCGACCTCACGACCGACGATCTGGGATCGTTCCCCATGCCCGGCGCCAGCGGCAAGCTCCAGCCGGCAATGATGGCCGGATCGGTGTGGGGCGTCGCGCAGAAGAGCAAGCGCCAGGAGCTGGCGCTCAAGTGGATCAAGATCGCCGCGAGCCCCGAGATCCAGAAGGACTACGTGTTCGCCAAGGACGGATGGATGCCCAACTACGTCGAAGGCCTCGACGAGGTCATGAAGTCCGCGGACTTCCCGTCCTACCTGACCGGCTTCTTCGAATCGGCGAAGGACACCAAGGCCACACCGGCGTCCCCGCAATGGCTGACCATCGAGAACGACAGCTCCCTGAACTGCTTCGGAGACATCGCCACCAGCGCGACCACGGCCAAGGCCGCGGCCAAGTCGTTCGACGAGCATGCGGACTCCCTGTACGCGAAGAAGTAGGGGAAGCGTGATGAGCAATGCGCAATCGACGGCTGCCGCCGTCCCCGTGGTGAAGCGGCGTCGCAATCTGACGCCCCTGTGGCTGCTGACGCCCGCCGGCGTGATCATCGTCGCGCTGGTCGTGGTGCCGTTGATCTTCCTGGTCTTCACGTCGTTCACGGACTTCAACCAGAAGACCCTGTTCACGGGCTCGTTCAACATCGTCGGGTTCGACCAGTACGAGAACGTGCTGACCGACCCGGAGTTCTACAAGTCGCTGGCCCGCACGTTCGGGTTCGCGGCCGCCCTCGTGGCCGGCAGCGTGCTGATCGGCATGGGCGTGGCCCAGCTGATGACCAAATTGGGGCCGGTGATGCGCTGGCTGGTCACGTTCGTGCTGATCTTCGCGTGGGCCATGCCGAACGTCGCCTCGTCGGTGGTGTGGAAGTGGCTGTTCCAGCCGGGGTACGGCGTGGTCAACTGGCTGCTGACCCAGACCCGTCTGTTCGGCGACGTGACGAACCTGTCGTGGACCGACAACACGTGGCTCGCGTTCCTGGAGATCTGGCTGCTGGTCGTCTGGCAGGCCGTCCCGTACATCGCGATCAACCTGTACGCGGCGACCACGCAGGTGGACAAGTCCTGCCTTGAGGCGGCCCAATTGGACGGCTGTTCGAAGCTGCGCTGCTACTGGCAGATCGCCGTGCCGCTGATCAAGCCGAGTCTGATGGTCATCACGATGCTGTCGGTGATCTGGGACTTCAACGTGTTCAACCAGATCTGGCTCGTCTCCCAGGGAGGACCCCGCGAGACGACCGCGACGATCGGCATCTTCACCTACAAGAAGGCGTTCGTGTCGTTCGACATCGGCACCGGCGCCGCCGCGAGCGTGCTGGTCACGCTCATCCTGCTCGCCCTGACGAGCGTGTACATCCGATACCTGCTCAAATCCGGGGAGGACCTGTGACCATGAATAGGGCAACCGCAAACCACGGCATCGCGCCGCGCGCCAAGCGCAGCGCATCGGCCGAGCTGCGCCGCGTCGGCACGATCGTATTGGCCGTCGCGTTCTGCATCGTGTGGATCTTCCCGGTCTACTGGATGTTCGTCACGTCGATCAAGCCGCGCAACCAGATCATGACCGTGACTCCCGTGTTCTGGCCCGCGAAGCTGTCGATCGACAACTTCATGGTGGCCGTCACCCAGACCTCGTTCCTGACGAACCTGAAGAACAGCGTGATCGTGACCGCCGTGTCGATCGTCCTGTCGATCGTCCTCGCGTTCTTCGCGTGCGCGGCCCTGACCCTCTACCGGTTCCGCGGCCGCAAGGCGATCATGGTGTTCGTGCTGGCCATCCAGATGACCTCGGGCGGCATCATCCCGCAGTTCATCATCTTCAACCAGTTCGGCCTGCTCAACAAGTACAGCGGCCTGATCCTCGCGTACATCGCCATGGTCCTGCCGTTCGCGATCTGGAACATGCGCGGCTTCTTCCTGAACATCCCGAAGGACATCTTCGAGTCCGCGGCCGTCGAGGGGGCCAACGACTGGCAGATCCTGTGGAAGATCACCTTCCCCCTGGCCGCGCCCGGCATCGTGTCCACGTCCGTGTTCGCGTTCATCAACGCCTGGAACGACTACATGACCGCCTACACGTTCATGAAGGACCAGTCCAAGTACACGCTGCCCGTGTGGCTCTCCTCGTTCTCCACGCCCACCATGGGCACCGACTTCGGCGGGCAGATGGCCGCATCCGTCATCTTCTCCCTGCCCGTCGTGATCTTCTTCATGATCATTCAAAGGAACATCATGAAGGGCGTCACCACCGGAGCCGTCAAATAACCCAAACGGAGCGATAAACAATGCGTGCGGCGCCGGGACCATTTCCGCGAGTGGTTCCGGCGCCGCGCGTCATCTCGGAACCCAAAACGCAATATAGCGCAATCAAAGGTGAACCACTGAGAAAGGACTTCCATGAGCGATCAAGCAACCCTGAAGGGATGGACCATCATTCCCAAGCCGCAGACCGTACAACACAAGGCGGGCGTCTCACTGCTGCCGATGTGCGGCCGAGTCAACGAGCCACGTGCGTTCGGAGACGAACGGCAGGTACTCGCAACACAACTTGCCGACGACATCCGTGCGGTTACGGGATTGGAATGGGACATCGCCACGGGTGACCGTTGGCCTGGATTCATCACATTGACGACACTGGACGATCTCCATGCGCGTCCGTCCGGCGCGTACACGCTCGACGTCACCAAGGACGGCGTGACCGTCAGGGGTGCGGACTTCGAGGGCGTGCGCAACGGTGTGCAGACCCTGCGCCAGCTCATCCGCCAATGCGGCGCCGCCTTGCCCTGCCTGCGCATCGAGGACGAGCCCGCCTTCGAAACGCGTGGCTACTACCTCGACGTGACCCGCGGACGCGTCCCCACCCTCGACTGGCTCAAGACCTGGGCCGACAAGCTCTGCCTCTACCGGTACAACCAGCTCCAGCTCTACGTCGAACACACCTTCCGCTTCGACGGGATGAGCGAGACCTGGCGCGGCTCCAGCCCGCTCGCCCCGCGCGACATCCTCGAATTCGACGGGTACTGCGCCGAACGGGGCATCGAACTGGTGCCGTCGGTCTCCACGTTCGGGCACCTGTATATGGCCCTGCGCACGCAGGGTCTGCGCGACCTCGGCGAATTCCCGGAGGACGCCGACGAGCCGTTCGGGTTCATCGACCGCATGCGCCACCACACGTTGAACATCAGCGACGACCGCGCCTTCGACCTGTCGTGCCGGCTCATCGACGACTACCTGCAGTTGTTCCGCTCGGACAAGTTCAACATCTGCGCCGACGAGACCTTCGACCTCGGCAAGGGCCGCTCCAAACCCCTCGCCGAGCGGATCGGAGTCGCCGCAATGTACGCCGACTACGTCACCCGCCTGTGCCGCCACCTCGAAACCCAGGGCAAGAAGCCGATGATGTGGGGCGACATCGCCCTCGAACACCCCGAGATCCTGGAACGCCTGCCCGAAACCGTCACGCTGCTCAACTGGCAGTACGATCCGCAGGTCGACGACGGGAAGATCCGCACCGTCGCCGAATCCGGCGCCACGCAGATCGTCTGCCCCGCTGTGTGGTGCTGGAACGCGCTCCTGCCGCGCATCGACGACGCCTGGAACAACATCGTCCGTATGGCCCGATACGGCGAGCAATACCATGCGCAAGGCATGCTCGTCACCGACTGGGGCGACCTCGGCCACGTCAACGACCCGCGCATGGCCATCCCCGGCATGATCATCGGCGCACAGGAATCATGGAACCCCGGACGCATCCCCGACGAAACCGACATGCTCCGCCGCATCTCCCGACTCGAATACCACGACGCCAGCGGCGAACTGCTTGATATCCTCACCCATGCCAGTCATGCGGTCAGCTTCGAATGGAACCATCTAATCACATGGCTGGAACTTGATGACGGACGGGGCGGCGTCAACACCGGGGTCCTGCAAACCATCCCAGGACTGCTGCCGGAAGACGAACGACCGGACGACGTGGTCCGCGCCCTTCAGGACGGAAGCCGGGCACCGTCACTTGCGGAATCCCGACGGATGCTGCTCCGCTATCTGAAGCATCACGTCACGCTCGGCGAAACCGCAGATCACCTTCTACAGACCAGTGCCCGTCGAATCTCCGCAATCGCCGCGACCTCAGGACCTTGGGCCAACGGGGATGCCGCTGCATTTCGCGTAGCCATCGAGGGGCAGCGACTTCTGAACCGAGTTGGCCTCCGACTCGCGTCCGAGACCGGGGTCATTGGCACTGAGGCGATTCAGCATGACGACGCGGCGAACCTTGCCGGAGCATTGGAGATCTGGATGGAGGCGTATGCGGCGCAATGGCGTACTCTCAGCCGAGACTCCGAACTCCGTCGGCTGCAAGATACGGTGTGGGAGTTAACGGACTATCTGCGCTTCCAATCCGTCTGATGCTGCGATTGTGAGACTTCGACCAGTCAGATACCGAAATGCCGTGAGGGACCAGATTCAGATCCCTCACGGCATTTCCTATACGAAGGTGAGTCACGTATCGCGATGGTGCATCACTTTGGTCTAGAATTCACGCCGCTGGATACCGCTCATAAATGATTCGGCAAGCTCGTCAACCACTTGACTCTGATGTGAGGCGACGGTGAGCTGGTAGTACCGGATGGCAACCTTCTCACTGACGTGTCCCAATTGATTCATGACTTCCCGCAACGTTCCACCCTGAATCATGAGTAATGTTGCATGGCTGGCTCGTAATGCTTGGAATGTCAGATCAGGGCGTCCTGCTTTCAACCGGGCTTTGGCGAACTGGCCGTCCAGCGTTGTCTGGGACATGATTCTTGCACGTTTGGGCACGAACACCGGCGAATCCGGTCGGGTCAGATCGCAGTAATCAGAAAGGTGCTGTCGAATAAGAGAAATCAGCGTATCCGGGATGTGTACGTTCCTGATGCTGGATTCCGTTTTCGTCTTACCGAATTGGAGATCCCCTCTGTCAGCGTCACCGCGATTCACGGAATGCCGGACGTGAAGTATCTGCCTGTTCAGATCGATGTCTTGCACCTGCAGCCCACATAGTTCGCCACATCGCAGACCACCCACTAAAGTCGAGAGGAATACGGACAGTCTGGTGTAATCGGGCATGGCATTCGCCAGCAGGATCAATTCGGAAGGAGTCACCGGCGGCACGTTGATGCGGGCGGGCTGTGGCGCTGGCGGAATATGGAATATGAAGGGATTGAAGGACAGCAATGGCTCCGAACCATCCAATCCGCCACGGGTGGCTGACTCAAGTACCGCCTTCAGCCGCATGCATGAGCGTCAGAATGCCCACCGGCCTTCCGGGTGAGGCGCATCATACCAAGCCTTGATGATGGACGGAGTGATCTCGTTAAGCGGCAGGTCTCCAAGACTTGGCAGAAAATGGCCAATGTCCAGATAAAGATTGCGACGCGTGCCACCGGCGATGCCATTGCCGTCGGGCAGCCGGTATTCCTCGGCCCATCGCATCACATAGTCGCGGAACAACATATTGCGTTGTGTCTGGCTCTTTTCCGCGACGGCTTTTCGTCGGCTTCGTTCTGTTGGATGAACCCATTCGGCGATGCCGTTACGATGGAGGCTGACAAGGTACTTTTCGGCTTCCAGCCATCTACGGGCTTCGAGCTCCTGATCCGGCTTGAACTGGCGTTGGACGCGTTTGCCGGGTTCTAATGGATTCGGATATCGAACCTGCCATGCGATTAGCATGCCGGTTCTGTCATAACGGGCCAGCACGGTTCCCCACTTGCTTCGCGGCGGCTTCTGCGGATGGTTTCCATGGGAATGCCTGATTTTCGGCATATTGATCTCCCTCGATCGCGAAAAGGCGCACCCTGCGTGCGCCTTGTGGGGAGATTGAAACCAAGGAACAGTGTAAGTGAATATGCTGAAAGAGCCGTTGTTTGTTTTTGTCATCTTGAGATGACAAAAACAAACATAATCAGTATTAGGTTGGCTATAGAAGCAGCTAGTTGTAGCTTTCCCCTTCTCCGATTGACGTATTGCGAGTCATCTCTAGATGTCAATAACTCCTTCTCTGATTGTTTCTATCTCGCTGGGGTAGAAGACTGGATCTTGCAAGACGAAGCCATAAGACTTCGGCATCTAGCAGAAAGGAAAGTAATTATCATCTAGTTTTTTACGCATGTCTTTACACATTCCAAATTTTCCAACAAAGGAGTAATCATGATTGTTCGAAAGAAATTTACGGCAATTGTCCTTGCGGCAATTCTGGGTATCGCTGGCATCGCATTGCCTTCTACCGCTTTTGCCGGCGGTCCGAATTATGGACGCACATGGGAAAGCAGCATTGGCGGCATCAAGGTGAATGGCTACGTACAGATTCAGGCTTCCTATAATGATGGCGGGCGTCACGCGCGTCGCGGATATCAGCGTTTCACCCGACAGGCCGGCCCCAGCTTGGATACCGGACGACTGTATACATCAGCCGCTTCCTATTCAGGAGACACTCAGGTTCGAAGCAGGACGGACTCCGTCTGGGATTCCGTATTGTGGGGCGATAAGTACGTCACGCACTATTACTGGGGTGTTGAATACTTCTGACGCATTTCTTATTGCACCCATCTAGAAATACCGTGATTGGAAAGATACGGAATGCTAAAAATTACCCGTCATCTAAAGTTTTTTTCTACATCCATTTGCGCAATATCGTTGCTGTTGGGGATGTTGTCTTCGTTTCTTGCCTGGGCGGTGTACTGGAGCGTTCTTGATTGGCGTGGCTCGCAATGGGGCATGTCCGACGCGAAGACGCAACTGGTGCTGACCGCCTCCGCGGATACCGGGCACGACGACGGAAAGAATCTTGAGGCGACGCGTGATCTGGCCGAGTATCTTTCCGGTCACGGTATTTCCCTGTTGGAGGGTTCCGTGGGGGACGGTTGGCCGGCGATCGTGTTCCAGTCGTCGGGGGCCTCCATCGGATGGGCCGATGCGCTTCCGCAAGAATGCCGGAACATGAACAGTCGCGCGGCCTGTGTGATCGAGTCGTCGTTCTCGGCCGGGCAATGGCGTGAGCATGGGGATGCACCGCTATTGCCCGCCGGGTTTTCCGTCGGCGGTGTCGTCAGGGTTCCGGGGGCGAACGTCGGCGGCAACCTGCAGTACGTGCTCCCGTTGGGGGCGGTTCCCTTGTTTCCCGGCAGCGTGTACGTGAACACGAGCGACCCGCAGCGGCTCCGGGAGATCTCGGACCTGTTCGCGCGCTGCGGCATGGACGTGACGCAGCCGCAGGCGCAATCGTTGTGGTCGTCCCTCGCCGGCGACTCCTTCGTGGGCATCACCTTGCTGTTTCTGGTACTAGCGTTGGTCTGCGCCTGCGTGTGCGTCATGACGATGGAGACGACAAGGAAGGCCGACCTGCATGTCAGACGGCTGTTCGGCGCCACCGGCAGGCAGGTGTGGGCGGGCCGGGTGCGCGAGGCCGTTGCCCCGATCGTGGCCGGCGTGCTGGCAGGAACGATGTTGAGCGCCGTGCTCATCACCGTGGTGTCGGGCAGGACCGGCATCGGCCCGGCGGCCGCGTTCGCCGCAGCTTTTATCAGCGGCACGGTCCTGACGGCGCTTGTGACGGCGTTGGCTGAATGGCTCGGCATACGATCGAATGACGAGGTGGAACGATGATCCATGAACTGATGACCGGCATCCGCATGGGATTGAGGCGATGGGGATCGATCCTCGGCATCACACTGCTCGTCGTCTTCGCGGGAAGCGTGTTCACGATGACGCTCAGCGACGTGCTGACCGAATCCAGCGTGATCAGCGGCGAGGCTCGTCTGCGGGCCGCCGACGCGGTCACGTTCTCCCCGCAATACCTCCTGCAGTCCCCGAGCAAGACGAGTCCCAAGGTGACGGATAGTTTGCGGGACATGCTGGAACAGGGCAGGGGGTACGCCGCGATCGTCAACAACGTCGAGATCGACGATCCCGATTTCGCCAACGGCATACCGGCCATCGTCCTGATGGGCAACGTCGATGACGTGTTCCCCCGGCTGGGCCTGTGCTCCCACGCGCCCTGCGCGTCCATCGGCTACCGGGTGGACCGGGCGCAGGCACCCGACAGCGTGCATATCGCCGGCGTCGACGTCAAGGTAACCGGCACGCTGCCGGCCTCGGCAGCCATATTCGACCCGAACACCGCCGGCATCAACCTGGACCGGACCATCGTCATCCGACTCGACCCGGGCTCATTGAACCGGCTCAACGACATCGAACTCGAAGAGGCGGTGACCAAAACGGTCATGTTCAACCCATCCCGAACCCAGCTCGACAGTTTCATCACGGGAAGCCGCGACGCCGGCCTGATACTCGTGCCGCACCGGCTGAACACGGAACAACCCCAACGCGACAGGGACCTCATCGTGCGCGCGCTGATGTACCTACTCGGACTGTCCGCCTTCCTCGCGCTCACCGTCATCGTGATCATCCGGACACTGTCCGTGACCCTCGCACGGGAACGGCCGTCGATGCTCGTCCGCAGGCTCTACGGCGCCACCGCCGTAGACGAGGCGATCCGCGTCGCCGGACTCATCCTCATCATGCTGCTGCCCGCCACCGTGGTACTGGCATGCTTCCAGCTGATAGGCGAACCGGTGGCCACCGCATCCCGGACGATGATCGCCGTCATCCTCGCCATGGCGGCCCTGGTCTGGACGATCGCCGCACGACGCGCAACCACACACATCCAATGAAAGAAGCACCGACCATGCCACAGACGACCATAGACGCCCGAAACCTGACCAAACGATACGCCGACGGGCAGGCGCAGCTCCTCGCCGTACACGACATATCCCTGCAGGCCATGCCCGGGGAGTCGATCGCCATCATGGGACCGTCCGGATGCGGCAAATCCACCCTGCTGCGCATGATCGGCCTGTCCATGAAACCCACCTCCGGCTCCCTGCTCCTGCAAGGACACCCGGCACCGGAAAACGACAAGGACCGTTCCGCATGGCGCAACCGCATATTCGGCTTCATCCCGCAGGACTACGCAATCCTCGAAGACGAGCCCGCATGGGCCAACGTCGCCATCCCCATGGAATACGCACACCCCAAGGTCGGACGCGCCGAACGCAAGCAACGCGCCACGGCCGCACTGGAACAAGTCGGCCTCGCCGGCAAGGCGCAACGCATGCCCGGGCAACTGTCCGGCGGCGAAAGGCAACGCATCGCCATCGCCAGAGCGACCGTGATGCACCCCGCCATCATCATCGCCGACGAACCCACCGCAGCACTCGACACGCACACCGCCGACACCATCATGACCATGCTCCTCGCGCAATGCAAGCAAGGCGCCACGCTCGTCCTCGCCACGCACGATCCACGAGTCGCAGCCCAATGCGACACCACCCTCACCATGCGAGACGGCGCATTCATCTGAAGGTTTTCGCAAGGTACAACTGGATCTGCAAGAAAAGGAATTGCCGACAATTACCATGTGGCGAGCGTTTCAATAGTGTCGAGCCCGTCTTGACGGTGTGATTCATCGAGGTTGTCCCAGTACGGGGAATCCTCGATGAGCTTGTCGTGCAGGAGTCTGATGCGTTTGCGGTCGGTGCCGCTGTGCAAGCGTGCGAGCTCCGCATCGGGATCCGGGATGAGGGATGCGAGCATGGCTGCATCATAGAGGTGACGGTCACCGTAGCCGGCGTGGTCGGCGCTGTAGGCCGCGCTCTTGAGTATCAGCGCGCCGAGCAGGTCCGGGATGCGAACCACGACTTCGGCGCCGTCCTTGTCATCGATGAGTTGGACCTGCATGCTGCGTTCCACTGCCTGCGCGCCGCCCGGCATGGATAGCACCGGTGTGCCGGCGATGGTCGCGTCAGCCCCAAGGAACTTGGGAAGGTGATCGGCGACCAGCAGGTCCACGACGTCGCCGTTCGGCGCGATCATGCGGGTCGTGTATCCGGTCAGCGTGCCCGGCTGCGTCTCGAACCCGCGAGAGGTGAGAATGCCGCGCAGTCTGGCGATGCCGCGTCGATCCGCCATGAGGTCGGCGAGCAGGTCGGCGTCGGTGGTGGGTCGTGCTGTCAATCCGCCCATGATGGCGTGCAGCTGGACCATGAGCCCGCCCGTAAGCAGCCATGATTCCGGGATGTTCGCCGCGGCGACCGCGTACACGGTATTCCACGGATGGCCCGTGTTGGGGATGCGGATTGTCGGAATCATGCCTGATGCTCCTTGCGATGATATTCGTCGATCAGCTGTTGAAGGGTTTCCATGCCGGCGCGGCGTTCTCTCGGGTCGTTGGATTCGGCCAGGTCGGCCGCACGTACGCCGAGAGGCATAGGGCCCTCACCGGCGGGAAGATCGTCGGTGACATGGAGCCGTACCCGGACCGGAGTCGCGCCTTGCTTCAACCGGCATTGCCGAATGGCGTCGTTCAGAGCATCGGCGGTGACGTAGCCTTCCACCACGTCTGTGGCGGTCAATTGGAACGAGGCGGCCAATGCTCCGGTGGCGGCGGAGGGACGGATGAGGGTTTCGACCTTGTCGAGGTTGGAGTCCCTGCACCAGTATTCGACCGTCGTCGCACGCCTGCGCGCGAGACGGGTCAGATTCTCCGCATCCATCTGCCTCAGGTATCCCCTGAGCCGGTATCGCTGCTGCCGGCCCAGCCATGGCGCGTCGAGCCCGCTGAGCATGTATAGCGCCCCGAACGCCATGTCTGGTGAATAAGGACGCCCATCCGCACCCTGCCACTGTGCTTGGCGACGTACGGAATCCTCCGTAATCAGCGAGCCGCCTCCCACGGAAAGAGATTCAAGCCGGCCAGCAGCGCGAAGCGCGCTGACCCGTCGCTCGCTCACTCCGAGCCTACGGGCGACTTCCCGCCGTGTGAGCAGCGTCCGATTCGTTCTGATAGCCATATTCCTATTGTATACAGAACTATTCCAGATTGGGAATAGTTCTGTATACACCGGGCAACAGGGCGTCTCAATCCGTATTCGTCTGCATGTGGTCATTGCGCTGCTTTGATGAAGTCTTCGGCGAGTTGGTTGACGATCTGGTTGCGGTGTCGGGCGACGATGCGCTGGTAGTGCTTGATGGCGACCTTCTCGCTGACGTGGCCGAGTTCGTCCATGACTTCCCGCAGAGTGCCGCCCTTGAGCATGAGCAGGGTCGCGTGGCTCGCTCGCAGGGATTGGAAGGTCAGGTCGGGGCGGCCGGCTTTCTCCCTGGCTTTGCGGAACTGGGCCTCCAGGGTGGTCTGGCTCATCACCGAGGCTCGTCTGGGGCGGAAGACCATGGCTTCCGGGTCCGTCCATTCGCAGTGCCTGAGCAGGTGGTCGTGAATCAGGGGAACGAGTCCGTCGGGGATGGGCACGGTGCGCCGGCTGGAGTCGGTCTTGGTCCTGGCGATGCGTGTCGAACCGCGATCCGCATAGCCCCTGTTGACGGAATGTCGCACGGTCAGGCGTTTGGCCTTCAGGTCGATGTCCTTGATCTGCAGGCCGCACAGCTCGCCGCAACGGAGGCCTCCGACGAGCGTGGCGAGTATCACCGCCAGTCTCGTGTAGTCGGGCATGTTCTCCGCGATCAGCTTGAGTTCCAGCGGCGTGACCGGTGGAACGTCCTCCCTGGCGGATCGTGGCGCGGGTGGTATGGGCAGGATGAACGGGTTGTCGCGGATCAGCGGCGGGGAGCCGTCCATACTCATCTTCGTGGCGCTGGCGAACGCCGCCTTCAGGCGCATGCATGAGCGGCGGAACGCCCATTGCCCCTCAGGGTGCGGCGCGTCGTACCAGCGTTTGATGTCCTTCGGCGTGATCTCGGTCAGGAGCTTGCCCTTGAAGCCCGGCATGAAGTGCGCGATGTCGAGATACAGGTTCCGGCGCGTGCCGCCGGCTATCCTCTCGCCGTTCGGCAGCCGGTATCCTTCCGCCCACCGGGTCACGTAATCCTCGAACGAGATCAGGTTCGCGCGCTTCCTGCGGCGGCGTTCTGACGGATGGACCCATTCCTGGATGTTCTTGCGATCCAGTTCCACCAGATGCCGTTCCTCTTCGAGCCACTGGTGCGCCTCGTGCTCCATGTCCGGCTTGAACTGACGCTGGACCTTCTTGCCCGGTCGTTTCGGGTCCGGGTACCGCACCTGCCAGGCGACGAGATTGCCTGCGGTATCGTAGCGCGGCGTCACGGTGCCGAACCTGCTCCGCCGTCCCGGCGACGGCCCCATACTGTCCTTCTTCGTCCTCGCGGACATGATGATGCTCCTTGTGCTGAATCCAAGATCGATGGCATGGCATAACGGCCTCGGAAAAATGCCACCAAAAATGCCACCAAGTGGCCGAATACGCTCTCAGTGAGCCATTGCACCTAAAAATGCACCTCTAGTGCCTTAGGCCTTGCAATCATTGAGGTTTAGGCTGATTCGATCACTCGTCACAGGTCGTTTCGACCATCAGCCGCATGAAGATGACGATAAGGAGCAACACTGCTTGCGTGTCTATTGGAAGAAAGCGGGAACCGTTGCTATGATTGATTTTGTAAGTAATGAAGGTAAATTTATTTGCCCCCGGAGTGGTGGAGATGGACCTGTACGACGCTGGGCCGTATCCCCCTCTCTGGGGGTACCACTTAAGGACCGGTTTCGCGCCGGTCCTTTTTTCGTTTCCCCACGACGTCCGCCCACGTCACGCGACGGACGGCGTCCTTCCGACGTCCGATACACGATGGCCCCGCGCCGGAGGAGCCATCGCTCCCCCGGCGCGGGGTCATCGAACACGTGGGATCATCGGACTCGCCAGACGCCAGCGCTCCAACCGGACCCAGCGTCCAACCAGACGTCAGCGCTTCGAGATGGCCCAGAAGGTCGGACTGCTGTCCCAGTTGAACCCGACGCCCTTCAACCCCTTGACGGTGGCGCTGGTCGCGTTCGTGTTGTAGATGGGGATGGAGGGCAGGTCCTCGAGAAGGATCTCCTCGGCCTGCACGTACAGCTTGTCCGCGTCGTCGGTGGACGCGGCTGCCGAGGCCTTGGCGAGCAGGTCGTCGAACTCGGCGTTGCTGTACTTGCCGTAGTTGCGGCCGCCGAGCGCGCTGCTCGCGTAGATGGGCGTGAGGTAGTCCTCGACGGACGGGTAGTCGGGACCCCAGATGTCGTGGTACGCGGAGGTGATCTTGCCGGCGTACGCGTTGGTGATGTACTCCTTCTGGGTGGGGATCGGATCGGTCTTCGCGTCGATGCCGAGCGTGTTCTTGAGCTGGTTCACGATGGCGTCGTACGTCTCCTTGTAGGTGCCGTCGGCGTTGTAGGTGATGGTGAAGTCGCCGTCCCAGGGGCTGATCTCGTTCGCCTGCTCCCACAGCTTCTTGGCTTCGGCGGCGTCGTGGCGGAGCACGTCAGCGCCCTTGAGGCTGCCGGAGTACGGCTTGAACACCGGGGAGGCGAAGTCGGTGGCGGGGCTCGCGAGCCCGTTCATGATCTTCTCGGTGATGGCCTTGCGGTTGATGGCGAGGCTGATGGCCTTGCGGCGCAGCACGCCCTCCTTGCCGGAGAAGTGTTCGAGGTCCTCGGGGATGCCGAGGGCGACGCGCACGGGGCCGGGTTCGCTGTACGCCTTGACGGTCTTGTCGTTGAGGAGGTTCTTCAACGCGCTGGACGGGATGGCGCTGGTGATGTCGAGGTTGCCGGACTGCACGTCGGCGTACTGCGCGTTCGTGTCCGTGTACATCCGGTAGGTGATGCCGTCGTTCTTCGGCTGGTAGTAGCCGGTGTAGTTCGGGTTCGGCACGACCTCGATCTGGCTGTCGTGCTTCCAGGACTTGAACTTGTAGGGGCCGTTGCCCACCGGGTTCTCGCCGAAGGCCTTCGGGTCCTTGTAGAAGGATTCCGGCAGCGGGTCGTAGGCCATGAAGGTCAGGACGGTCGGGAAGACGGCCGAGGCGGCGTTGAGCGTGATGGTGAAGTGCGTGTCGTCCTGCACGGAGAGTCCGGAGAGCTGTTCGTCTCCTTTCAGCCCGTCCTTCTGCAAGTCGTCGTAGCCCTTGATGTATGCGAGGTATCCGGCGTTCTTCTGTGCGTTCTTCACGTTGGCGGTGTACGACCACGCCTTCACGTAGCTTTCGGCGGTGAGCGGGGTGCCGTCGGAGAACTTCAGCCCCTTGCGCAGGGTGACCGTGTACTGCGTGTTGTCGGCGTTCGGCTCGATCTTCTCGGCGTTCTCGTTGACGATGCTGCCGTCGGCCTTGGTCACGACCAGGCCGGTGAACAGGACGCGGTTGAGGACGAGCGCGCCGTTGCCTTCGTTGGTGTCGCCGGGGACGAGCGGGTTCTGCGGTTCGCCGATGCCGAAGCTGATGACGTTGCCGTCCGCGGCGTTCTCCCCGTTGGAGGCGACGCCGCAGCCGGCGAGCATCGTGGCCGCGGCGATGGCCGCGACGATGGTGCGTGTGATGCGTGTGATGCGTTTCATATGCTGTTCCTTCTCTTTCCTTTGGTGCGTTCGATTCGATGTACGGTTGGTTCGATGTACGGTTGGTTCGCCCACGTTCGGTTCGATGTGCATTCGGTTCGCCCGCGTCCGATTCGCCCGCGTCCGGCGTGACCGCCGTCAGGCGGCCCAGCGGGTGGGGAACGGGTCGTCGACCAGCCGGTCGAGGGTGAAATCGCCCCGCTCCATCATGTAGATCTCCGTCAGCGCGAGTCCGATGCCGGCCGCGCCGCGGAAGAGGCTGTGGGGGCGGGTGATGTCGTCGGGCTTCTGCCGCCAGAACGCGATGGGCCAGTCGGCCCGCCCGTCGCCCAGGTCCTCCTTCATGCCGAGGATGACGTTTCCGCAGCGGATCGCGAGGTCGTGCCAGCGTTGTTCGCCGGTGGCGAGGTACAGGCCGACGAAGTAGTGGACCAGTCCGGCGTGCCCGCAGCACAGCGTGTCGATGTTCCACAGTCCGCGGGATTGGTGTTCGGGGGCTCCCAGGGATTCGAACCCGTCGGCGAGCGCGTGGAGGAATGCCGCCGCGTCCTCGTCCCCGGCGATCCGGTGGAGCAGGTATGGGAACTGTCCGGTGCCGGCGATGCCGTGGCAGTGGCCGAGCGGGAACAGGTCGCGTTCCTCGGGGGCGAGGCTGCGCGGGATGAGCACGCCTTTGGTTTGGGGTACGGCGACCGACTTCAGGTAGCGCAGCTGGTCGCGCGCGGCGTCGAGGTAGCGTTGTTCGCCGGTGAGTTCGTACAGCTTGAGCAGGATGTATCCGCTGCCGGCCGCGCCGAACTCCCAGTTGGGCATGTTGTGGTCCATGTGGAAGACGACGCCTTCGAAGGTGGCGGTGCCGCCGAAATGGCCGTCGAACACCAGATGCCCTTCGGCGTCCGGCTTGCCTTCGGCGAGATACTGTTCGCCGGCGCGGCGGACGACGTCGAGGACCGCGGGGTCGTCGAGGTGCCGGCCAAGCGCGAGGAGGAACAGGATGACGCCGCCGTCCTTCACCCATGCGGTGTTGCCGGTCCAGTAGGGACCGTGTTCGCCCGTCTTGGAGTGGGACAGGTACCGTTCCGCGAACCGGAGCGCGGTCTGCGCGTACGTGGGGTCGTCGAACACGTCGGCGGCCTCCAGCAGCATGAGCCCGTAGCAGCTGTCGAACCCTTCGAGCGTGGTGACGGGCGCCTCGTCCACCTTGGCCCGGATCCACTGCGCGGCGCGGCGGGCCGTGTCACGGTATCCGGGGTCGCCGGTCACGCGGGCGAGCTGGATGTAGAAGTGCATGATGCCGGCGGAGCCGTCGGCGTATCCCGGGTTCGGACGTTCGCCGCCGACGCCCTCCCAGTAGAGGCCGTCGGCGTCCTCGAGCTGGAACCCGCGGATGTAGCGCTCCGCCTGGCGGGCGGTGTCGAGCCATTCCTCCGTGCTTCCGGCCTGTCTGATCCCATATGGTTTGCCGACGCGGAACGACCATCTGTCCTCCTCTGCCGGCCGTTCCGTGTCTGTGTTCGCAACGCGCATGGCACCAACACATACCGGAGGGACGGCCGCGACACGACCGTCCCCCTATAGATGTTTCTTGGTGCCCGTTATCATCCTCGCGTCGGCGGCGTGACCGGCGCGCCGCCTGTCGAGCGCAGGTGTCCGGCGATCGCATACACGACGTCCTGCAGCCGGCGGAGTTCGGATTCGCGGCTGACCGTGCGCCATTGCGCGGCGTACGCCTCCATCCAGACCTCCAGTTCGCCGGCGAGGCGCGTCGCGTCGTCGCGCCGCGCCGCCGCGTCCGCCCATGGGCCGTCGAGGGTTCCGGCTTCGGCCGCGAGGTGCAGTCCGATCCGGTTCAGTAGCCGTTGTCCTTCGATGGCGATGCGGAACGCCGCGGCGTCGCCTGCGAGGCGCGGTCCCGCGGATGCGGCGGTCGCGGCGATGCGGCGGGCGAGGTCGCGAAGCGTACGGTCCGCGGCATCGGTGGAGGCGAGACGTCGCGTCAGGCAGCGCATCAGCATGCGTCGGGCCGCGGCGGGCGACGGCGTCGGACCGTCGTCCCGGAGGGCGAGGGTCTCGACGTCAGGCCGTTCGTCCTGCGACAGCAGTCCCGGGATGGCCTGCAGCACGTCGGCGGCGACGCCGCCGTGTCCGTCGTCGAGTTCCAGCCACGCGATGAGATGCCCCCATGCGAATGCGGCCGCGTGTCCGGCGCCGTCGAGGATGTCCGGCAGTGCGCCGCCGGCGTCGTGGTATTCGACGTGCGAGATGCGGCGGAGCATCTCGCCCTTGTCGGCCACGCGTCCCGGAGCCCATGCCTCCTGCGCGCCGACGATCATGCCGGGGATGGCCATGCGCGGGTCGTTGACGTGGCCGAAGTCGCCCCAATCGGTGACGAGCATGCCTTGCGCATGGTATTGCTCGCCGTATCGGGCCATACGGACGATGTTGTTCCATGCGTCGTCGAGGCGCGGCAGGAGCGCGTTCCAGCACCACACAGCGGGGCAGACGATCTGCGTGGCGCCGGATTCGGCGACGGCGCGGATCTTCCCGTCGTCGACCTGCGGATCGTACTGCCAGTTGAGCAGCGTGACGGTTTCGGGCAGGCGTTCCAGGATCTCGGGGTGTTCGAGGGCGATGTCGCCCCACATCATCGGCTGTTTGCCTTGGGTCTCGAGGTGGCGGCACAGGCGGGTGACGTAGTCGGCGTACATTGCGGCGACTCCGATCCGCTCGGCGAGGGGTTTGGAGCGGCCCTTGCCGAGGTCGAAGGTCTCGTCGGCGCAGATGTTGAACTTGTCCGAGCGGAACAACTGCAGGTAGTCGTCGATGAGCCGGCACGACAGGTCGAAGGCGCGGTCGTCGCTGATGTTCAACGTGTGGTGGCGCATGCGGTCGATGAACCCGAACGGCTCGTCGGCGTCCTCGGGGAACTCGCCGAGGTCGCGCAGACCCTGCGTGCGCAGGGCCATATACAGGTGCCCGAACGTGGAGACCGACGGCACCAGTTCGATGCCCCGTTCGGCGCAGTACCCGTCGAATTCGAGGATGTCCTTCGGAGTGAGCGGGCTGCTGCCGCGCCAGGTCTCGCTCATCCCGTCGAACGCGAAGGTGTGTTCGACGTAGAGCTGGAGCTGGTTGTACCGGTAGAGGCAGAGCTTGTCGGCCCAGGTCTTGAGCCAGTCGAGGGTGGGGACGCGTCCGCGGGTCACGTCGAGGTAGTAGCCGCGCGTTTCGAAGGCGGGCTCGTCCTCGATGCGCAGGCAGGGCAAGGCGGCGCCGCATTGGCGGATGAGCTGGCGCAGGGTCTGCACACCGTTGCGCACGCCCTCGAAGTCCGCGCCCGCGACGGTCACGCCATCCGGCGTGACGTCGAGCGTGTACGCGCCGGGGCGGCGCGTGCCGTCGGCCGCGTCGCCACCGATGGTCAGCGAAATGGCGCCGGGCCACCGGTCGCCGGTGGCGACGTCCCAGTCCAGTCCGGTCGTCTCGCGGATGTCGTCGACGAGCTGCGCGGCGAGTATGGTCCGGTCGTCGCCGATGTCGCGGGATTCGTTGATCCGGCCGAGCATCGGCAACAGCAGTGTGCCGTCCATGAGCCGCATGGTCCTGGGCTCGGGGATGATCGTCCACGTCGTCGTGGTCGTCTGGTCGTTCATGATGCTCCTTTCCTGTCGCCGGCCGAGCGGGGTCAGCGTGCGATGAGGGCGGCGCCGATTGCGCCGATCGGCACGGACGGGTCGACGAGACGCAGCCGTTCCGGCAGCCCAAGGCTTGCGATGAAGCCGCTGTCGGCCTCCCTGCCCCGCAGTTCGCCGCGCAGCGCGTCGAGCAGCGGGGTGCCGGCGTGCGCGACGCCTCCGCCGATGACGATGACCGACGGGTCGGCGGTCTGGGCGATGATCTGCACGACGTCGGCGAGGGCGTGCAGCACGATGCCGCGCACCCGAGTCGCCGCGGCGTCGCCGCGCGCGGCCTTCGCGAGGATGTCGGGCAGGGGCGGATCGGCGGCGGGCCACATGCGGCGCATGCCTCCTCCCGAGCAGGCGGTCTCCAGACATCCGCGCTGGCCGCACGGACAGGGCATGCGGTTGGGGTCCACCGGCAGGTGGCCGATCTCCCCGAGGGCGCCGGTATCGCCGTGCTCGAGGACGCCGTCATGGACGAGGCCGGCGGCCAGGCCGGTGCCCAGGTTGACGAACGCCATCCTGCCGCGCCTCGATGCCGCGGGCAGGGTGCCGTAGGCGCCGAGGGCCGCCACGTTCACGTCGTTGTCCACCTGCACGGGCAGGCCAAGGGCCGCGGATGCGCGCTCCCCCAGTTCAAGCCTCTCGATGCCGAGATTGACGACGTTCTCGACCAGTCCGGTGCGGTGGTGCACCAGGCCGGGGATGCCCACGCCCACCGACCGCACCTCGCCGGCGCGCGCGCCGGCCACCCGCGGCACGAGGGCGGCCACGTCCTCGACGACTTCCGCGCCGCCCGGCCGGGCCGGCACACGCGCGGACGCGAGGACCACGCCGTCCGCGTCGACGAGCACCGCCTCGATCTTCGTGCCTCCGACGTCGACGCCGACGCGCAGGTCCTTCGCTCCGGCGACATTGCTGGCGCATGTTTCCATGATTGGTCTCCGTTCCCATCAGGAGGCGGACCTCCGCTTTGTCCGCCGCCTATTATGTTTGGAATCCTTACATATTGACTTCTCCAGCGATGATACACCATGACGCGCGGGGCCGGCGCCACGGAGAGGCGAGACGTCAGGACGCGGCGGGCGCGGACGGCCCACGGCGGCCCACAATCGCACGCAGCACGCAGACCGCCTGCCCGCGCAGGGTGGCATCGTCGCCGAGCTCGCACCGGCGCACCCTCACCACGCTTTGGAAATCGCTGCGGGACAGGGAGTTGATGGTCTCCGCGCAGGCGTCGAGGAACGCGTCCCCGACGAGCTCGGGCGGGCCGTAGACGGCGATGTCATGCAGGTTCAGCAGGCTCACGGGCATGACCAGCGCGCCGCCGAGCCTCGTCCCGGCCTCGGACAGGATGTCCGCGCGCCGCCCGGGCTCCCGGCGGATGCGTTCGCGCAGCGCGACGGCGGAGACATAGGTCTCCAGGCATCCGTGCTTGCCGCAGGCGCACGCCGGGCCGGACGGGTCGACCACGACGTGGCCGATCTCGCCGGCCGCATGGTCGTCGCCCTCCACGAACTCGTCGTTGAGCAGCACCGACGCGCCGATGCCTCGGGTGACCTGCACGAGCAGGCAGTTGGGCTCGCCGCGTCCGAGGAAGCGGTCGGCGAGCAGCGCGGCGCTCGCATCGTTGTCCACGCGGACGGGCAGCGAGAATTCGCCTTCGAGCAGGTCACGGAGCTCCACGCCGCTCCAGCCGAGGTTGGAGCTGGAGACCACCCTTCCCGAACCGGAGACCACGCCGGGGACGGCGACGCCGATGCCAACCAGACGCGGACCGGCGAGCCGGACCATTTC
Organism: Bifidobacterium sp. CP2; assembly: GCF_018555635.1. Taxonomy (NCBI): domain Bacteria; kingdom Bacillati; phylum Actinomycetota; class Actinomycetes; order Bifidobacteriales; family Bifidobacteriaceae; genus Bifidobacterium; species Bifidobacterium sp. CP2. The sequence continues at coordinate 129,724 of NZ_JAFEJX010000006.1, read as the reverse complement.
ATCGACGAGCGACAGCACGTCGCCGGGGTCGATCCGGTCGCCGTCGTCGAGCACACGTTCGCGGCGTTCGACGATTCTGGCCCGCAGGTCCATCACGGCACCGGTCATCACATACGGGCGGGACAGGTCGACGCACACCAGACGGAGCGCGTCCGTGTCGATGGCCAGCAGGGTGCCCGGCTTGCCGCGGCCGTCGCGGCGCGCCGCGCCCAGCTCCCTCAGCAGGCCGTCCTCGATCATCTCGCCGGTCACATCCGTGGCGGTGGCCCGGGAGAGCCCGGTCCTCTTGCACAGGTCGGCGCGGGACAGCTGGCCGTCGGGGAACAGCAGCCGGAACAGCAGCCTGCGGTTGTTGGCCCTCGCGTCGCTGGGATTGGACTTGACGTACATGGCAGACGGCCTCCTTGCGCGGAATCGATGGCGGGACATGCGACGGAACTGCGTCGGGACGGCCTCCCGCGCCATCCGCGAACGGCTTCAGGATAGCACCCGCAAGGGGTCTGACATTATGCAACCCGCGCCGTCTTGACAAGCTCCCCACGCTTGCGTACAATCATGTTCGACATCCAAACAAAATAGATGCGACATCCGACCAACGACGGTCGGGCGCAGAAAGAAGTCGATATGAACAACACCACGCGCACCGCCATAGCCACCGCCGCCATCGCCTCGATGCTCTTCCCGCTCGCCGCCTGCGGCAACACGACCGCGACCAGCAGCTCGGGCAAGACCAAGCTGACGGTGTGGTCGTGGGACACGAGCATCGATCGCGCCGCCGAGGCCTTCATGAAGGCCAACCCGGACATCACGGTGAAGGTGAGCAACGTCGGCAGCACCGACGAGACCTACACCGCCCTCAACAACGCCTCCCAGGCCGGAAGCGGTCTGCCCGACGTCACCCTCATCGAATACCTCGCCGTCCCGCAGTTCGTGCACTCCGGCACGCTCAGGGACCTCAGCGACCTCTACGACACCGCCAAGCTCAAGAAGACGTTCACCCCCGGCACCTGGAACTCCGTGAACATCAACGGCGGCCTGTACGCCATGCCCGCCGACTCCGGCCCCATGGCCTACTTCTACAACAAGGACGTGTTCGACAAGGCCGGCATCAGCGAACCGCCGACCACCTGGGACGAGTTCTACGAGGATGCGAAGAAGGTCCGTGCCACCGGCTCCTACATCACCTCCGACTCCGGCGACGCCGGCCTGTTCAACGCGATGATGTGGGCCATGGGCGGCCAGGCCTACAAGGTCGACGGCGAGAACCTGACCATCGACGTCACCGGAGACAAGGGTGCCCAGCGGTTCATGGACCTCTGGCAGAAGATGCGCGACGAGGACCTCATCGACGTCCACACCAAGACCTGGACCGACGACTGGATGAAGTCCCTCGGCGACGGCTCCGTCGCCAGCCTCATCAGCGGCGCCTGGATGGCCAACAACCTCCTGCAGGGCGTGCCGCAGGCCACCGGCAAGTTCCGCGTGGCCCTCCTGCCCACCGTCGACGGCAGCACCGTTAACGCCGAATACGGCGGCAGCGGCCTCGCCATCACCAAGGAGGTCTCGGACAGCAAGCTCGACGCGGCCAAGAAATTCGTCGAATACGTGACCACCAGCGACGAGGGCATCGACGTCCGCGTCTCCAACGGCAGCTTCCCGGCCACCACCGCGACCCTCAACCAGAAGGACTTCCTCGACAAGACCACCCTCAAGAACTCCGACGGCAGCGACAACGAGTTCTTCGGCGGCCAGAAGTACAACGAGGTCTTCTCCCAGGCGGCCGAGAACGTCACCGGCAAGTGGGAGTTCCTGCCCTTCGAGCCGTACGCCCGCTCCATCTACAACGACTACATGGGCTCCTTCTTCTCCGGCAAGTCCGACATCAAGTCCGCTGCCGCGAAGTGGCAGAAGGCCATGAAGGACTACGCCAAGGACCAGGGCTTCACCGTCAAGTGAGCCGCTGATCTCCCGACTGTCCCGTCCGTCCCCATGAAGGCGCGGACGGGACACCCTCCATCACTTCCCTTCCTTTCTCTCTTCTCTCCCGTTCTCCTTCAACGCGTGGGGCCCGGCACTGTTCAGTGCCGGGCCCCACGCGTCTTCGGGGATGTCAGCGTCCCTCCGTCTCCAACCTCTTCGCCACCCAGTCGACGATGTACGGGGCGACCTGCTCGATCTGGTCGATGGCGACCTCGAACTCGTGCGGACCGCCGTACCACGGGTCCACCAGGTCGATCTCGCTTTCGCGGCCGGCCGGCGGCTTCGGCAGGTCCGGGTCGAAGCTGCGGTACATGTGCACTTCGGCGCGTTTCGCCGGCGGCAGCATGCGCAGCAGCGCGCGCATGTGCGAGGCGGTCATCGGCAGGAACAGGTCGGTGCGGGCGATCTCGTCGCGGCTGATCCGGTGCGCGAAATGGTCGCGCGGGATCTCGTCGCCGTAGCCGCGCTCGCGCAGCACGTGCACGGCGCGCGGGTCGATGGGATGGCTCCACTCCTCGTCGGAGACGCCGCTGGATTCGACGTCCACCTTGTCCGCGAGGCCGCGCTCGTCGAAGAAGTGGCGCAGGATGATCTCGCCCATCGGCGAACGGCAGATATTGCCGGTGCACACGGTCATCACCGTGTACTTGTGCGGGGTGTCGCCGTGCTTGTCGGCCATGGTTCACTCCTTGTGAGGTCGTCTTGGTGAGGTCGTCTGGCGGTCGGTATCGGGTTCAGCGAGTCTCGCCGTCGACGCGGCCGTAGGTGACGAAGCGGTATCGGGCGATGCCGGTGTCCGGCTTCCTCGGCTCCAGCCACGGCGTGCGGTCGATGACCTCCCACTGGCCTTCCTCGGCGAGCGCGGCGATGTCGGGCGCGTACGTGTCGGCGTCGACCTGGGCGTCGAGCAGGGTGACGTACACCTTGTTCGCCTGCGGCAGCACCTCCTGGAAGAGCTGCGCGCCGCCGATGACCCAGATCTCGGATCGGTCGAGCCCGTCGTCCGGGATGGCCTCCTGACGGGCCAGGTCGAGCGCGTCCTCGAGCGAATCGACGACGGTGGCTCCCGGCGCGCGGTAGCCGGTGTCATGCGAGACGACGATGTTGTCGCGGTTGGGCAGCGGTCGGTACTTCGGCCCGAGCGATTCCCACGTGCGTCGTCCCATGATCACCGGGTGGGAGACGGTGAGCTCCTTGAAATGCTTCATGTCCTCGGCGAGGTGCCAAGGCATGCCGCCGTCGAAGCCGATGGCGCCCGTACGACCTTCCTTGTCGCGCGCTTCGGCCCAGATCAGGTTCACCGAGAATGTCTTGGGGAAATCGTCGCCCCAATCCTCGACCTCGTCAAGCCCGGCGTCACCGGGCTCGGGTTCGTGATAGCCGCTTCGGCTACTGTCGTGCTCCATTTCATTCACTCCTTGGGTGAGTTGGACTAGAGGGAAGTCTAGTGTCACACGGCGACCGTCATACGGCGACGGGCGCCTTGATGGTGGGGTGGTGGCGGTAGTCGATGATGTGGAAGTCCTCGTACGCGTAGTCGAACAGGCTGTCGGCCTTGTCGATGGCGATCCGCGGGTACGGGTACGGATCGCGGGAGAGCTGTTCGAGCACCTGTTCGATGTGGTTGTCGTACACGTGGCAGTCGCCGCCGGTCCAGACGAATTCGCCGGGTTCCAGTCCGGCCTGCTGGGCCATCATCAGCGTGAGCAGGCTGTAGGAGGCGATGTTGAACGGCACGCCGAGGAACATGTCGCACGAGCGCTGGTAGAGCTGGCAGCTGAGGCGTCCGTCGGCCACGTAGAACTGGAACAGCGCGTGGCAGGGCGGCAGGGCCATGTGCTCGACTTCGGCGGGGTTCCATGCGGAGACGACCATGCGGCGCGAGTCGGGATGGTTGCGGATGAGGTCCATCACGTTGGCGATCTGGTCGATGGTGCGGTCCGGGTCCTCGGGCGTGGGCGCGGGCCAGCTGCGCCACTGGGCGCCGTAGACGGGTCCGAGGTCGCCGTTGGCGTCGGCCCATTCGTCCCAGATGTGCACGCCGTGCTCCTGCAGCCAGCGCACGTTGGTCGAGCCTTTGAGGAACCAGAGCAGCTCGTAGGCGAGTCCCTTGAAGAACACGGTCTTGGTGGTGAGCAGCGGGAATTCGCCGTGGGACAGGTCGAAGCGGATCTGCTGGCCGAACAGGGAGATGGTGCCGGTGCCGGTGCGGTCCGATTTGAGGGTGCCGTGCTCGAGGATGCGGCGCACGAGGTCCTCGTACGGCATGGGGATGTCGGTGTCGGGTCGTGCGGGGATGCGGTCACGTATCGCCGCGAGTTGTTCTTCCGTCAAAGCCATGCGTCCCAGTGTAGCGTGAGGCGTCCGGGGCGCGGTTCGCGCACGGCGCACGACGTCGACGCGCCGCGCGTCCGTCGTCGGCGGAATGTCCCCGCCGCACGTGCGCGGCGTGGGCTAGATTGGACGTAGCGCGACGCGGCAGGCGCGTCGCGGATGACACGAAGGAGTCAGCATGGGCAAGCGACTGTGGGTCGAGCGCAACAAGGACGGTTCCTGGGACGCGTTCAGCGACGACGGCGCGCACATCAAGTTCGGCAAGGACCGCGGCCAGTTCACGCCCGGCGACCTGATGAAGATCGCGCTGGCCGGCTGCGCCGCGCTGTCCAGCCAGTTCGCCATCGAGCATACGCTGGGCGAGGGCAAGGGCGCGAAGATCGTCGTGGACGGCACGTACGACGCCGACAACGACGCGTACATCAACTTCAGCGAGCAGGTCGTCGTCGACGCCTCCGAGGCGGGTCTGAGCGACGAGGACGCCGACAAGCTCAAGGAGCGCATCACCCGTCACATCGACAAGGGCTGCACCGTCAAGCACACGTACGTGCAGGAGACCCCGGTGCGCATGGAGGTGACGGTCAGGCACTGACCGTCACGCCGGCGTGCGTCCGCGCGGACGCACGCCGCCATGCATGGGAAAGGCTCCCGTCGCATCCGATGAGGATGCGACGGGAGCCTTCGTCGTCCTGCCGGACGTCCGATCGTCCGAGCCGTCCGGTTCCGACGTCCGTCAGTGTTCGGGATCGATGGTCTGCTCGATCTTCCGTGCCACCTCGGGTTCGGCCGTGGGCACGGGGACCTCCTCGACTCCGCTGATGTCGTCGAGCGGCTTCGGCTTGACCTCGGCCGGGGATCCCGGCACGGTGTCGAGACGGGATTCGGCGGCCTCGACATACTTGCGGGGCACCACATAGACCGGTCCGGCCGCATGCTGCAGCAGCCCCTGGCTGATGGAGCCGAGGAGCAGGCCGGTGAAGCCGCCGCGGCCGCGGGAGCCCACGACGACGACGTCATGGTCGTAGCTGGCCTTGGTGAGCGTGTCCACGGCGGAGCCGGGCACGATGCGCTTGTTGATGACGAGGTCCGGGTACTGTTCCTCGAGCGGCTTGACGCGGGTCTCGAGATCCTCCATGTAGGACTCGTAGACGGCGTCGTCGGCGCCCTTGACCTGCGGCGCGGCGGAGATCACGTCGAGTTCGGCGCCCCACGCGTGCGCGAAGTCCGCGGAGATCTCGAGGGCCTTGAGCCCCCACTTGGATTCGTCGGAGCCGACGGCGACCTTGGTGATGGTGTTGTTGAGGTGCATGAGGTTGCCGTCGTCGTCGGTGTAGGGCACGACGACGATCGGGCAGTACGCGTAGGCGGGCAGCGAGGAGGACGTGGTGCCGAGCAGGCGTTCGGCCAGTCCGCCCTTGCCGCGGTTGCCTATGACGATGAGGTTGTAGTTGCGGCTCAGCTCCACGAAGACGGACGCCGGATCGCCGGTGACGATGAGCGTGGCCGCCTCGACGCCCTGCTCGTCCGCGATGGCCTTCGCCTTGGAGAGGATCTCCTGGGCGTCGGAATGGGCCGCGTTGTCGTCCCCCATGGCGGTGTAGGTGGCATCGAAGCTCACCGCGGCGTAGCTGGGCAGCGAGTAGGCGCAGACGATCTGCAGCGTGAGCCCCGCGTGCTTGGCGTAGTTGGCCGCCCACCATGCGGCCTTGTAACTGGCGTTCGACCCGTCAACTCCGACGAGAATAGCCTTGTCATTGATCATGACGACCTCCTTGACAGTCACTGCGGCGGCGCGTAGGCGTCGTCGCTCCCCTGTGCCTTCCAAGGATACCCCGCACCGGGCGTTTGGTCCGTTAACCGACACGAAAGTTCACGACCGGCATGTTCCGGGAGTGCCCGGATACGCGAACGGCGCCCTCCCCGCGGGGAGGGCGCCGTTCTTCATCTTCCGTCGAAGACTGCTGGCGGAATCGGTGCGGCCGTGGCGGCCGGCGGACTACTTGAGGATGCGGTAGTACTCGAAGGAGCTGCTGTACACCGGGGCGTAGCGCACGGTGTCGCCGGGCTTGGTGGCATGGACCATCATGCCGTTGCCGGCGTAGATGCCGACGTGGCCGGGCTTCCACATGAGGTCGCCGGGCTGCGGGTTGCTCACGAGCGTGCCGTTGGCCTGCGCCCACGCACGCTGCTGGGCGTCGGTGCGCGGCAGGCTGATGCCGAACTGGGCGAACACGTACTGGGTGAAGCCGGAGCAGTCGAAGCCGGCCGTGGTGGTGCCGCCGTAGACGTACGGGATGCCCTGGAACTGGAGGGCGTAGGAGACGAGGCCGGAACCGTTGGAGCTGGTAGGCGCCTCGATGGCCTTGGCGGACGTGGACGCGGAGGTCGAAGAGGAGGACGAGGACAGGGACTGGCGGGAGGCGGAACGGCTCGCGGCGGCGGCCGCGGCGGCCTGACGCTCCTGCTCGGCCTTGGCTTCGGCGTCCTTCTCGGCCTGGGACTTCGTCTTCGGCACGTCGAGGGATTCGATGCCGCCCCAGTTGGAATCCTGCTCCACATCGGTGGAGGTGGCTTCCTTGAGCACGTCCTTGCGGGCGGTGGCGGTCTTCGGGAACGAGCGTTCGGAGGAAACGACGCTCGGCTGGTCCGCGGCGGTGGCCGCGGGCGCGACGGTGACCAGGGTGGCGACGCACGCGGCCCCGGCGAGAATCATGGATGCAGTCTTCGTAAAGGTATTCATCGGTTCACCACCGTACCATCCGCAGGTAACAGCCGCCAAACCCTGACGTTCTCCCTTAGGGGAATGACAGGCGACACGCCGTGATGTGCGGTTGTGACGGATTGTTCGGGAATGTGTGGATCAGTAGTGGATGTACTGGAAGTCGGAGACGTTCGTGAACGTGCGGGAGACGGTGCGCCCCTGCAGCGAGGAGCCGCATTCGGAGGTGGTGACGGAGCCGTCCGGGTTGATGCTCTCCACGATGGCCACGTGGCCGTACACGGCGCTGGCGCCCTCCTGGCCGGTGCGGAACACCATGATGTCGCCGACGTGGCGAGGCGTGTTGTCCACCCAGTAGCCGAGCGCCTTGGCGCTGGCGGCCCACTGCGCGCCGTTGCCGAAGTGCGATCCGACGGGCAGGCCCAGCTGCTGGCGGCGCGTGTACGCCCACCAGGTGCACTGGGAGAACTCGTAGGCGAGGCCGACGTCGCCGGTGGCGTGGTTCGGGTCGAATCCGGCGGGCAGCAGGTCGGCGTCCTGGTCCATGAGCTTGGCGACGTTCTCGTTGTTCGCCAGGGAGCGGGACATGAGCTTGGAATCGAGTTCGGTGCTGTCGGCGCCGAGCGTCCAGGAACCGTTGTTCGTGGTCTGCTGGGTCCGGGAGTCGTCCACGGACGTGGCGGTACGGTCCGTCGTCGTATCCGCGGCAGTGGAGGATTCGGCGGTGGTGTCCTCGAGCGGGGTGCGCGCGTCGGAACGGGAGGCGGCGGCGACGTGCTGGATCTGCGTGGTGGTGGTCGGGTCGTCGGCAAGCGGCATGTCGACGTCGTCGGGGCTGGCGAAGGCCACGGCGGTGGCGGCGGTGCCGGCCAGCGCGGCGAGGGACGCGGATCCCATGATGAAATTGCGGCGTTCGGCGGCCTTGGCGGCCTCTCGGATGGAGCGGCGGGTCATCGGGGCGATCTCGTTGAGCTTCTGTGCGACGGCCGGCTCGAGACCGAGCACGGCGCCGCCGCCCTCCACCATCTGCATGGTGCGGACGCTCCGGTAGGAATGCGAGCCGCGCGCGGCCGTGAACAGCCCCCCGGCCCCGTTCGATCCGTTGCGGCGAACGGTGCCGTTGGTGGCTTTATGCGCAGCATGCCTCATACTTCGATACTCCTTGGGGGTTGGGACGACGCCTCTGCAGCCGGCGTCATTCGCCTTCACAATGCGATACCTTACATCCCCCTAGGGTCTTCGGCCAAATCACCCAGGGGTGTCGAACCGGTTCGACCCTCAGTGCGGCCCGGCATACGGCCACGCACCGTGGTTCGGCATACGGCCGCGCACCCCGTCCATCCGCATGGGCGGCTAAGGTGTGTGGCCATGGCCAATTCTGTGAACATCCCCCAAGACATGCTGCCCGAGGACGGACGATTCGGCTCCGGCCCCAGCAAGATCCGCCCCGAGCAGGTCGCCGCGCTCGAGGCCAGCGCCCGCACGCTGCTCGGCACCTCGCACCGGCAGACGCCGGTCCGCCAGGTCGTCGGATCCATCCGCGAGGGACTACGCGCCTTCTTCTCGCTGCCCGACGGCTATGAGGTCGCCCTGGGCAACGGCGGCGCCAGCTGCTTCTGGGAGATCGCCTGCGCCTCGCTGATCGCCCGCCGCGCGGCGTTCGGTGCCTACGGCTCGTTCAGCGCCAAGTTCGCCGCCTCCGCGGCGAACGCCCCGTTCCTCGAGGACCCCGCGGTCTACGAGGGCGAGCCGGGCACATACCAGCTTCCCGAGTGGACGGAAGATGTCGACGCATACTGCTGGGCGCACAACGAGACCTCCACCGGCGTGGCCGCCCCCGTGGACCGCGTGCCCGGCAGTGTGGAGCAGGGCGCGCTCACGTTGGTCGACGGCACGTCGGCCGCCGGCGCGCTGCCCGTCGACGTGAACCGGACCGACGCCTATTACTTCTCACCGCAGAAGGCGTTCGGCTCGGACGGCGGCCTGTGGGTGGCCATCCTCTCCCCCGCCGCCGTCGAACGCGCCGAACGCATCGAATCGAACGCGGGACTGCCGGGCGCGAGCCGCTGGGTGCCGCCGTTCCTCTCGCTGACGAAGGCGCTGTCCAACTCCCGCAAGAACCAGACGCTGAACACGCCGGCCGTGGCCACGCTCATCATGATGGAGAACCAGATCCGCTGGCTCAACGACAACGGCGGCATGGACTGGGCGACGGCCCGCTGCGCGAAGTCGGCGTCCCTGCTGTACTCGTGGGCGGAACGTTCGGAATACGCGCACCCGTTCGTCGCCGACGAGGCGGCGCGGTCCCGCGCCGTCGTCACCATCGACCTCGACGACGCGGTCAGCGCCACGGCCGTCGTCGCCGCACTGCGCGAGAACGGCATCGTGGACACCGCCGGATACCGCAAGCTGGGACGCAACCAGCTGCGCATCGGCGTGTTCCCCTCGGTGGAGCCCTCGGACGTGGTGGCGCTCACCAAGTGCATCGACTACGTTGTCGAGCATCTGTAGACGGACGCCATGACGGGTGCGGCGCGCCCGGACGGCATGCCGCACCATAATCGGACATACACAGAACCTACACGAATGGAGGATGCGATGCTGAGGATCGCCCCGATCATCGACCCGGCCGTGCGCCGTCCCGCCCCCAAACCGGTGCGCGTGGACCTGCGCACCGTGTTCCTCGCCGGCACCGCGCTCTGGAGCCTCGCCCTCATCGTCTGCCTCGTCCTCAACGCGCTGGACTTCCCGGTGGGCGAGGCGATCACCGTCTGCGGCGCCGGGGTGACCATCGGCGTGCTCATGCTCATCTGGGAGCATTTCGACCGCTGGGACTACCGCCGGCTCGGCCAGTAGCCGCGCCCGCCCGGACAGGACGGAATCAAAACGGGACCAGGACGGGGAACGCGCCGGAACGCACCTATCGGGCCAGTGGCAGGACGAGACTGAACGTGCTGCCCTGGCCGGGAGCGGACCACACCGTGACCGTGCCGTGGTGCGTCAGCGCCACATGCTTGACGATGGACAGGCCGAGCCCCACGCCGTCCGCGGTGCGCTCGCTCTGGTCCGCACCGCGGTAGAACCGCTCGAAGATGCGCGACTGCTCCGATTTCGCGATGCCCTTGCCCTGGTCGATGACGCGGATCACCGCATGCGTGCCCGTCTCGTCCAGACCGGACGACACGCTGACCACCGCGCCACACGGCGAATAGGCGATGGCGTTCTCCACCAGCTTGGTCACGGCCGTGCGGATCTGCCCCCGGTCGCCGTTGATGACGAGCTTCCCGTCGCCCTCGACACGCAATCCCACGCCCGCCCGCTCCGCCTGGGGCATGAGCGGCGCGGTCACGGCCTGCAGCTGCTCCATCACGTTCAGACGGTTCGCGGCGGACGGCGTGATCGGCTCCTGCGCCTTGATGAGCAGCAGCAGATCGGAGACCATATGGTTGAGATGGTTGCTGGCCGTGCGCACCTCGCGCGCGTCGGCGCGGACCTGCGCGGGGTCCGGACGCTCGTGCTCCAGCCGGTCCGCCAGCCGCCCCAACGCCTTCGTCGGCTCCAGCAGCTGCTCGGACACGTTCACGATGAACGAATCTCGGATCTGCGCGAACCGGACGGTCTCGCTCACGTCGTCGAACAGGACCACGACGAACCGCTCGTTGACGCGTCCCACCGTCACCTTCAGCCAGTTCGGCCGCTTCACGCCCTTCGCCGACGTCCCCTCGCCGTCGTCGGACGCACGGGACGAGACGAACCGCTCGGGGGTCTGCGTCTCCAGATCGAACCGGCGCCTGCCGCCGTGCTCGCGCACGGCGTGCACCGCCTCGAGCACCTTCGCGTCGACGATGCGGTCGTCCTCCATGATGCCGAAACGGTAGGCCTGCGGGTTCGCCCGCACCACCTCGTCGTCGGTGTCGACCACCAAGGACGCGCTCGAAAGGATGGAAAGCAGCGACTCGGCCGACGCGTCCAGGCCGTCGTCCACGTCGTCGTCCGCCTTGGAACGGCGCCAGCGCCGCAGCATCCCGCCCACGTGGTTGCCGAGCCATTCGACGAGGGACGCCCCTCCCAGCAGACGCTCCACCACCGGTTCGATGTGGTCGATGAGGAACAACGCCACGGCGAGGACGATGGCGACGCCGATCACGCCGAACACCGAGGAGACGATGAACGACGGCATAGGGGAATCAAGCATGGGCCCCATTCTCCCACAGCGGACATCGACATGACGGCGACATGCCGGGAACCTGAATGGAAGGTGAACGGCTCCGTGAACGCTCGACCAACTTCAGATGGCGATTTCGCTACGTTGTCGAAATTGTGAGGCGGGAATAATACACTGGTACAGGTTGCTGTAGGAGTTTCACGACCAGAAGATGAAAGGCTGAAATGACAATGCGCGTTATCTTTAACGAGGAGATGAAGGCCGTCGCCGACGACCTCGACCGCATGGTTCAGGGCGTGCGCAAGTCCATCCGCGGAGCGGGCGACGCCCTGCTCAAGCAGGATGTCGAAGCCGCTCAGAGCGTTATCGACGGTGATATCGAACTCGACGCCCTCGAGGAGAGCGTCATCGACCAGTGCGTCAAGCTGCTCGCCAAGCAGACCCCTGTCGCCACCGACCTGCGCATCGTCGTCTCCACGATGCGTCTGGCCACCACGTTCGAGCGTATGGGCGATCTCGCCAAGCACGTGGCGGAGACCTCCCGCCGCGCCTACCCCGCCTCCCCGCTGCCCGACGTGGCCAAGGAGACGTTCCAGCAGATGCAGGACTTCCTCGACAAGACGTCCGACGATCTGGTGAGCATGCTCGCCGACCGCGACGCCAAGACCGCCGAGCGCATCATCGCCGGCGACGACGAGCTGGACGCCCTGCACCACAAGACCTTCGAGCTGGCGCTCGACGAGAACAACGACATCACCCGCCAGCAGATCGTCGACGTGGTCCTGCTGGGCCGCTTCCTCGAGCGCCTCGGCGATCACGCCGTGTCCGCCGCGCGCCGCGTGGTGTTCATCGTCTCCGGTTTCGACCCGTCCAAGGAGCCGAGCCGCGACGAGGACGGCGCCATCGAGTGAACCGTCGGACGTCGTCCGGGCTCCCCGGCGGCGCATGACGGACCGGACGGTCTGGGATAACCGAAGACTTCTCCCCACGGGGAGACCCGAAACGACGCAATGGCCCTGCGCGGGTCTTGCGTCGTTTTGTTTGTATGGAATCATTGCGCATACATCTTGCAACACTTTAAAGAACAGCGACGGGCTCGGCATGGCATAATAGTCGTAATCGGCATTGACGCCGAGTCTTCGACAGCGAGGTTGACATATGAACACCTTTCGCCATCATATGACCCGCGCAGCCGTTGTTAATCCGCTTTCTTCCACCCCCAACGGTTCGTTGATGAATCATGGAAGAAATAGAAGCGCCATCGGATCACCGACATCATATGACGTCACCTACGTGAAAAGCTGCTACTGATGAACACGAACCATGTCATAAAACGCGTGATGCTACGCACCGTGCCACTGATCATGCTCTGTGGAGCGCTACTCGCAACTGGGTATCTCATGTCTTCGCACCACGAGCCCACGTCACACGTCATACAGGCGGATTACCCGCAATACGCCACCCTGTCGGAATCCGTACAGGCGGCTGACGTCATCATAGTCGGAACCGTTCTTGAGTCCAGGGAGGAATTGTCATATCCGCACATCGACACGACCAATGGCGATGCCGCAACGAATCCGCAATATGGCCTTGTACGCCAGGCAATCAACAAGGGCGCTCTGGCGGTACCGGTCACCGTGACCGATGTGAGGGTACTCGAGGTACTCAAAGGAGCCGTCACACCGAACGAGGTCATCGCAATCACACAAGTAGGCGGACACATCGACGGGCAAGAAGTGCGCGAGGAACACACGGTACTGCTCAATGAGACGGACCACAACGAATTCCTATTGCTGCTGCATACCTATAACGATGAAAGCTACGACGCGATCAATCCACAGGACGGCGTGCTGGCCGTTGATGACCATGGAACCGTAAGCCGTCTATCATCCGTCCCGATCCAAGGCGCATCAATCGGTTTGACGCTGGACGACTACCGTAAGGAAGTTCAGAAGGCCGCATCCTGACACGATAATCAAGACCGCCGATTGGTTCGGCGGAGTGCCGATCCCCTCAGCACAACCAGCACGATTGTAATGACACGGGCACCGCAAATATGACGACAGGGGCATCCCGAATGCATTCGGGATGCCCCTGTCGTCATATTGATCCGCCGAATCCGCTACATCGGACCGACAATCCGATCGGACCGGCGGACCGGAAGGCTCACTTCTGGCCCTGGGCGGCGACGGCGGCGGCACCGGCGGCGGCGGCCTCCGGATCCAGGTACTCGCCACGCGGCTTGATCGGCTTGAAGTCCTCGTCCAGCTCGTAGAGCAGCGGGATGGCGGTCGGGATGTTGACCTTGGCGATCTCCTCCTCGGACAGGTTGTCGAGCATCTTGACGATGGCACGCAGCGAGTTGCCGTGGGCGGCGATCAGGACGGTCTTGCCGGCCTTGAGCTCGGGCTCGATGGCGGACTTGAAGTACGGCTCGACGCGCTTGACGACGTCGGCCAGGCACTCGGCCTCCGGCACCGGGTCGCCGGTGTAGCGCGGGTCGTGGTTCTGCGCGTACTCGTCGTTCGGATCGATCTCCGGCGGCGGAGTGGCGTAGGAGCGGCGCCACAGCATGAACTTCTCGTCGCCGTACTCCTGACGGATCTCCGTCTTGTTCTTGCCCTGCAGGGCGCCGTAGTGGCGCTCGTTGAGACGCCAGTTGCGCTCGACCGGGATCCACAGGCGGTCCGCGGCGTCCAGCGCGATGTTGGCGGTGTTGATGGCGCGGCGCAGCAGGGAGGTGAACACGATGTCCGGAAGGACGTTCTTCTCCTTGAGCAGCTCGCCGCCGCGCTTGGCTTCGGCTTCACCCTGCTCGGTCAGCGGGACGTCGACCCAGCCGGTGAACTGATTGGTTTTGTTCCATGCGCTCTGTCCGTGACGGAGCAGTACTAGTTTGTAAGACATACGGCCAGTCTACCGCCCCGGTATGCCGGACACGAGTAGCCGTTCCATGTTTTTTCGCCGACGTTCGGGCGATGTTCACCCGTCGGCGCCCGTCCGTCGCCGCCGAACCTCCCGGGCATCCGCCGGATTCACGCCCCCATCAGGTAGGCGCATCCGAAGACCAGCGCCACCGCGGGCGAAAGCAGCCCGGCCATCGGCAGCGCCCTGCGGTACGCGCCACCGCGCAGCGCGCGCACCGCGGCCACACACAGCGCGATGGCCGCGCACAGCATCGCCGTCCCCGCGAAGGCCGCGGTCACATCCCACCACGGCATGCCGGCGCACGCCACGTGCCCGGTCGTGTCGGACGCGCCGTCGAAGACGGTGCCGCAACGCGGGTCCGCCGCGAGCCGCGCGACCCGGATGAGCGGCGCGTAGGAGACGTACGACATCGCCGCCATCGCCGTGGGGACGATCAACGCCGCTTCGGCGGCCACGAGACCGCGGCCGCGGCCCAATCGCACCATCCACGTGCGTTTGCCGTGGAGCGCGTCGTCGTCGACGTCGCGCAGGTTGTTGACGCACAGCACGCCGACGGCGACGAGGCCGAGCGCGACGGCGGTCCAGACGACGAGGAACGGCACCTCGTCGGACAGGGCGTACGACGTGCCGCACGTGGCCACGAGACCGAAGAACACGAACACGGCGAGCTCGCCGAACCCGTGGTATCCATACGGATGACGACCACCCACATAGCACCAGCCGGCCACGAGGCAGACGAGGCCGAGCGCGATGAACCACCAATGCCCGGTGAGGACGGTCACGGCGAGCCCGCACACGCAGGCGAGCGCCGCGCTGACGCCGGCGGCGAGCAGTACGCGCTTCGGCGAGACCAGACCGGAGGCGGTGAGACGCCGCGGCTTGCCGCTGACCGCCTCGTCGCCGCCGCGCGTCTCGTCCGCGCCGCGGATGCCGTCGGAGTAGTCGTTGGCGAGGTTGGCGGCGATCTGGAGGAACAGGGCGACGCCCACGCACAGCAGCGTCACCGCGGCGTACCAGCCGGGCGAGGTGAGGCACCGGCCGTAGTCGCCGTACGGGTATGGGGGCCTGCCGCCGACCACCGGACACGGCCGGTGCAGGTACGAGCCGCCCCAGACGCCTTCGAACACGGTGCTCCACATCGCCATCGAGGCCGCGACGACCGGCGAGACCGCGAGCGGCAGCGTCTTCGGCCGGATCGCGCCCAGCCATGCCTTCCACATTCCGTTACCCATGGCCGCCAGTCTAGACGCCCGTGCCGTCCGTCCGCCCTCATCCGGAAGGCGGAACGCGGCGACGCCGCGGCCCGTCCCGTCTACCGTCCGGACCTACCGTCCGGATTCGTAGCGTTCCAGCATGCGCCGCGTCGCGACGATGGCCTCCAGGTCGCCGTCGCTCAGCCATGCGTGCACCCGTTCCGTCCTCACGCGCAGCGCGAAGTGGCCGTCGTCGTCGAGGGCCGCGTTGCAGGCGCGCACGTAATCCTCGATGGTCGGACGCGGCGCGACGGTGTCCGCGACGTCCGGCATGCCCGCCGCCCGTCGCAGGGCGTCCGTCTCGAGATACGTGCTGCCGTCGCTGGGGACGCGCAGCAGCACCAGCCCGTCGATGCCCGTCATGGCGCCCGGTGTGAAGACGTCGTCGCGGAACGGCTCGGTCTCGGCGTGGTCGGGGTCGCCGTCCTCGTCGGCGGTGGAGTGCGGCCGTCGTCCCAAGATGCGCAGACGCACATCCTCCAGATAGGGCCGACGGTCGCCGCCCGAGGAGGAGCTGTCCGCACCCAGATGGACGACGGTCCCGTGCGCGTGGGACATCACGATCCGGTCCTTGAGCAGGTCGCGTTCGACCACGTCCTCGCGCGGCGGGTACGTCCGGCGCGCGTCGTCGCCCGAGGCGGCGGCCGATGCGCCGACGCCGTCGGCACCTCCCGCCGCCAACCGGTGGACCAGACGGCGCATGTCCTGCTGACGCCGTTCGAACGGCGTGATTTCCTGGGGGCTCGTCTCGCGGGCGAAGCGGTGGTATACGCCGTCCGCCTCGATCGCCATCACGATGCGCCCGTCGAGACGGGCGAGCACCACGTCGAATTCCGTGTTGGACGGGTCCTTGAAATGGTGGAAGCCTTCGTCGACGTCGGCGAGCGCGGTGCCGTCCGGCAGCAGCACGTCGGGCCATTTGACGGTGTGCAGCAGGACCAGTCTGTTGTGCTCGGCGATGCGGGCCGCCGCGGCCAGCACGATGTTCTCCGGCGCGTATTGCGTGGACCGTTGCCGGTCCCGGCGCTCCAGCGATCGGACGACCGCGCGGTCGCGTTCCTGCACGGCGGGGCGGATGTCGAAGATCGACCGTACGCGGGAGCGGATGACGCCGAAGTCCGGCTCGAGGTTCCGTCCGGCGGCGTCCACCGGCGCGTTGGCGGCGATGTAGTCGGCGAGCTTGCGGATGAACATCTGCTGGTTGCGCCGGTCGTGGCTGCGTTCGTCGGCCGGCGCGTTCGCCGGCACCTCGCCTCCGGTGAGCCGTCGTTGCAGCTCCCGTGACATCAGCGTGGTGGAGGCGATGACGCGCAGCTCCCGTTTGGCGCGGGAGACGGCCACGTTGATGAGGTGCCGGCCCTGCGACCACGGCCATTCCCAGTTGCCGTCCTCCACCGGCAGGAGGTAGACGATGTCGAAGCCCTGTCCCTGCGATTTGTGGATGGTGAGGGCCTGCGCCCGTTCCGTTCCGTCGCGCGTGGGACTGCCGCCGCCGGCGGGGGCGTCGCCGTCGCTATCGTTGTCCCTGGTGCCGTCCAGACGTTCGGTCGCGATGTCCTTGCCGTCGACGATGCCTTGGAGTTCGCGCCGCAGCAGTCGTTCGAGCCATTCCTGCTGCCCGCGGAACGGCGTGAGCAGGCAGACCGACAAGGGCCTGCCCGCGTCGGCGCCCTCCTTGAGCCGGCGTTTGAGGTAGGGCAGTTCCTCCATGCGGAAGACGGTCAGCTGTTTGTCGTTGACCGAGCTGGACCGGCGGCCACCTCCCGAGCCTTTGCCGTCCTTGCCGTCCTTGCCGCCGGCGCTTCCGAGCCAGGAGCCTTCGCGGTAGTCGCCGTCGTACCAGCGCAGGGCGAGCGGGAAGGCGGGGTCGCCTTCCCTCCGTGGTTTGGCCGGTTTGAGCACGCCCCGGTAGACGTATTGGTTGCAGAATTCGATGATGGCGGCGGGACACCGGTAGTGTTCGGTCAGCGTGGTCGTGACGTCGGTGTCGATGTCGGCGACGGCCGTGCGGGCATTCCCCGCCGTGCCGTCCGTGGCGGTTCTCGACTCCAGTTCGGCCTTCCTGCGCACGAAGACGGGGTCGAACACCCGGTAGCAGGCCGTCAGGAAGCTGCTTTCCGGGTCGGTCAGGTCGTATGGGGACGTGATCGCGTCGGCGTCGCCTTCGCCCGCCGGCCGGCATACGCGGTGGTGTTCGGCGAGCTCGGTCAGCGTGCCGGCGTACGCGTCGTTCACCACGGGCGGCAGTTGTTCCTCGTCGCCGACGATGACCACGCGTCTGGCGCAGCTGAGCGCCACGATGCCCTGGATCACGTTCGTCTGCGACGCCTCGTCCATGATGAGCAGGTCGTACTTTCGTTCCGCGCCGTCGGCGAAGCATTTCTTCAGCGAGTGGATGGTACTGGTGACGATGGGATACTTTTGGGTGAAGTCGTCGAAGGTGATCTTCGTCTCCGCCCCGGCGATGTACGGTTTGCCCGACTTGGGGAAGTACCGGGCCGTGACGTGTCCGCCCCCGTCCTTCTCCACGCGGGGTTCCGGCTTGCCGAAGACGGGTTCGTCGGTTGCCGCGCCGATGGGGCGCCACGCCCGCCGCACCTGCGTGCTGCCCAACGCGGCGAGCATGGTGGCGGTCACCGCGGCGAGGTCCGTCTCGTCGGGGCCTGCGTTCACGCGGCCGTCGCCGGCGCGCCGCATGTACGCCCGGTAGGCTTCCGTCGCCTTGTCCACCACGTTGCGCACGGCGGAGTTGTTGGAGGAGACGACCGCCACGGTCTCCCCTCGTTCGACGGCCAGCGCGATGATGTGCATGATCACTTCGGTCTTGCCGGTTCCCGGAGGCCCTTTGATAATCGACACCTTGTTGTGGAGCGCCTTGTGCAGCGCCTCCCGCTGTTTGCGGTTGAGCCCGTTCGTATCCTGCGGGAAACGGCTGTCCAGTATGGCGTCCTCGCGGCGCGCGTCCGCACGGTAGGTTCCGACGGCGGGCGCGTCATCCAATCGTCCCATGCCGAGGAACGCGACGAGGGGGTCGTCGGTGGATCCGCCCGCGGCGGTCGCCGTCCCGCCGGGACGATGGCCGAGGGCCTTCGCAAGGTCCTGCTCCAAGTAGTCGGTGAAATACCAGGCGAGCGAATAGGAGGACTGCCAGTTCGGGTCTCGGATGCCGGTCGGCGGCTCGAGGTCCTCCGCCTTCCGGCCGGGCTTGGGGCCGAAGCCCAGCACGCATGCCGCGTCGATGAGATAGTCGATGAGTCCGCGTGCGGTGGGCGTTCCGGCGACCAGCCGGGGAAGGGGCCCGTCGCCGGTGTCCCCCACGTCGATATCGGCCATATCCTTGCCCCCTTGCATATCTTCGTCGGGCCGCGGCTCTGCGGCGCCGCGCCGCATATCCCCCCGTTATAGCATGCCGGCACACGGCGATCCAACGACGCGGGCCGTCGCACCGACGGATGCCACGGCGTCGGCGGCATCGACGCTGCCCGCCGAATGCAGACGGCTCCCCTTCCCATACATGGGAAGGGGAGCCGAACAGCGTGGACGGAACCCCTCAGGGAACCATCCGTATGTCAGTACGTCCGTACGTCAGGCGACGAGCGGCTTGACGAGCGGGAACGTGATGGTCTCGCGGATCGTCGCGCCGGTCAGGGCGATGAGCAGGCGGTCGATGCCCATGCCGGTGCCGCCGGCCGGCGGCATGCCCACGCCGAGGGCCTCGAGGAAGTCCTCGTCGATGTCGCACGCCTCCTCGTCGCCGGCGAGCGCGTCCTTGGCCTGCGCCACGAAGCGTTCGCGCTGGACGATCGGGTCGTTGAGCTCGGAGTAGCCGGTGGCGAGTTCGAAGCCGCGCACGTAGAGGTCCCACTTCTCCACCACGCCGGGCTTGGAGCGGTGGCCCTTGACGAGCGGCGAGGTCTCGACGGGGAAGTCGCGCACGAAGGTGGGCTCGTAGAGCTTGTCCTCGTAGAAGTGCTCCCACAGGTGTTCGACGAGCTTGCCGTGGTTCTCGACCTCGTCGCGTTCCACGCCGAGCTTGTCGGCGATGGCGGCGAGATGTTCGACGGAGGTGCCGGGGTTGTCCGGGCCGCCGTTGGGGATGATCTCCTCGCCGAGCGCCTCGGACAGGGAGTCGTACATGCTCATGCTCTTCCATTCGTCGCCGCCGAAGTCGTATTCGGTGCCGTCGAGCAGGGTGACGGTGGTGGAGCCGAACACGTCCTTCGCGGTGGTCTGCACGAGTTCCTTGACGAGCTGGCCGATGGTGTCGTACGTGCCGTACGCCTGGTACGCCTCGAGCATGGTGAATTCGGGCGCGTGGGTGGCGTCGACGCCTTCGTTGCGGAAGTCGCGGTTGATTTCGAACACGCGGTCGATGCCGCCGACGAGGCAGCGCTTGAGGAACAGTTCCGGCGCGATGCGCAGGTAGAGGTCCAGGTCGAACGCGTTCATGTGCGTGGTGAACGGGCGGGCCGCGGCGCCGCCGTGCACGGTCTGCAGCATCGGGGTCTCGACCTCGAGGAAGCCGTGGCGTTCGAAGGTGTGGCGCAGCGAGGAGACCGCCTTGGAGCGGTTGCGCACCATGTTGCGGATCTTGTCGTCGGCGATCATGCCGATGTACGGCTTGCGGGTGCGGGTGTCCTCGTTGAGCTCCTTGTGCAGGGCCGGCAGCGGCTGGAGCGCCTTGGAGGCGATGGCCCAGTCGGTGGCGAAGACGGACAGCTCGCCGGTCTTGGAGGCGATGACGCGGCCGCGCAGGAACAGGTGGTCGCCGAGGTCGACGAGCTGCTTGAAGCGCTTGAGGGAGTCGGCGCCGATCTCCTTCTTGGAGATCATGCCCTGGATCTTGGTGCCGTCGCCCGCAGCGAGCTGCACGAAGTTGAGGCCGCCGGCGTTGCGGATGAACAGCACGCGGCCGGCGATGCCGACCATGTCCTCGGTCTCCTGGCCGGGCTCGAGCTTGCCGTCGTACCTGGCGCGCACGTCTTCGATGGTGTCGGTCACGTCGAGGTGGACCGGGTAGGGGTTGGCGCCCTCCTCGAGCATCATGGCGCGCTTGGCCACGCGCATCTGCACCTGCTCGGGGTGGCCCAGCGGGCCGAACTCCTTGTTGGACGGGTCCACGGCGTCGTCCAGGGAGGCGCCCTCCCTGATCTTCTCGCGGATGGCCGCATCCTGCCTCAGCAGCATCTCGGCGCGTTCCACGGTGGTCATCTGGGGAACGGCGTTCTCTTCCCCGTTCGCTTGGGATTCTTGGGTTTCACACATAGCCCCACAGTGTAGCGAGGAGACGATACAGGCTCGGGGCCGCCGCCGCATGCGCCGCAGAATCAGGGAAATCCGCGGTTTTCCGGCGCGACACGCCGGAGTTTGCTTCGCGAACCGAAACATGTAATATATCCCCCGTTGCCAAACGGGCTGTAGCGCAGCTTGGTAGCGCGCTTCGTTCGGGACGAAGAGGCCGCGGGTTCAAATCCCGCCAGCCCGACAACCGAGGGAACCGCTGAGAAATCAGCGGTTCCCTTTTTTCATATCCGGAAGGGACCCCATGAAGAAAAGCATGCTCAGCCTGCTGGCGCTGGCCGCCGGCGCGTTCATCCTCGGCGCGGCCGAATTCGTGATGATGGGCATCCTGCCCCAGGCGGCGGCCGCCACCGGCGTGGACATCCCAACGGCCGGCAACTACATCTCCGCATACGCCATCGGCGTGTGCGTGGGCACGCTGATCCTCGTGTTCGGCAGGAAGGTGCCGCCGAAGAACCTCATCATCCTGTTCATGGCCATCGCGCTCGTCGGCAACCTGCTGAGCGCGTTCAGCGTGAACGGGGTGATGCTCGTCGCGGCGCGCTTCATCTCCGGCCTGCCGCACGGCGCGTTCTTCGGCACGGCCACGCTCATCGCGAAGACGCTGGCCGAACCCGGCAAGGAGGCGCAGTCCGTCTCCGTGATGGTGACCGGGCAGACGGTGGCGAACATGCTGGGCGTGCCGGCGGGCACGCTGATGGCCGAGTTCCTGTCCTGGCGTCTGGCGTTCGGCATCCTCGCCGCATGGGCCGGGATGACGATCCTGCTCACCCTCGCGTGGATCCCGTTCGTGCCGCCGGTGAAGGACACGGGCATCCTCGGCCAGTTCCGCTTCCTGCGCCGCCGCGGCCCATGGGTGATCCTCGCGGCCGTGTTCACCGGCAACGCGGGCGTGTTCTGCTGGTGGAGCTACGTCTCCCCCTGGCTGCAGAAGACCGGCGGATGGCCGTCCGCGCTGGTGCCGTTCCTCATGATGCTCGCCGGATTCGGCATGGTGGTGGGCGGCATCATCGGCGGCCGCATCACGGACAACTGGCGTCATGCGGGCACGGCGGCGCTCGGACAGTTCATCTCGCTGCTCGGTCTCGCGATGGTGCTGCTCGTCCCCGGCAACCGTGTGACCACCGCGATCCTCACGTTCTGGATCGCGTTCGGCCTGTTCTTCATCTCCGCGCCGCAGCAGCTGCTCATGACGGAGGCCGGTCAGGGCGGCGGCGAGCTCATCGCCGGCGCCGCCGTGCAGGTGGCGTTCAACTTCGGCAACGCGGTCGGCTCGGTGGTCGGCGGCGCGATGCTCACCACGTTCGCGATGGACTACCGGTTCACCGGTCTGGGCGGGCTGCCGCTGGCGCTGCTGTCCGTGGGGCTGCTGGTCTTCTATTCGTGGCGCTGCGAGGGCGACACCGAGGCGATCCACCGCATGCGCGAGATCGACGTGGAGTGACGGACGGCGTGGGCCAGGGCAATCGCCCCGGCCCACGCCGCATAATCGCCTCTCACTGTGCGATCGCCCACAGGCGGAGTAAGTTCACCCTGCGTTCTTCCCGATTGCGCCTGTATTCCATGTTGCGGCCGTAGCGTGGGAGCAGTCCGACGGCCCATGTCCGAAACCGACGAATCCGGGCCGCGGACCGCAACGAAGGGAATACACAGTGAAGAGGAACATGCATGTCGCGGCGAGACTGATCGCCGCGGTGGCCGCCGTCGCGACGCTGTCGAGCGTCGCCGTGGCGACCGCCTCCGCGAACGAGCCCGCCTCGCCCGCGGCCTCCGCCACCGGCGTCAGCGCCGGCGGCGCCACCGGAAAGTTCGATGCCGCGAAGTACGCGACCACCAGCGAAGGCCGCTACGACGCCGCGGCCGCCGGGAACGACGTTTCCGGCTATGCTGCCGGCCCCACGGCGCGAGCCGCCAAGCCGAACCTGGTCCAGCTGCTCGGCGAATACGACTCCTACTGGCAGCCGGCCACCGAAACCGCCGGCGGCAAGGTGCTCAACAAGACCGTGCTCGACCATGACGACCAGTTCGTCCAGCAGATCAACAACGCGGCAGCGCAAGGCGGCGACGGCAAGACCGCCACCGCGCAGCAGCAGCGCGCCCTCGTCGACGCTGACCTGAGCGCCGCCGAGACCCTGCCGGACTCCCTGGGCCCGGTGCTCGGCAAGTACTTCTCCGACGGCCTGGCCGACGGCAGCCTGAACAAGGTGTCCGACATCTTCAAGTACGACACCATCTCCACCTCCGCCGCCAAGACGCACTTCCAGCATCCGCGTCCGTTCGAGGACCGCACCGACGGCGGCAGGAACGACATCACCGACATCTCCGCCGGCATCAAGCGCGTGCCCGACTGGACCGACGCGCAGGGCAACACGCATTCCGCCGAATACGACGGCCTCGCCGGATCCGGCTCGTTCCCGTCCGGCCACACCACCGGCGCCTACTCGTGGGGCATCGCGCTGGCCGGCATGTTCCCGCAGCTCGCGCCCGAGATCCTCGCCCGCACCTCCGAGGCGGGCAACAACCGCATCGTGCTCGGCGTGCACTACCCGCTCGACATCATGGGCGGCCGCATCGACGGCGAAGCCCAGAACGGCTACTACTGGAGCACCTTCTATGACCAGTACGTCAAGCCGGCCTCCGACCAGCTGCAGGCGTACCTCGCCGCCAAGTGCGTGGCCGACGGCCACGCCGCCAAGCAGGCCTCCGACTACGCGACCGTCACCGCATGCGTGAACAACCTCGGCGCGAACGCGTCCAACGGCTACACGAACGGGTTCGTCGACGCGGTAAGCAAGCAGACGGTCACCGACCGCAAGTCCGCCATCGCCGTGTACACGAACCGCCTGACCTACGGATTCCCCAAGACCACCGCCGGCACTACGTTCACCGCGCCGGAAGGCTCCGCCGACCTGCTGAAGATCGCCTACCCGAAGCTGCACCGCGACCAGCGCGAGGCCATCCTCGCGAAGACCGCGATCGACGGCGGCTACCCGCTCGACTCCACGTCCGCGGGCTGGCAGCGCATCAACCTGGCCGCCGCGCTGAGCGCCACGGTCACGCTGAACGAGAACGGCGACGTCGTCAAGGTCGAGCCGGGCGCGAGCGCGCCGAGCGTGATCGGCGAACAGTACGCCGACAACGGCGGACACCCGGACTCCGACGGCAACGGCTCCACCACCCCGGACCAGCCGGGCAAGGACGCCAAACAGGTGACCGTGTTCGACATCACCGACTTCCACGGCCACATCGAGACCGGCCAGTGGGTCGAGGCCGCGTACAAGAAGCTCGCCGTCGACCACAACCCGGGCAACAGCGTGTTCGTCTCCAGCGGCGACCTCGTGGGCGCCTCCCCGTTCGAATCCGCCTACTTCCAGGACAAGCCGACGCTTGAGATGGCGAAGGCCTGGGGCCTGAGCGTGAGCGCGCTGGGCAACCACGAGCTCGACAAGGGCACGGGCGACTTCAACGACCGCATCGCCGACCCGCAGTACGGCATCGACTGGGTAGCCGCGAACATCTCCGGCGGCAAGCTCACCTCCGATCGCCTCAAGCCGTACACGATCAAGACGATCAACGGCAAGAAGGTCGCGTTCGTCGGCGCCATCACCGCCGACCTCAAGAACGTGGTCTCCCCCAGCGTCATGCAGGGCGTCACCGTGACCGACCCGGTCCAGGCCGTCAACAAGGTGGCCGACCAGCTCTCCGACGGCGATCCGTCGAACGGCGAGGCGGACGCGGTCGTGGCCCTCATCCACGAGGACGCCGACACGATCCGCGACGACGGCGCCGGACTCGACGCCAACGTCGACCTCGTCTACGGCGGCCACAGCCACCGCAACAAGTACGGTTCCACCACGAAGTCCGGCGCGCCGATCATCGAGGCTGGCAGCTACGGCCGGGACGCGGCCGCGCAGGACCTCTTCATCGACGGCACCGGCAAGGACGCGAAGGTCACCGTGCGCAACGCCTCCCAGTACGACGTCACGTTCGTGACGAACAAGGACGGCACCGCGCCGTCCAAGGGCTTCGAAGGCGATCCGAACGGCCCGGCCGCGAAGGTCTACAAGCAGGCCCAGGCGGATTCCGCCGAAGCCGGCGACAAGGTCGTCGGCACCATCGACAAGTCCGCGGACTTCGCGAAGGGCGACTGGTCGGCCGAAACCCAACTCGGCACGCTCAACGCGGACGCCGCGCTCGAATCCGCGAGGAACACGGAGGTCGGCAGGAACGCCACCATCGGCTTCATCAACCCGGGCGGCCTGCGCACCGACAACCTCGACCCCGACGGGAACAAGCAGATCACCGTCAAGGAGGCGTACGGCATGCTGCCGTTCGGCAACGACAACAGCGTGGTCGACCTCACCGGCAAGCAGCTCAAGGCGGTGCTCGCCCAGCAGTGGCAGGAGAAGGACGGCAAGTCCAACGTGGTGCGTCTCGGCATCTCGTCGAACGTGACGTTCACCTACACGCTGACGCCCGACGCGAACACCAAGGTGCCGGTCGCCACCGTCACCGACGTGTACGTCGACGGCAAGCAGATCAAGGACGACGACACGGTCACCGTGGCCGCCAACTCGTTCCTGCTCTCCGGCGGCGACGGATTCACCGGGTTCACCGCGCAGGGCGCGCCGCGCCTGACCGGCACGGTGGACGTGCAGGGTCTCATCGACTACCTCGGCAGGCACAAGGACGTCAAGGGCGACGAATCGCCCGCCGGCGTCCAGCTCAAGTCCTCATCCGTGGAGAACGGCAAGGTGACGCTCACGTTCGGCCTGCCGGTGTACGCGAACGGCCCGAAGCCGCTCGCCTTGGGCCTGTACGTCAACGGCGTGGACTTCGGCGTCAACGACCTCGGCTCCGCCAAGCCCTCCGAGTTCACCGTCACCAAGACGCTGACCGCGGACGAGCTGGCGAAGTTCGGTTCCGCCATCACCTCCGTCTACCCGCAGATGCTCTACACGCAGGCGGAGATCGACGCCGCCAAGCAGGCGCGCGCCAACGGCGGCCAGCCCAGCCAGCCCGGTCAGCCGGGCCAGCCCAGCCAGCCGGGCCAGGGCGGCGAACCGCAGAACCCGACGCCCGGCAAGGGCGACGGCGGCAAGACCGGCGGCACAACCACCGGCAAGGGCAAGGCCAACGGCAGGACCGCCGGACTCTCCCGCACCGGCGCATCCGTGGCGGGCATCGTCGCGGTCGTCGTGCTGCTGGCCGCGGCCGGCGGCGCGACCGTCGCCGTGCGTCGTCGTCAGCACTGACGGCGACCGGCCGGGACCTTCCGCAAGGCCCGGACCACAGTCCATCGAGAGCCCCGCTTCGGCGGGGCTCTCCCCGTCTTCGGGCACGTCCGTACGGCGCGTCCTCCCATCCCCGTCCACCCCGTCCGTCCGCGTCCGCTCTTCCGTCCCGTCCACACCGCACGTCCGCGTCCGTCCTTCCGTCCCGCCCGTACGTCGTGCCCCTCGGCGGCCGCCGATGTAACGACACTCACAGCGTGCGCGCGCGACACGCACACTACGCTGGAGACCGGTATGCACGTAGTCGCGATGGAGGGGACGGACGATATGACCGGGAACGTGGCCGCAGGCGCGGACGCCGATGCGTCGCAGGAGACGTCGAAGGACTCGATGCTCGAGGCGGCGTTGGAACGGATGGCGGCGAAGCACGCGCACGACTTCGACAAGCCCGCCGACGCCGTCGCCTCCGACTCCCCCTCCCGCACGTTCGACGTGAACGGATTCCTCAAGGGGCTCGACGCGATCTTCGAGGCGCACGACGCCGCCGGGAAGGCCGGCCCGTACCTCGAGCAGGCGGCCGTGGACGCGGAGAACGCGGGCGACGACGCCGGCCTGCTCACCGTGCTCAACGAGACGATGGGCTTCTACCGTTCGCAGGGCCGCCACGAGGAGAACCAGTGGATCGTGCAGCGGGCCATCGAACTGGCCCTGCGCATGGGGCTCGAGGGCTCCGAGGCGTGGACCACCACGCTCATCAACTGCGCCACCGCGATGCGCGCGGCGAAACGCTACGACCAGTCGGAGGACCTGTACGCGCAGGCGCTGGCGTGCGCCGAGCGCAACTACGACCCCACGGACCGTCGTCTCGCGGCGCTGCACAACAACCTGTCGATGCTGTACAGCGAGACGGACCGTCCCGGCAAGGCGGAGGCGGAGCTGCGGGAGGCGCTGCGCATCATCGAGGCTTCGAGCGTGGATCCGGACGCGGACATCGACGTGGCGTCCTCGCACACGAATCTGGCGCTGGTGCTCCTCGGCGAGGGCAAGCTTCAGGAGGCGCACCGGCATGCGGCGAAGGCGTTGGAGATCTATGCGAACGGGCATCTGGAGCATTCGGCGCATTTCGCGTCCGCGTTGGCCGGGTTCGCGCAGGTGCTGTATGCGGAGGGCCGCTTCGGCGAGGCGGCGGACCGGTATCGCCGGGCGCTTGCGGTGATCGCCGAATGCTATGGCACGGACACGGACTACTACCGCATCACCGAGGCGAACCTCAGGGAGGCGGAGGCGAAGGCCGGTTCCGCCGCGTCGGCGGCCGATGTGGCCGATGCAGTAACGTCCGCGAGCGCGGACGCCGATACGGACGGTACGTCCGATACCGCACCCGCCGCGTCGTCCGTCCCGTCCGGTGCGCCCGCCGGCCCGGCGTCATCCCCCTCCCCCGCTTCCGTCCGTTCTGCCTCCCGCCCTGCGACGGCTTCCGCCCGCCCCGACGTGACCGGTCTCGCGCTGGCGCGCGCGTATTGGGACGAGGTGGGCCGGCCGATGGTCGAGGCGCAGTATCCCGAGGCGGTGGACCGTATCGCCGTCGGCTTGGTGGGGCATGGTTCGGAATGCTATGGCTTCGACGACGCGCTTTCGCGTGACCATGATTTCGGTCCGCGGTTCTGCCTGTGGCTGTCCGACGAGGATTACGCGGCCTTCGGCGAGCGTCTGCAGGCCGATTACGATGCGTTGCCCCGCGATTTCCGCGGGTTCACGCGCGCGGCCGCCCACGTCGCCGACCCCGCCACTACCGTCGCCACTCCCGCCGGCGATGTTTCACGGAACGTTTCACAAGCCTCCGAATCCGTTTCACGAGATGTTTCACACGCTGCCGCCATCGCCGGCGACACGGCCACCAACATCGGCGACAGCACCGTCACCGCCGTCTCCCCGCTGACACCGCGCGCGCAGGGCGCGTTCCGCCGCGACGGCGTCTTCCGCATCGGTGACTTCTTCGAGGCCCTGACCGGATACCGTCAGGCGCCCGCGCAGGACGCGCCCCACGAGTGGCTCATGCTGGACGAGGCCACGCTGGCCGCCGCCACGAACGGCGAGGTGTTCATGGACCGGTCCGGCCGGTTCTCACAGACCCGTCAGGGGTTCAAGGACATGCCCGAGGATGTGCGGCTCGCCCTCGTCTCGCGGCGTCTCGGCATGATTGCGCAGGCCGGCCAGTACAATCTGCCGCGTTCGTTGGAGCGCGGCGATGGCGCGGCCGCCTGGATGGCGGTCCACGAGTTCGTCGACGCGGCCGCCTCGCTCGTGTTCCTCGTCAACCGTCCGATGGTCGTGGGCTACCTGCCGTACTACAAGTGGCGGTTCGCCGCGCTGCGGCGGCTCTCCGCCAGGCCGTTCGCCCTGTTGTCCGACGTGTGCGCGCGGTTGGAGACGGTGATGCGCCTGTCGTCCACCGCCTGCTTCGGCGGCGCCGGTTTCGGCGAGGGCGGCAAGGGGTCCGCGCCGGCGGCGTCCGAGATCGCCGCGCAGGTGGAGGCCGTGGCACGTGCGATCGTCAAGGAGCTCGCCCGCGAGGGGCTCACCCGCTCGGACGAGACGTTCCTCGAATGGCAGCGGCCGTACGTCGAGGAGCACATCGTCTCCGACGCCCCCTGTCTGCACAGTCTGTAAGGAGCATCCCCATGACCGAATCCACCGATATCGACGCGTTGCGCGAACGCATCGTGCGTCTCGAATGGGACCAGTTCCAACGCACGAACAACGAAGGCGGACGCGCCGCATGCCAGGGCAACTGGCCGGTGTTCCACCAGATGCGCCTCTCCCAGTTCCTCACGTGGGACCGGCCGCTGCTGGAATCGTACGAACATGACCTCGACGAGGCGGACCGGACCGGCCGCAATCTCGTCACCGAGAAGTACGGGCGCATGATGGCCTCGACCGCGCCGGACGAGTATGCGCGCAACATCGAACCGTTCATCCCGCGCCTGTCCGAGGGCCGCGTCGCACGCCAGGAGCGCATCATCGCCGTGCAGGTGGCGTGGGCGCGCGACTTCCGCGCCCGCTGGCCGAAGCTGGGACGGGCCATGCGCGTGCTCACCACCGCGGAGGACACACCTGAGGCCACGTCGTTCGAGACGTATCTGCGCGGCGAGCTCGGCACGTATTCCGAGACCACGCTCGACCGCTACGCGCGCATGGTCGACGCGTTCGCCGCGGCCGGACGCAACCTCACCGAGGAGACGATCCGCCGCACCGTGGAGATCGGCGGGTTCGCGAACCTCGACGAGGCGGAGGCGGCGCAGGCGTAGAACGGCCGACGCAAACCGCGCGGCGCGTCACGGCCACGGTCACGATCACGCCGTGAACAACCCCCAGAACGCGAGGACCGTGAGGGTGAGCAGCATGCCTGCAAGCACCAGCAGCGCCATCACCCAATGCCAGCGGCCGAACATCCACGAGGAGCGGACGCGGCGGCCCGTCGGATACAGCCCATGGTCGACGGCCGCGCGACGCACGCGCCATGCGCGCCACAGCCGGACGATGAGCCACGCCGTCAGCAGCAGCACCACCGCGGCGCCGCCGCGCAACGCCGTGAACCCCCATGTCATGCCCTGCGGGTCCCGCTGTTCGTGCAGGGCGGCGACCCCCACGTAGGACAGGTATCCGCCGAGCGCGAGCATGACGCCCAGCGACGTCAGCGCGCCCGCGACGAGCAGCGCCTTCAGCCCGTGCGGATAGCCCATCATGCGGGCGAACTCACGGCCGGTGCCGGGCCAGGGGGCGACGGTGCGACCCCGCCTTCCGAGCGCCGGGAACCGTTCGCGCCCGGTGCCCATGCCGTCCGCGGCGGCCATGGCGAGCCGACGGCGTCGGACCATCTCGAACACGAGGAACATCGTTCCCCCTGCGCCCGCCACGACGAAGCACAGCACGGCCGCGGCGATAAGGCCCACGAGCATGGCGAGCGAACCGATGATGCCGGATGCGGTGCCGTGGCGCGGCGCCGCTACCCGTTGCCGTGGCGTGGCGCCGGCGATCCGGGGCGTGGCCCATCCGTCCGCATCCGTGCCGGCGGCCACGCCGTTGACCCAATCGGCGAGGTCGCGCGTATAGCCCTCGGCGAGCGGCAGCCCTTGCGTGAACAGGCCTTTGCCGGCGCGCAGCTGATGGTTGGCCGCGTAGTAGCGGACGGTGACGTTGCGGTTGCCGTGCCGTGCGGCGGTGTCGACGAGCGTGCGCGCGCCCTGTTCGATGGGCATGGCGGTGTCGTAGGTGCCGTAGTTGACGAGCAGGGGCATGGTGAGCGAGCCGCGGACGGCGTCGGCGTCGAAGTCGGCGTAGCGGAAGTCGAACGGCGCGTAGTCCATGGACATGAGCTTGGCGGCGTCCCTGACGACCGCCGTGGGTGCGCCGGCGGCGTGGATGGAGGCGCTGACGGCCATGGCCATCTGTTCGCGTCCGGTGTATACGGGCGCGGAGGTGAGGATGGCGAAGGCGATGTCCCGTCGTTCGGAGGTCATGAGCGTGGCGATCCATGTGCCTTCGGATTCGGCGTAGACGCCGGTGCGCGCGGCGTCCACGCCGGGCATGGCGCGCAGCAGGTCGAGGGCGGTGCCGTAGTCGCGGGCGAAGCGCGCGTAGTCGCGGTGTGCGGGCGTGTAGCCGTCGGTGCGTTTGGCGGGGACGAGGGTGATGATGCCGGCGGAGCTCATGGCGTTGGCGATGTCGCCGAAGTCCTCGGCCGTGCCAGTGCCGGAGCCGTGGACGAACAGGCATGCGGGATGCGCCCCGTCCACGCCGACGGGTTCGCGCAGGATGGCGGGCACGTCGCCTTCGCCATCCTCCAGGTGGATGGTGATGTGCCGTTCGCGGGTGGCGTAGGCGCCTTGGTGCGCGATATGCGCGTCCCGTGGCGCGATGGCGGTGTCCGCGGATGCGATCGTGATGTGGTCGCGGTAGGGTTCGGCGCTCCACCGCGGCATCATGAGCAGGCCGAGCGTGCAGCATGCGGCGAACAGGATGGCGACGGCGCATCCGAATGCCAGCATCCGTTTCGCCGTCGCCATCATGTCACGCCTCTTTCCTGTCCGCACACGCCCTGTGTGCGGGTTCCTCCACGGCGGCCGTCGGCCGGGCTGTCCGGCCGCCGCCTCCGTTTCCGTTCTACTCCGGGGAGCCGTCGTGCGTTTCCGGCCCGTCCTCCGGCGTCCCCGCGTCCGGTTCCGTCATGCCTTCCGCGTCCGGTTCCGTCGCCTTGATGCGACGACGTTTGGAGACCGCGGAGCCGATCGACCAGCCGATGCCGATGACGATGAGCAGCACGCCGATGACGGCGCAGGACACCGCGATGGTCATCTGCGGGTCGATGGAGGTGAAGATGGCGGGCAGTTGGGAGAAGCGCAGACCGAAGAGGATACCGAACCCGCCGAGCAGGATGCCGACGCCGCCCAGCAGGATGGTGGGCACGCTGGGGCCGGTGGGCCGCTGCGGTTCGGGTTCGGGCGCCGGATCCGGGGTCGGCAGGGCGTAGCCCGGGGCCGCGGGCCGTGCAGGGCCTTGCGGCGGCAGCGGCGCCGCGGGGGCGACCGGCGCCGGGGCGGATGCGATGGGCGCGGCAAGTACGGGCGCGGGCTGCACGCCTTGGGCGGTCCAGACCGGCGGCGCCACCGGAGCCGGGAACGTCGCCGGAGGCTGGAATCCGGCGGCCAGGTTCGCCACCGGCTGCGTCATCGGGTCGGCAGCCGGGCCCGCCGGAGCGAACGGCGTCGCCGGACCGGACTGTGTCTCCCCGACCGTGTCGGGCGTCGTCTCGTGCGGCACATCGGCCGTCGTCTCGGACGCGACCGGCGCGGCGACGGGATCCATCGTCTCGGTGGCGGCGTCGGGCCGCACCGCCGGCGCGGTCACCGGGGCCATGGCCTGCGTCTCCGCCTCGGCGCGAGCGCCGGACGCCGTCGCCGTCTGTTCGAGGATCTGCGTGTCCACGATGTCCTGCAAGGATGCGGGATCGTTGCGTTGCATGTCACTCATCGTCGTTCTCCTTCGTGCCGTCCGCCGTGCCGTCGTACGAGCGGCCCTTGTCCTTCGTCTTGCCGTTGCCGCCCGCGGCGCCGTCGGCGTCCGATTCGGCGTGTTCGGCGCCGTCGTCCTTCTGTTCGCCCTGCTGGATGGCCACGTGCCGCTTGGTGACGGCGCCGAGCGCGAACCGGTCGCCCCAGTCGTTGGACGACAGCCGGTCGGCGTAGTCGACGTAGCTGGGCAGGACGCTTTCCGAGGCGTACCGGACCACCACGCGGCCGGCGCTGCCGGAGGCGAAGTTGATCTGGAAGGACGAGTCGTCGTCGATGCCGTTGGTCTGCCAGTCGTAGTTGTCCTGGTGGGTGCCGTCCGCGTAGTCGTTATAGTCGTAGTCGGTCCCCGGAACCCCCCAGCTGGTCACCATGTTGTTGAGGACCACGGTGTTCGCGCCGCCGAGCACGTCGCCGGTGTACAGTTCCAGCCCATCCTTGCCGAACGTGTAGGGGCAGGCGTCGGGCAGGGTGACGACCACCGTGGCGTTGGAGACGGCCAGGTTGATCTGTCCCGCCGGGCAGCCCTTCCGGTACGTGTTCACCTGTGCGCCGCCGTAGTTCCAGCGCGCGTACTCGCTCAGGTCGATGTTGGCGACCGATTTTGATTCGTCCATGCCTTGGAAGTACATGCCCTTCTGCAGCAGCGCGAAGTTCTTCGGGCTGGAATCCGAGACCCAGTAGTTGATGTCCGGGTCCAGATAGGTCTGGTCGGAGGACGAGGGGGCGTAGGCGGCATCGCCGTCCAGGCTTCCGGTGACGGGCCCCTGGAGGCTGATCGTACCGTCGGCGTTCTCGGACAATGGGCTTCCGCCGGTGCCCAATCCCACGGCGACGAAGCCCATGCGGTTGTGCTCCGCCTCGTATTGCGCATAGGACATGGACCCGGTGGCGATCATCATGCACACGGCGACGAACCCGGCGATGAGCGCCAGCGGGACGAGGCCGCCGGAACGCCGGCCCATGACGCCGAGGACCACGAGCAGCAGGCCCATCGCCACGCACACCGCGCCGATCCAGACCATCGCGGCCGTCACCGCGGTGGTGACCGAAGGCGAACCGTACCGTTCATGCAGGTACAGGTAGAGTCCGGCGCCGGAGATCATCGTCAGTCCCAGCACCAGCAGCACGAGCATCGGGCCGGCGGGCTTGCGCCGGGCGGTGCGGGGCCTGTGCGGCGCGGGCGGCACCGGGGCCGGAGGCGCAACGGGGCCGGCCGGACGCATGGGCGGGACCGGGGCGCCCATCGGCATCGTCGGACCGGGCGTCACGGGAGCACCCGTCGGGGCGGGCATGGTCGGAGCCGCCGGACCCTGCGGGACCGGACCGGAAGTCGGCCGGACCGGGGCGCCCTGGGGTGCGGCCCACGGGCCGGAAGCCGGGGACGGCGCGCCCTGCGGGGCCTGTCCCGGCGCGGCGTACGCGCCGCCGGCCGGACGCTGCGCCGCGAACCCGTACCCGTGACGCTGCCTCATGCCGCTCTGGCAGATCGCCCACAGGGCCACGCCGGCAGCGACGAACGCCACCCAGCCGGCGCCGGGGATGACGAGCGCGACCGCCATGAAGACGAACGCGCCCAGACAGTTCCAATCCCACTGTCCGGCGAGCAGCCCCTCGGCGAGGATGCGGCCGTCGCGCGCATCGGGCAGGAACAGCCAGCCGAACGCGTACAGGGCCGCGCCGAACCCGAACAGGAACGTGAGGGCGAGGACCAGCGCACGCACCAACGTGGGGCTCCAGCCCAGGCGGGCCGCGAAGCCGGAGCACACGCCGCCGATCCAACGGTCGTCGCCGCGCATCACGCCGGTGGCGCGGATCCAGGAGAAGAAGCGCTTCCGAAGCGTCGTATCGTTATCGTTCATGTCTCCCATTACAGCAGCGGAACGCCTGCACGGCCGTCCGGGAACACCCTGATTCTTCCCTGAACCCGGGCTGATGACCCTGGAAGTCTCCCCCATGCCGGGCACAATGGAACCATGACCCAGACCGGAAACCAGCCGAACGCGGGCGCATGGGCGCCGCCGCGGGGAACGTCCGCGCCGCTTCCCCCCATGAGACCGGCGCGCCTGCCGCTGATGCGCCCGAAACGCGGACGCGTGCTCGCCGGCGTCTGCCGGGGCATCGCCCTTCACCTGGGCGTGAACGTGGCGTGGGTGCGGCTCGCGTTCGTCGCCGCCACGCTCATCTGGGGCGGCGGCATCGTCGCCTACCTGTTCCTATGGATGTTCACGCCCGCCGGGGACCCGGCCGCCGCGGCCGCGGCGCACACGCAGGCCGCGCACGCGGCCGAAGCGCCGCTTGCGCACGGCAACCGGGACATGACCACCGGACGCACACGCGCGGAATCGGCCGCGGAAGCCATGTCCGGCACGACGGAGAACCTGCTCGAAGCGCTGCGCCACGCACCCAAGCCGGCACTGGCCGCGGCGGCCGGACTCCTGCTGCTCGTCCTCGGACTGTCGCTGGGGCTCACGCATCACGGCGCGCTCATCGTGCCCACGCTGCTGGCCGTATCGGGGCTGCTCGCCGCATGGTCGCGGTTCGACGCGCGCACCGGACAGCTGCCCACCATGATCCTCGGCCTCATCCTCATCTTCCTCGCCTACGTGGCGTTCGTGACGGACGTGATGTACTCGGGCATGCTCTCGTATTCGAAACGCATCATCATCGCCGGATTCCTCCTGCTCGTCTGCGTGGTGCTCGCCATCCTCCCCTGGGCGAACTCGATGATCCGTCAAGTCACCGCCGAACGGGCCATGAAGGAACGCGAGGAGGAACGCGCCGACATGACCGCGCACCTGCATGACGGCGTCCTGCAGACGCTCGCGCTCATCCAGCTGCACAGCACCGAGCCGGACACCGTGTTCACGCTGGCCCGCAGCCAGGAGCGGGAGCTGCGCTCCTGGCTGTACCAGGAGCGCGCCACCACGGACCGGTCGGTCGGCGCCGGGCTGAAGGCCATCGCCGCGCAGGTGGAGGACACGCACGGCAAACCCATCGACGTGGTGACCGTGGGCGACGCACGCCCCTCCGCCGCCACCGACGCGCTGCTCGACGCCACCAACCAGGCGCTCGTCAACGCGGCCACGCACGGCGCGGAACCGATCTCCGTGTACTGCGAGGCCGGCCCCACGCTGGTGGAGGTGTTCGTGCGCGACCACGGCCCAGGATTCGACGTGGACGCGATCCCGCCGGACCGGCTCGGCATCCGCGAATCGATCATCGGGCGCATACGGCGGCGCGGCGGTACAGTGGAAATCGTGTCGAGACCGGGATGGGGCACCGAAGTGCGCATGCACATGCCGATCGCCGCCGAAGCCGGCGGGCCGGCGGCGTCGGCGGGCGCGGCGAAGACGACGGGACCGGCGGAACCGAAGCGGTCGGCGTGAACGGTCGAAGCGGCCGGTCGAAGCGGCCGGATACGGACGGAACGACGGGAACGAACGAAACGCACGAAACGAACGAAACGAACGGAGAGGAAGGAGCACCGATGGACGGGCGGACGGCAGGACAGGCGACCGGACAGGCGAACGGAGGCGCGACGGCCAAGTCGGCAGGATCGACCGGGCAGACGGCAGGACAGAGCGAAGGGGCCACGGACGACAAGCGCATCCGCCTGGCGGTGGTCGACGACCACGAGATGTTCCGCGCGGGCGTCATCGCCACGCTCTCGCCGTACTTCACAATCGTCGGGCAGGGCGCCGACGTGGAGGGGTCGATCGCGATGATCGCCGCCACCAAACCGGACGTCGTGCTGCTCGACGTGCACGTGCCCGGCGGCGAAGGCGGCGGCGGCGCGGAGATCCTGCTGAAATCGCATCCCCTCTCCCCCGCCTCCGCGTTCCTCG
Organism: Bifidobacterium sp. CP2; assembly: GCF_018555635.1. NCBI lineage: Bacteria > Bacillati > Actinomycetota > Actinomycetes > Bifidobacteriales > Bifidobacteriaceae > Bifidobacterium > Bifidobacterium sp. CP2. The sequence goes on along the minus strand of NZ_JAFEJX010000006.1, from coordinate 93,894 downwards.
CGCTGTCCGTCTCGGATTCGCCGCAGGACGTGGGATCCGTGATCCGCGCCGGCGCGCGCGGCTACGTCACCAAGACCATCACCGGCGACGACCTCGTCTCCTCCATCCGTCAGGTACATGAGGGCTATGCGGTGTTCTCGCCGAAACTGGCCGGATTCGTGCTGTCCGTGTTCCAGGGCGGCCCGGCCGGCGGCGATGCGGGCGCGGACATGCTCGGGAATGCGGGAGCGGCCGGCACGCCCGGCGGAATCGGCTTCGGCAACGGGTTCGGCGGCGGGTTCGGGCCCGACGGACGCCCGACGCACGACGAGGAGCTCGACCGCCTCTCGAACCGCGAGCAGGAGGTGATGCGGCTCATCGCGCGCGGCTACACGTACAAGGAGGTCGCCGCGGAGCTGTTCATCTCCATCAAGACCGTGGAGACGCACATGAGTTCGGTGCTGCGCAAGCTGCAGCTGTCCAACCGCACCGAGCTCACCCGATGGGCGGCGGACCGGCGCATCGTGTGAATCCGTCGCATCGTGTGAATCGCCGGATACGACCGGAACCGCCGGATACGACGAAGGCCCCGACCGCAATGGTCGGGGCCTTCGCATGAGGCGGACAGAGCGAGATTCGAACTCGCGGGAGCTTGCGCTCCAACGGTTTTCAAGACCGTCTCTTTAGACCGCTCAGACATCTGTCCGTGGCGCGCGCGGGCCGTTTCGGCTTCGCGCACGACGTTCCATTATACAGATGGGACGGAAAACGCCCCGGTCGGCGTGACGGACGTCACGCCTCCCACTTCGTCGGCTCGATGACCTCCTTGCCGCCCATGTACGGACGCATGGCCTTCGGGATCTCGATGGAGCCGTCCTTCTGCTGGTGGTTCTCGAGGATCGCGACGAGCCAGCGGGTGGTGGCGAGCGTGCCGTTCAGCGTGGAGACCGGGCGGGTAGAGCCGTCCTCGGTGCGTTCGCGGATGTTCAGGCGACGAGCCTGGTATTCGGTGCAGTTCGAGGTGGAGGTGAGCTCGCGGTAGCGGCCCTGGGTGGGCACCCAGGCCTCGCAGTCGAACTTGCGGGCGGCGGAGGAGCCGAGGTCGCCAGCGGCGGTGTCGATGATGCGGTACGGCACTTCGACCTTGGCGAGCATCTCCTGCTCCATCTCGAGCAGGTGCTGGTGCTCCGCGTAGGAGTCCTCCTGCTTGGCGTAGACGAACATCTCCACCTTGTCGAACTGGTGGACGCGGATGATGCCGGAGGTGTCCTTGCCGGCGGCGCCCGCCTCGCGGCGGTAGCAGGAGCTCCAGCCGCAGTAGCGCAGCGGACCGTTGCCGAGGTCGAGGATCTCGTTCTCGTGCATGCCGGCGAGCGCCACTTCGGAGGTGCCGACGAGGTACTGGTCGTCGGGCTCGCGCAGACGGTAGATCTCGTCGGCGTGGGAGTTGAGGAAGCCGGTGCCGCGCATGACCTCGGGGCGCACGAGCGTCGGGGTGATGGCGAGCACGAAGCCGTGCTGCTCGGCCTGGTCGACGGCCATGGTGAGCATCGCGATCTGCATGCGGGCGACGGCGCCGCGCAGGAAGTAGAAGCGGGAGCCGCCGACCTTGACGCCGCGGCGCATGTCGATGCCGGCCACCTCGGTGCCGAGGGTGAGGTGGTCCTTCGGCTCGAAGCCTTCGGCCGCGAAGTCGCGGATCTGGCCGACCTTCTTGACGACGACGTAATCGTCCTCGCCGCCTTCCGGCGCCTCCGGCTCGACGATGTTGGACAGCTTCCACATGGCGGTGGTGTATTCCTCGGACGCGGCGTCCGCGGCGGACTTGTATTCGGCGACCTTGGCGGCCAGCTCCTTGGTCTCGGCGATCAGCTTGGCCTTCTCGTCCGCCGGGGCGGCGGCGACCTTCTTGCCGATCTCCTTCTGCTGGGCGCGGGCGGCCTCGAACTCCTTGAGGGAGGAGCGACGCGCCTCGTCGGAGCGCAGCACCTCGTCGACGAGTTCGACGGACTCGCCGCGCTTGCGCTGGGATTCCTTGACGATATCGGCGTGTTCACGAATGAATTGAATATCAAGCATGCGGCCAAGCCTACCGCCGCAAGCCGACACGCGGGGCGGCCGTCCCACCCGGACGCGCGGGCCCGCAGTCGCGTCGCATCCGTGCCAGCCGCAGCACGCATCCGACGCAACCAGTCGCCCAACATCGGTTCCATGCCAACCATGGCACGCATCCGACGCGAACAGTCCTTTCAGCATCGCCACCATGCCAAGGATGGCACACATCCGACGCAGACGGCTACTCAGCTGGCGCATCCGTGCCAACCATGGCACGCATCCGACGCGAACAGCCGCTCAACATTGGTTCCATGCCAGCCGTGGCACGCATCCGACGCCTACAGTCCTTTCAGCATCGCCACCATGCCAAGGATGGCACACATCCGACGCAGACGGCTACTCAGCTGGCGCATCCGCGCCAACCATGGCACGCATCAGACGCGAACAGCCGCTCAACATTGGTTCCATGCCAGCCGTGGCACGCATCCGACGCAGACAGTGCGACCACCGCCGAACGACATCAATCGGCACCGATGCCTGCACACCTCCCGGTCCGCATCCGCACCTCCCAGCACCACCACCACACCAACACCAACCCGCACCCACGTGCAGGAATCGTCGAATTTCGACGTGGCGATGCGGGATTCCTAGCGCATTATGAGCAGAATAAAGGTTATGCCCACCAGCGCCATCATTTTCGCAGTAGTCCTCGGCGTCGTCGCCGTCATCGTCGCGGCAGCGTTCGCCGTCCGCGCCCACCGCCGTCAACGGCTCGCCGAGAAGCTGGTGAAACGCAACGACGACCAGGTGCATTACGCGTTCATCGTGAACCCCTCGAAGCCGCAGGCCGAGGAGCGCCGCCGGCGCATCGAACGGTTCTGCGAGGCGAAGGGCCTCACCGAGGTCGAGTTCATCGACACGCAGCTCGACAAGGACGGCCGCGCGTGCGCGCTTGAGGCGTTGAGGCACGGCGCGGATGTGGTGGTGGCCGTCGGCGGCGACGGCACCGTGCGCACCGTGGCGAGCGCGGTCTCCGGCACCGGGCATGCGCTGGGCATCGTGCCGATCGGTACTGGCAACCTGTTCGCCCGCAACATGGGCATTCCGGTGGACGACATCGACGCGGCGCTCACCGTGGCCACGTCGCACGGCTCGCGCCGCGTAGACATGGGCCGTCTCACGCTGCTCGACCATCCGGAGGAGGACCATGGCCATGCGTTCCTCATCATCGCGGGCGTGGGTTTCGACGCGGCGATGATCGACGACACGGACCCGCAGCTCAAGAAGAACATCAGCTGGCTCGCCTATTTCGTGGGCGGCGTGAAGAACCTGTTCGCCCCGAAGTACCGTGCGGATGTGACGATCCGCAGCGCGGACGGCGGCGTGCATTCCAGGCGCGATCTGGTGTTCCGCACGTTCATGGCGGGCAACTGCGGGCAGATCCCCGTGTTCTCGCTCATGCCGAACGCCTCGTACAACGACGGCCTGCTGGATTTCGAGATCATCGACACGACCGGCGGCATCCTGGGTTGGGCGAACCTGTTCGGCGACGTGGTGCATCAGACCATCACCGGCAAGGCGGAGCAGAATCCGCTGTCCACGAACTCCACCATCGACCAGGTGCAGGGTGTGAGCGCGGAGCTCATGCTGGAGAAGAGCGCGCCGGCGCAGGTGGACGGCGACATGCTGCCCGCCACGCGGCACATCCGTTTCGATGTGGAGCGTGAGGCGCTCATCGTGCGTGTGCCCGAGGTGAGGCCGGATCTGTCCGCCACCGGCACGATTCCGGTGGTCGCCTGACGCCCGGTTCCTTGCGACGTCCAATTCCTTGCGACGTTCGATTCGCACCTAGGCCCCGATACGACGACGGCCGCCCGCGGTTTCCGCGGGCGGCCGTTTCGATGTCGTGCGGCGTCTCCGCCTTCCTTCCGGACTCCGGCTCAGGAGGCGGTGACGCGCGCCACGTGGAGGGTGAGGTAGGCGACTTCGTCCTTGGTGAGCGTGGTGTCGAGACGCAGCTCGATGAGCGCGGCGATGCGCCGGGCGCAGCTGGACGCCTTCGGATAGGACTGCGTGATCGATTCGACGATGGCGTCGGGCTCACGTTCGAGCTGGCTGTGCTGGTGGATGCGCACGAAGAGGTAGCGCAGATGTGTGATGAAGCGTCCGACGTTCACGGAGTGCTCGTCGAGCGTCATGTCGTAGGCGCTTTCGATGACGGCGAGCAGCTGTTGGATGACGCCGGTCATCGCGTACGTGTGGGACAGGTCGCCGGTGGAGAATCCGGCGTTGACGAGATGCAGTGCAAACGCCACGGATTCGCTGGCCGGAAGCGTATCGTCCAACCGGCGATTCAGGGCTTCGAGCAGCGCCTTGCCCTGCAGGTATTCGCGCTCGTAGAGCGAGCGCACCTCCTCGGTGAGGGGGTAGGGAATCGCGGGGATGCCGTTCTTGGCGCGTCGCAGCGCACCGCAGACGTGGTCGGCGAGCGCCATGACGAGGGTCGGGGTCTGCGCGGCCTCGCCGCCGAGCCCGATCTCATCCATCGCATCGGCGACGAGCTTGATGATCTCGGGGGGAATGTCACCCAGCAGCTGGGCCATGTGGTCCGGGTCGCGGCCGTCGGCGGGCACGAACACGCGCACGACCTTGGCCTCGTCGACGGGCATGCCCGGCTTGGCTTTGAAGCCGAGCCCCCGGCCGGTGAGGATGACTTCGCGTCTCCCGTCCTTCGCCAGGACGACGTTGTTGTTGAAGACGCGCAGAATCTCCATGATGTCCCTTCCTTTGCCGGTGAACAGCCGGCGCGCCGGCTCCCGAAGCCCGCCCTCGTGGGGCCGGACCGGGAACCGGCGCGCCGGAACTGATCACTGTCTGGTCGCTACCAGATCACTTCTCGATGGCGATGACCTCGTCGCCCGCCTTGACGTCCACGCCCGTCTTCGGGGTGACCGACTTGAGCGCGGCGGTGTTGAGGACCGTCATCACGGTGGTGGTGCTGTATCCGGCTGCCTTGACCTTATCAAAATCAACGGTCACCAGCGTGTCGCCGGCGTTGACGTGCTGGCCCTTGGCGACGGCCACGGCGAAGCCGTCACCGTTCAGCTTGACCGTGTCGATGCCGACGTGCACGAGCACTTCGACGCCGTCGTCGGTCTTGAGGCCGAAGGCGTGGCCGGTCTCGGCGACGGTCTGCAGCTCACCGGAGACCGGGGCCTTGACCTCGGAGGCCGCCGGCTGGACGCCGACGCCTTCGCCGAGGGCGCGGGAGGCGAAGACCGGATCGCCGGTCTCATCGAGGGTGATGACGTGGCCGTCGACCGGGGCGAGCACGGAGGTGGTCGGGGCGGCGGTCTCGGCCGGAGCGGCAGCGGCGGCAGGCGTGGCGGCCGGGGCCGGAGCGGTCTCGACGGCCGGAGCGGCGGACTCGCCGTTCTTGGCCTTGGCAGCGGCGGCGGCGCGGGCCTTCACTTCGGCCTTCTGCTCCGGGGTGCGGTAGTCGAAGGTGATGATGAGGAACATCGAGGTCAGGAAGGCGGCCGCGATGGACACCGCGTAGACCCACATCTGATCGAAGACCGGGATGGTGAGCAGGGAGGTGAAGGCGAACGTGGTAGTGGTCACGCCGTGCACGCCGGCGGAGGACGGGAACAGCCAGCCGAGGACGGCGATCACAACACCGCCGACGCCACAGCCGACCAGCATGCGGGAGTAGATGAGCTTGTAGCGCAGGTGGATGCCGTAGAGGGACGGCTCGGAGACGCCACCGAGGAGGCCGGCGGCGAGGGCGCCGATGGAGGTCTGGCGCATCTGGTCGTCCTTGTCACGGATGGAGAGGAAGAGCACACCGGCGGTGGCGCCGAAGCAGGCGAAGTTCCACGTACCCATCGGGCCCTGGATGAAGTCGTAGCCGAGCGTCTGGATGTTCATGAGCATGAGGGCGTTGAGCGGCCAGTGCAGACCCAGCGGCACGAGGAACGGGTAGAGCAGCGGGATGGCGATGGCGAAGATGAACGGCGCGTGCGAGTTCATCCAGGACAGGCCGACGCCGACGCCGTTGCCGGCCCAGACGCCGATCGGGCCGATGATGAAGGCGGTCAGGGCGCCAACGATGATCATCGAGAAGAACGGCAGGAAGACGAGCTGGACGCTTTCGGGGATGATCTTCTTGAGCCCGTGGTACACGAGGGCGAGCACGGCGGCCATGAGCAGCGGCACGAACACGTTGCCGGAGTAGTCGGACATCTGCATCGGCAGGCCGAACACGGTGGTGGTGCACTGCTTGCTGCCCATCACCTCGACGCACTTGACGGCGTCCCCCCACTGCTTGGTGTCCTGCAGGGTGGTCATGAACTGCGGGGTCAGGAGCATGGCCATGATGGAGCCGCCCAGCCACGGGTCGACCTTGAGCTTCTTGGCCGCGTTGTAGGCGACCATGATGGGCAGGAAGTAGAACACGCCCTTCCAGATGGCCTGGATGAACACGAGGCCAGTGGTGGCGGTGTCGTTCGGGATCACGCCGAGGGAGATGAAGAGGTTCACCAGGGCGATGATGATGGAGGCGCCAAGCAGCACGCCCAGGATCGGGCGGAAGGAGTCGGCCAGGTACTCGAAGAAGTTGTCGAGCCAGGCGACCTTGCCACGGATGCCCTTCTTGCGTTCCGCGGCCTTGAGGTCCGCGTTGCTCATCTCGCCGTCGTCGTCCGGCACGGTGCCGGCGCCGAGGCCCGACATCTCCGGCAGGTGCATGATCTCGTCGTACACGGACGCGACCTGGCCGCCGATGACGACCTGGTAGCGGTCGCCGGACTGCGGCACGCCGCCCAGCACGACCTTGTTGGAGTCGAGGGAGGCCTGGTCGACCTTGCCCCCGTCCTTGAGTTCGAAACGCAGTCGGGTGGCGCAGTGCGTCAACGACTTGACATTGGCGGCACCACCGACGGCGGTGATGATCGCCTTGACATCGTCCTGATGCGACATCAAATTCTCCATTCCTGTTGTTCTCCAGTGAGGTAGTTACCTTGCGTGATCGTCATCGACCCGAGATAACAAGAAAGACCCGGGGCTAAGCCTGTGAGGTCGCAAGCGAATATGCTTGTGGCTCGGCTCACGCCCCAGGTCTTGCCTCGAAATCTTGAGTAGCAACCCTGCTAAGGAAACTGACGTCCGTCAGTGTAACACGTCGCCATTCAATCAGCAAACGTTTTCTAAACAACTCCCCAAAACGGCTTCGTTCCAACGTTTTTCGCGCGACGCGCCGGCGTTCCGCCGTTCTCCCCGGGAACGACGGAGCCGTCCGTAGGGAAATCGATTTCCCTGCGGACGGCTCCTGCATGGGTTTGCGACGCCGTCGTCCCCGCGGCCCCGTCACAGGTTCCGCGGGGACGTCACGACGTCACGTCCGGTTCGGTCGGTTCGGCCGGCCCGGCCGGTTCAGCTGCGACGACGCGCGGCGAGCATGCTTCCGGCGGCGATGATGCACGCGGAGGCGAGCGCCGCGATGGCGAGCACGGACGCGCCGGTGCGGGAGAGCGCGGCGGCGCGCGGCGCGGCCTTGGCGCCCGGCTTGCCGGCGTTCGGGGCGGCGGGCTTGTCGGATTCGCCCGGCTTGCCCTGCTCGCCCGGCTTGGTCGGGGCCTGGTAGGTGTTCGCGAACGTGGCGGCGTCCACGGGCTCGCCGTCCTTCTCGTAGGCGACGGCGGCGGTCAGCGTGTTGTCGTCGTTGCCGGTCACGGTGACGGTGACGGTGTAGACGGTGTCGTCGTAGGTGACGCCGGCGGCGTCGCCCTTGACCTGCGTGAGCGTGTACGTGTGGACGCCGGGTTCGGTGAACGTCAGCGGGTCGAACGCGACGGTGCCGTCGGCGGCGTTCGTCGCGGTGGCGACGACGTCATCGGAACCGTCCGTGGCGTCCGACGCGGTGGCGACGCCATCGGCGTCGGCCGACTTGAGCGCGAAGGCGAACTCTCCGGCCTTGGCGGCGCGGCCGGACAGGCTTACGGAGGCCGCGGGCGCGGCGGTCACGGGCGCGGCGTCCACCGTGTTGTCGAAGGTGAACAGGCTCTTGCTCGGGGCGACGGAGACCCACTTGCTGCTGGAGCCGAAGGGGCCGGACGTGGTCTCGAGCTTCCAGGTGGCGAGCTGCTCGTCGCCGCTCCACACGCTCATCGTGCCATCCTGGTTGTCCTTGAGGGTCAGCGTGAACGTCTTGGTGGCCTGCTTGTCGAGCGTGACGCCGGCGAGCTTGTTCGGGTACAGGGCCTCCTGGGTCACCTGGTACGTGAAGTCCCTGGACGTGGCACCGTCCAGATAGCCGGGCTGGAAGCTCAGCGCCAGATAGTCCTTGTCTCCCACCACGCCGCGGAACGAGACGGTGCCGTCGGCCTCGTTGGAGCCGGTGAACGGGAACGACGGGCTGACGATGGTCTTGTCGGCCGTGTCGCCGACCTGCGTGACGGTGTACTTGAGCGCGCCCGCGTAGGCGGAGCCGTCCATGGCCTTGCCGGAGGCGGCGCCGGTGAACGTGACGCCGCCCTTGATGGACGCCTTCGCGTCATGCTTCGGCGCGATCGGCGTCTCCTTCACCGTGTTGGTGAAGGAGAACAGGCTCTTGCTGGGGGCGGTGGGGACCCACACGGTATGGTCGCCGAGGAAGTCGTGCTTCGTCCCGAGCGTCCAGAGGGCCAGCTTGTCGCTGCCGCTCCACACGCTCATCGTGCCGTCCTGGTTGTCCTTGAGGGTCAGCGTGAACGTCTTGGTGGCGTCCTTGTCGAGGGTGACGTCGGTGAGCTTGGACGGGAACAGAGGTTCCTGGGTCACCGTGTAGTCGAAGTCCACGGACTGCTTGCCGTGGAGGTAGCCGGGCTGGAAGCTCAGACCCAGATAGTCGGGGTCCACCGAACCGCGGAACGTGACCGTGCCGTCGGCGTCGTTGGATCCGATGAACGGGAACGACGAGCCGACGATCGTCTTGTCGGTGGTGTTGTTGGTCTGCTTGACGGTGTACTTGATCGCATCCTTGTAGGCGGTGCCGTCGACCTTCTTACCGGTGATGGAACCGACGAAGGTCACCCCCCCCCTTGATGGACGCCTTCACGTCGTCCTTCGGCGTGACGGCCGCCTGCGATCCGTTCGCCGACGGCGTCGTGTCGGCCGCGCTGGCCGCGAGCGGCGCGACGGCCATGGCGGCCATGGCGGCGACGCCCGCAAGGGCCGCGACGGCCCTGCGTGCATGGTTCGAGAATGTCATTCCCGATGTCCTTCCTCTGCTTCCGCCCGTCCGAAGCATGCCTGGAGGCATGGGAAGCGACGGACGGGACTCCTTCCCGAGGGAGAGCATAGGGAGGGAAATGTCACGGCATGTTTCATGGTCCGTTCGGCGGACCCTCGGAACGCTCTCGGCGGACGCCCAGCGAACGACACGCCATGTCCCGGAAGCGTCACCGACAATTCACTCACATTTCAGAACAATTAAGCACAAAATGTTACGTGTTGCGCACGCGTCCGGCCGTACAATGGGAGCATGGTAGCTAACAATGCGGGCCAGCCCGCCACCCCAGCAGATCTGATCAACGTCGATGAGGTCATCGGCAAGTACTACGACCTCGTCCCCGACCCGTCCGTCCCGGAGCAGCGTGTCATCTTCGGCACCTCCGGCCACCGCGGATCGTCCCTGAAGACCTCGTTCAACGAGGCCCATATCGTCGCCATCTCCCAGGCCATCGCCGAATACCGCAAGCAGGCCGGCGTCACCGGCCCGCTGTACCTCGGCTCCGACACCCACGCGCTCTCCGGCCCGGCCAAGAAGACCGCCATCGAGGTCCTCGTCGCCAACGGCGTGCACGTGCGCATCGACTCCCGCGACGACTTCGTGCCCACGCCGGTCGTCTCCCAGGCGATCCTCACCCACAACCGCGCCGCCGACGGCACCCAGCGCTTCACCGGCGAAGGCCTGGCCGACGGCATCGTCGTCACCCCGTCCCACAACCCGCCCACCGACGGCGGCTTCAAGTACGATCCCGTCACCGGCGGCCCCGCCCCGGCCGACGTGACCAACGCCATCGCCGCCCGCGCCAACGAGCTGCTCGGCGACTACAGGAACGTCAAGCGCGTGCCCTACGAGGAGGCCATCAAGTCCGAGTACGTCGAGGGCTTCGACTTCCGCGAGCACTACGTGTCCGACCTGGAGAACGTCATCGACTTCGACGTGATCCGCAACTCCGGCGTGCGCCTCGGCATCGACCCGCTCGGCGGCGCATCCGTCAACTACTGGCCGCTCATCAACGAGAAGTACGGCCTGAACATCGGCGTGGTGCGCCCCGAGGTCGACCCGACCTGGCGCTTCATGACCATCGACCACGACGGCAAGATCCGCATGGACCCGAGCTCCCCGTACGCGATGAAGGGCCTCGTGGACCAGCTCAACGCCGGCGCGTGGGACAAGTACGACCTCGTCGGCGGCACCGACCCGGACGCCGACCGCCACGGCATCGTCTGCCCGGACTGGGGTGTGATGAACCCGAACCACTACATCGCCGTGTGCGTGGAGTACCTGTTCGGCGGCAACCGTCCCGGCTGGCCGGAAGGCGCCGCCGTGGGCAAGACTCTCGTCTCCTCCTCCCTCATCGACCGTGTCGCCGCGTCCATCGACGCGAAGGTCATCGAGGTGCCGGTCGGCTTCAAGTGGTTCGTCGACCCGCTGTTCAAGGGCGAGGTCGCGTTCGGCGGCGAGGAGAGCTCCGGCATGAGCTTCCTGCGCCGTGACGGCCGCGTGTGGACCACCGACAAGGACGGCCTCATCCCCGACCTGCTCGCCGCGGAGATCACCGCGAAGACCGGCAAGAACCCGGCCGAGCTGCACAAGGACCAGGTGGCCCGCTTCGGCGAGTCCTGGTACAAGCGCGTCGACACGCCCACCACGCTCGAGCAGAAGCAGAAGTTCGCCAAGCTCACCGGCGACGACGTCACCGCCACGCAGCTCGCGGGCGAGGACATCACCGCCAAGCTCACCGAGGCGCCGGGCAACCACGCCAAGATCGGCGGCCTCAAGGTCACCACCAAGGACAACTGGTTCGCGGCCCGCCCCTCCGGCACCGAGAACATCTACAAGGTGTACGCCGAGTCCTTCGAGAGCCCCGAGGCCCTCGACAAGGTCCTCGCCGAAGCCACCGAGGTGGTCGACAAGGCTCTCGCCGAGTGACATCCGAGTGACATCACCCAGTCTCCTCCAACGGAGCGCATGATGCAGGCGCTCGAATCCCCTCCACGGGGTTCGGGCGCCTTCGTTGTGCCCCCCCCCTATTTCGACCAACAACCTGTTTTTATTGAATAAAATATTTGTTTGTAAATAACTTGTCATTATTTAAATAACTCCGCGCGCCGCCGTCCTGCAGGACATACACTGCCCCTGATAGGGGCAATAAAGCCCCCGAATAGGGATTCACCGCACGGGACACCCCCCGACCGGTCCTCCGAATCCCACAGGAAAGGACCACTTTTGGCATCTCAGGAGAAGAACCACATGGCGCGCGTCATCCGAGCCGCCATATGCGCCACGGCCGCTTCGGCCACACTGATGGCGGTCGGCATCGCACCGGCGTCCGCCACCCCCTCCAGCGCTTCCGTCGACGAAGGCAAGACGCTGACCCTGCCGGTTCAGTTCATCGACTACGACAAGGACAACCTGCTGTTCGAATACGCGATGGGCGCGGGCACCGGCGCCGACGACCTCTCGCTCAACAACGGCAAGAACGACACGGCGAGGACCGGCCTCGTCGCCGACACGCTCGGCAAGAACGGCATGCCGCAGTACGACAAGGCCGCCGTCGAGCAGATCGCGAAGGGCATCGACACGGAACTGGGACGCGCGGACGCATCCGACATCCCGTCCGACCCCGCGCAGCGCACCATGTTCCAGCGCCTGCTCGCGCAGTTCATGACGAAGGCGGCCACCAAGTCCACCGTGCTCAACCCGGCGGACCCCGGTGACGGCGTCGCCGGCGCGTTCGGCAAGTGGAGCTGCGGCGACGGCTCCGCGATCGTCGACGACACCTGCATGACCCCCGCCGCCGACGGCACCGCCCCGTCCGTCACCACGCTATGGGAGCAGAACGGCAACGGCGTCTACGGCTACAGCAAGGCCTCCACGCTCACCAGCGGCGCGTTCACGGTCACCCCGAACACCGAATACAAGTTCAGCGTCTGGGCCGACAACGGCGGCACCACCGCAGCCGACATGAACGTCGCCATCAGGAACGGCAAGAGCGACGCCATCACGGCGTACAACGCCGCTCCCTCCGACGCCGCGCGCACCACGCGCGACAGCGTCGCGAAGGACGCCGGCGCCTGGCAGGACTTCTACTTCAACAGCGGCGACGCCAAGGCCATCACAATCGCGCTGACCCCCGCCGCCGACGCGAAGACCGTGCGCATCGCCGGAGCCCAGCTCGTCCCCGCGGGCGCCAACAACGCGTATGACGCCGCCGACGCCGCCTACACCGGCATGCTCGGCGACGGCACGCACTACTTCTACGCAGGCAACCCGGACGCCGCCGACAACACGAAGTTCGGCAAGTGGACCGTCTCCGGCACGGGCAAGGACACCGAGTACGCCGAAGGCAAGGCCTCCAAGGTCACCGGCACGATGATGTGGTCCCAGGACGGCGACAGCGTGCTGAGCATGGCCGGCACGGCCGTCAAGCCGCTGACCCGCACCATCACCGGACTCACGCCCGGCGAGACCTACACGGTCTCCTACGCGCGCGGCTTCGTGCAGGCGGCCTACGCCGGCATCAAGGCGACCGACGCCGCCGGCACGACGATCCCGCTCACGGTTCCGGAAACCGACGCGAACAAGGGCGCCAACACGGTCGACCAGATCGACCCGGTCGCCAAAAACGACACGGGCGAGATCAGCTCCTTCGACCTCACCGTGCCGAAGGACTCGAACGGCGCCGTGACGCTCTTCATCCTCGCCGGCAAGGACAAGGACCTCCACTACCGTGCGGGCAACATCACCATCAAGCCGAAGCACAACACGCTGAAGTCCCAGACGTACGCGGAGGCCGTCGCCTCCGTGGACCTCAAGAAGAAGATCGACCTCTCCTCGGACAGCACGGACAACGGCATCGGCGTCTTCCAGAGCCCGATGGCATACGCCTACTACATGCTCAACAACCTGTTCACCGGCAACGCCGGCACGCCGTACTTCGGCTACGACAAGATGGTCCTCGCCTATGACGGGTCCAAGTCGGCGCATGGCCATCAGATCGACAAGTACACCTTCGCCGCGAACACGAGTGTCGAGGGCGACGTCACCTACCAGCCGGGGACGAAGGACGCCCCGGGCAGCGTCGCCTATGATCCGACCGCGACGAAGAGCGAGACGGACGGCAACTTCGGCTTCTTCCCGCTGGACGGCATCGACGGCGGTGAGATGACCGAAGGCAACATCGGCATCCGCGACGAGAACGGCAAGCCGGTCGTCAAGGACGGCAGGAACGTCTACGTCAGGAAGCAGCACAACTACCACTACGCCATGAAAAGCAACGGCGTCTTCACCTACCATCAAGGCGCCGGCCAGTTCTTCGACTTCACCGGCGACGACGACGTGTACCTGTTCGTCAACAACAAGCTCGCCATCGACCTCGGCGGCGCGCATACGGCGGCCAGCAAGGATGTCGACCTCGACGCGCAGGCGAAGTCCCTCGGACTGCAGGACGGCAAGACCTACCGCTTCGACTTCTTCTACATGGAGCGCCACACCGACGAGGCCGACATCAAGGTGACGACGAACCTCGACGTCACCGCGCTCTCCTCCGACTACACGCTGCTGGTCTCCAACGTGCTCAACGGCAAGGCGATGAACGACGGCGACTACCAGTTCACCGTCAAGCCCGCCGACACGGACGCGCAGGGCAACGCCATCCCCGAGGCCGACCGTACGGCCGCCGCCACGATGCTCGGCCTCGACGCCGCCGACATCGACACCGGCAGGACCTACGACTCGCCCAAGAGCGAATCCGGCCGTGCCGTCAACCTGGCGGAGCCCCTCACCCTGAAGTTCACTCCGGAGAACGCCGGCACCTACGTGTACAACATCGCCGAATCGCACGTCCCCGGTGACGCCGCGGCCGGCTACACCAACGACAGTGCTCCGAGGAAGGTGGTCATCACGGTCACGAAGGACGACACGTCCGACACCGGCTTCACGGTCACCACGACCGTCGACGGCAAGGAGCTGGAATCCGAGAACGGCGTTCCGCCGATCATCAGCTTCGTGAACAGCTGGAAGGCCCCCTCCGTCAAGCCGGGCGAACCGAACAAGCCGACGAACCCGGCCACACCGAAGCACGACGACGGCGCGGTCGCCGGCCAGCCGAAGCACGAGCTCGCGCGCACCGGCGCCTCGGTCCTCGTCGCCGTCGTGGCGTGCATGCTCCTCGCCGGAGCGGGCATCCTCGCGCTCGCCACCCGCAGGCACGACTGACGCAATCACCCGCCGGACACGGTGAGCCTCGCCGCAGGTGAGGCGGATATGACTTGGCCCCTCAAGACGAGGGGCCAAGTCATATCCACGGCCGTATTCCCACGCCCCAACCGGCATGCGCCCGCCTGGGGGACGCCCTTCCGTCCCGCATGCGGGTGCCGGGTGCCGTTAGGGTGGAGGCATGACTGACACGATTGTGGTATCGACGGACGGTTCGGCGCTCGGCAACCCGAACGGGCCGATGGGATGGGCGTGGGCCGACCACGCGAAGGACGCGGGCGACGGCGGCGAGCCCGGACACGAGCACGATTCGCGCGGCTACGACGCCGGCGGCGCCACGAACGGCACCAACCAGATCGGCGAACTGTGCGCCGTCCTGGAGGCGCTGCGCGCGCATCCGGGGCCGCAGAAACTCATCATCGAATCGGACTCCCAATACGCCATCAACTGCTCGACGAAATGGGTCAAAGGCTGGAAGCGCAACGGCTGGAAGAACTCGCAGAAGAAGCCGGTGAAGAACCGCGAGCTCATCCAGGCCATCGACGAGGCGATCTCGAACCGTCCCGGACCGGTCGAATTCAAGTGGGTGAAGGGACACGCCGGCAACGCGGGCAACGAGCTCGTCGACGAGCTCGCGCGCACCTACGCCGGCGACTGCCGCTCGGGCGCACAGGACGGATACCTGCCCATCGAAGGCTGGCGCTCGCTGCTGAACTCCGAATACTCGCGTGGCACCGACGTGCCGCCGGACGTGCAGCTCGTCCTCGACGGCAAGGCCGACGCGTCCGGTCTGCGCGGGACGCACGCGAACGACGGCAAGTCCGACGCGCGTCGCGACGCGGCGTCGCGGACGGCCGCGACACGCGCGTCGAAGCCGAAGCTCACGGACCTGCTCGCCGAACCGGAGGGCGTGCCGGACGACCTCGGCGCAGCGAAGGCGGACGCGTCGGACACGACGGGCGCAGCGAAGGCGGACACACGGGCGGCGTCATCGGCCGCGGAGCCGTCGGCGGCGCAACAGACCGCGCCGCAGGCCGCAATGCCGGGCCTCACGCCGAGCGGACTGAAGGTGTCGGGCGAGGTGCGTTTCTCCCCCGCACCGAAGACCAGCCCGTTCTACAACGGCGAGGCGATGCACGTGCATGGCTGGATCGCCGTGGACGGCTTCGTGGACGGCGACGGCAACCTCACGCTCACGGCCGCCGACTTCCTACGCTGAACACGCCGTGAACAGAAGTGGACACCATCTCACAGCATCGCCCACCCGCGTTAGGATAAGTACGGATTTTTCATCCGTACGGAAAGGAAGCACCATGGATAAGGCACAGCAGGACGCCCTGAAGAAGGCCGCCGGCATCGAGGCCGCCAAGCTCATCGAGAACGGCATGATCGCGGGCCTCGGCACCGGTTCCACTGTCAAGTTCCTCGTGGACGAGCTCGGCCGCCGCGTCAAGGAGGAAGGCCTCCAGTTCACCGGCGTCACCACGTCCCGCCGCACCCAGGCCCAGGCGGAAAGCTACGGCATCAAGATCGTCGACATCGACGATGTGGACCACATCGACGTGACCATCGACGGCGCCGACGAGGTCGACAAGGACTTCAACGGCATCAAGGGCGGCGGCGCGGCCCTCCTGTGGGAGAAGATCGTCGCCACCAACTCCGACAAGATCGTGTGGATCGTGGACGAGTCCAAGGTCGTCGACACCATCGGCAAGTTCCCGCTGCCGGTCGAGGTCATCCCGTTCGGCGCCGGCCACGTCATCAAGAAGTTCGAAGCCAAGGGCTACAAGCCGGTGCTGCGTCTCGACGCCGACGGCAAGGAGGTGCGCACCGACGAGAACAACTACGTCGTCGACCTGCACCTGGAGAAGATCGAGCACCCGTTCGACCTGGCCGAGGACCTCATCAACACGGTGGGCGTCGTCGAGCACGGCCTGTTCCTCAACATGGTGGACACGGTCATCGTGGGCGACCCGAACGGCCCGCGCGTGCTGACCAACTCCAACAAGTGAGCCGCGCATAACCCGGTCCTTCACCGGCGCGCACGCATGGACGCCGCATCCGTCCCGTACGGATGCGGCGTTCGTCGTCTTCGGCGGGGCACATGCGGGCATCCGGACGCCGCGGGCGGACGCGGATATGGAAGGACCCCGCGCACCGGTTCGGTGCGCGGGGTCCTTCATGCCTTCGTGCAGGTAAGACTACTTGCGCTGGTGGCGGGTCTTACGCAGCAGTTTGCGGTGCTTCTTCTTGCTCATCCGCTTGCGGCGCTTCTTGATGACGGAACCCATCTGAAGCCTCCATTCCGATTAATCGTAAAAGTTGCAACTCGCACGAGTATACACACTCTTGAGGACGATGTCACCGGCACGTCACGATGTCGTCATGTTCCGGCCCGATGACGTCCATATGACGGGCGTCACGACGGGCGTCACAGCGGGAACTTCTGGTAGAAGCGCTGCAGCTCGTCCTTCGTGCCGGTGGCCTGGAACACCACGGTGTCGTTGCGCCACACGGCCGTGCCCTGCTTGGGCTGGTCCTTGTCGGTCTTCACCACGTATTCGCCGGTGTTGTCGCCCTGCACCTTCACCGCGCCGGACGCGATCTTCTTGCCGTCCAAGGCGCCGGTGAGCGCGTTGTACTGCGTGGTGGCGTCGTCGGAGGAGCTCCACTGGGCCACGATGAGCGTGATGTCCTGTCCCTTCTTGCCGGTGGAGTACGTGAGCGTGTACTCCTCGAGGGGAGTGGCCGAGTTCCAGGTGGTGGAGGCGTCGGCCTTGGTGCGTGCGAAGTTGAGCACGCTGTCCGGCATGGCCTTGAGCAGTTCCGTGGCGCCGTCCGGCAGATCCGTGGCCTTGATGGTCGGCGTGGTCGGCTCCTGCGTCTGCTGCTGGGAGGTGGCGGGCTTCGACGCCTCCGTCTTGTTCAGCGCCCAACCCGGCCAGACGAAGGCGGAGAGCAGGGCGAGGATGATGACCAGGGCGGCCGCGACGATCACGGCGATGAGCTTGCCGTGGGAGGGGCTTTGCTGCGCGGAACGAACGGAACTACGTGTATTCGACATGCCTTCGATTGTGGCACAGCCGCGTGACGCGCCGACGGGCACGAGGAACCGGTAGATATCTACCGGTGGTCCGTTCGCGGACGTACCGTCGAGGCATGGCGAAGACGAATGTGCAGTATGTATGCGGCGAATGCGGCTGGAGCGGCGGGAAATGGTTCGGCCGCTGCCCCGAATGCGGGCAGTGGGGCACCATCGAGGAGTTCCATGAGGCCCGTCCCTCCGCGGCGGCGAGGCGGGGCGGCGTGTCCGCAGGGCCGGCGGGGCGTATGGGCCACACGCGTGCCGGCGTCGTGGCGGAAGGCGCGGCGCGTCCGATCACGGAGGTCGGCACCGAGGACGTGACGCGTCTGCCCACGGGCTTCTCGGAGTTCGACAGGGTGCTCGGCGGCGGCATCGTGCCCGGGTCCGTGGTGCTCGTCGCCGGCGAGCCGGGCATCGGCAAGTCCACGCTGCTGCTGGAGACGGCCGGCAACATCGCCCGCGCCCATGCGGCGGACGGCGGGCGCGTGCTGTACGTGTCCGGCGAGGAGTCGCAGGGGCAGGTGCGGATGCGCGCCACGCGCATCGACGCGGTGGAGCCGAACCTGCTGCTGGCCGCCACCACGGACCTGGCCACCGTGCTCGGGCTCATCGAGCGGGAGCGTCCCACGCTGGCCATCGTCGATTCGGCGCAGACCATCATCTCCCAGGACGTGGATGGCATCTCCGGAGGCTCCACGCAGGTGCGCGAGGTGGCGAGCGCCCTCATCGACGTGGCCAAGACGTTGGACGTGCCGGTGCTGCTGGTCGGGCACGTCACGAAGGACGGTTCGATCGCCGGCCCGCGCACGTTGGAGCATCTGGTGGACGTGGTGTGCCAGTTCGAGGGCGATGGGGAGACCGCGCTCAGGATGCTGCGCGCGGTGAAGAACCGGTTCGGGCCCACGGACGAGGTGGGCTGCTTCGACATGAGCGGCGAGGGCATCGAGGAGGTGACCGACCCGGCCGGCCTGTTCCTCTCCTCCCCCGGCGGCGCGGACGGAGGCCCGGACGGTGGGGACGACGCGGCGACGGTGGAGGGCACGTGCGTGACGTTCACGTTGGACGGGCACCGGTCGCTGCCGGTGGAGATCCAGTCGCTGGTCACGAATTCGGTGCTGCCCACGCCCAGACGCGCGGTGAACGGCGTGGACGCCAACCGCATCGCCATGCTGGTGGCGGTGCTGTACCGTCACGGGCACGTGAACCTGCTGGGCAACGACCTGTACGTCTCGACGATCGCCGGCGGGCTCGCCAAGGAGCCGTCCTGCGACCTAGCCATCGTGGCCGCGTTGGCGAGCGCGGCGAAGCACGCGCCGATCGCGCGCACCACCTGCGCCATCGGCGAGATCTCGCTGACCGGACAGGTGAGGCCCGCGCCGCGGATGGAGTACCGTCTGCGCGAGGCGGCACGGTTGGGCTTCACCACGGCCGTGGTGCCGAGGCTGCGCAAGCGCGTCGAGATCCCCGGCCTGCGCATCGTCGAGGCCACGACGCTCAAGGCCGCGCTCGACGTGCTGTTGTAGTGCCGGAGACGCGGGTCGCCGATATGCGGCGTCCCGCCCACCCCACAAGGATGGACGGGACGTCACGAAGGCCGGAAGGCGGCGGGGATGCACCCCGGAATGCACCCGGGTGCGGGACCGCGCTCAGGCGGTGAGGTGCTTGGTCTCCTCGACGTTGCGCCTGAGTTCGGCGGCGAGCGCGTCGGCGCCGTCGAACCTCACCTGCGGGCGCAGGAATCCGGCGAACTCCACACGCACCTTGTGCCCGTAGAGTTCCAGCCAGTCCTCGGTGATCGCGTACGCCTCGACGACGCGCTCGTTGAGGCCGGTCTTCTCGCTGAACGTCGGCTTGGTGCCGATGGAGATGGCGGCGGCCCAGCGGCGGGGCTCAGTTGCCGTCTCGGCGGAAGCGGAGGTCTCGGCCGCCTCGGAGGCGTCGTGATCCCCCGCTTCGCCTTCGTCGACGAGCCAGCCGGCGTACACGCCGTCGACCGGCAGGTATCCCACGACCTCGTCGGACAGGTTCGCGGTGGGGAATCCGATGGTGCGCCCGCGCTCCTCGCCGTGGACGACGATGCCTTCGACGGCGTGCGGACGTCCCAGGATCGCGTTCGCGTCCTTGATGCGGCCATGGCCCAGCAGGTAGCGCACGTTGCTGGAGCTCCACGCGCGGGTCGCCTTGGCCTGGCGCTTCTTGCTCCACGCGCGGCGCTCCGCCTTGGTGGCCCCCGCCAGCGGGTCGGCGGGCTCACCCCACTCCTCCGGCATCTCCGGCTTCCAGTCGCGCGGGATGCGCACTTCGCCGGGGCCGCGATCGTCCACCACGTCGAGCTCGAACACGCCGGTCGCGGCGGCGAGGTTCGCGATCGACTTGACGTCGCCCTTGCGGCCCGCGCCCATCGCGGCGTCGGAGCCGAGCACGAGCGTGCGCATGCCGAGCTTGCCGGTGAGCTGTCCGAGGAAGAAGATGTACGATTTCGCGGCGAAGGCGAGCGTGTACCGCACGACGAGCGCATGCTCGACGCCGAGCTCCTCCAGCACCCTCAGCCGGTCGTCCACGCCGTTGAGCGCGTTCGCGTCGATGACGCCGTCGCCGGGTTCGGCGCCGTCGTGCGCGGCGGCCCACCCATGCACGAACGCGGGACGCGGGTCGAACAGGATCACGACGGAGAACGCGTCATGCTTGTGCGCGAGCTCGACCACGCGGCGCACGACCGCCTGATGCCCCAGGTGCATGCCGTCGAACGCGCCCAGCGTGACCACGGCGCGCTTGTCGTCGTCGAAGGACGGCCACGCGACGTCGCCGTTCCCGTCCGGGGTCAGATACGTGATGTTCATTGCCATTGCGTTCGTTCCTTTCAGTCCTTGGGAAACACGACGACCGGTTTGGCCTGCGTGCGGTTGGCCCGTTCGACGATGGCGGCGACGTCGTCGCCGGCGATGGCGGCGTAGTGGACGCCTTTGGCGAGCGTCCCGTCGATGCGGCGGCCGAACCGCAGCTCGCGCGCCTGGTCGGCGGTGATGTCGATGACGGTCATGGCGCCGCGCGCCGCGTCGGCCATGCCGATGGCGCGGGCGCGCAGCCAGTCGCCGCGTTCCTCGCCGGACAGGCCGTCCGGGGTGTCCAGCACGCACCGGTTGCGGGTGATGGTCTCCCCCTCGCGGTTGGTGAACGTCTTCGGTTCGGCGTGGGCGTCGACGATCGCATCCGCGGCGACGGCGAGGCCTGACCTGTCGTCAGGCAGCGCGAACCGTCCCACGCGCGTGCGACGCAGGCGTGTGAGATACCCTCCCACGCCGAGCGCGGCGCCGAGGTCGCGGCCGAGCGCGCGGATGTACGTGCCGGACGAGCAGCTCACCCGCACGTCGACGTCCACGACGGGAATACGGTCCGTCGCGTCGGCCGCATCGTCGGACGTCCCGGGACCAGTCGCGTCGGCCGGACCTGTCGCGTCGGACGTACCCGCCGGTTCGAGCGGCGCCGCCGGCGACGCGGCGGACGCGTACCCGGGACGCACGTCGAGGACGTCGAATCCGGCGATGTGCACGGCCCTCGCCTTGAGCGCCACGTCCTTGCCCTCGCGGGCCAGGTCGTAGGCGCGCTGGCCGTTGACCTTGATGGCGGAGAAGGTGTTCGGCACCTGTTCGATGTCGCCGAGGAACGTCTCGGCGATGACGCGTTCGACGTCCCGACGCAGGCCGTCGGCACCGCCGGACAGCCATCCGGCCGCGGCGCCGTCCGCGGTCGCGACGAACGCGCCGTCGGCGTCGTCGGTGGTGGTGGAGGCGCCGAGTCGGATCGTCGCCTCGTAGGTCTTGTCATGTTCGACGATGTACTGCAGCAGGCGCGTGGCCCTGCCGAACCCGATGACCAGCATGCCGGTGGCCATCGGGTCGAGCGTGCCGGCGTGGCCGACCTTCTTCGTGCGCAGCGCGCCGCGGACGGCGGCCACCGCGTCGAAGCTGGTCACGCCCTGCGGCTTGTCGACGAGCAGGAGTCCGTCGTTCATGCGATGCGGAAGTCCTCGGCGTCGCCGAACCCGTCGTCGGCGTCATCGTCGAAATCGTCGAAACCATCGTCGTCGGCGTCCTGCGCGGGCTTGTCGTCATGCTTGTACGGGTCGACGTCGCCGGCGTACTGGGCGTTGGCGCGCGCCTTGGCGAGCTCCTCGTCGCGCTTGCGGGCCATGACGAGGATGTCCTCGATCTCGTGGGCCTCGCCGGGGACCTCGTCGAACACGAACTGGAGCTGCGGGGTCAGGCGCAGGCCGGCCTTGCGGCCGACGAGCGTGCGCAGATGGCCCTTGGCCTGGTCGAGGGCCTGCTGGGCGCGTTTGCGTTCGCCGGCCTCCTTGCCCTGATGGCCGTACTGGGTCCAGTAGACCTTGGCGATCTGCAGGTCGTTGGTGACGCGCACCTCGGTGATGGTGATGTTGATCAGGCGCTTGTCATGCAGCTCACGCTCGATGGAGGAAGCGATGACGCGCTGGATCAGGGCCGCGATGCGCGCGGCGCGGGGGTTGGTTCCTGCCATGGGAAGTCCTTTTCAAAGAATCGTCCGGAACAATCTGTGCGGATATGAAGCGCTCCCGCTGGCGAGGACTGTCGGCGGGAGCGGATGATGCGGGCCGGCGGGACGGGTCTGGTCCCGGCCGCCGGCCGTTTGACGCGTGCGATGACGCGTTCGATGACGCGTGCGGCGCACGTCACGTGCGTGACGTACGCGGCACGCCGATGCGCTACTTGCGTTCGACCTCGCGCATCTCGAAGGTCTCGATGATGTCGCCGAGCTCGATGTCGTTGAAGGAGCCGAGGTTGATGCCGGCCTCATAGCCTTCCTTGACGGACTGCACGTCGTCCTTGAAACGACGCAGCGAGGAGATCTCGAGGTCGTTGACGGTGGCGACGCCGTTGCGCAGGATACGGCACTTCGTACCGCGCTTGACCTCGCCGTCCTGCACCATGACGCCGGCGATGTTGCCGAACTTGGAGGAGCGGAAGATCTCGCGGATCTCGGAGTGGGAGGTGACGACCTCCTCGTATTCCGGCTTGAGCATGCCCTTGAGGGCGGCCTCGATGTCCTCGATGGCCTTGTAGATGACCGAGTAGTACTTGATCTCCACACCCTCGCGGTCGGCCAGATCCTGCACCTGACGGTTCGGTCGCACGTTGAAGCCGATGATGACGGCCTTGTCGACCGTGGCCAGGTTGACGTCGTTCTGCGTGATCGCGCCGACGCCGCGGTGGATGACCTGGATGCCGACCTCGTCGGACACCTCGATCTTCATCAGGGAGTCCTCGAGCGCCTCGACGGAGCCGGAGGAGTCGCCCTTGATGACGATGTTGAGCATGTCCACCTCGGACTTGGCGAACTGCTCCTTGAGGGACTCGAGGGAGACGATCTTGCGGCGCTTGGCCAGCTGGGCGGCACGCTCGGTGGCCTGGCGCTTCTCGGCGATCTGACGCGCGGTGCGGTCGTCGCCGGCCACGAGGAACAGGTCGCCGGCGGTGGGCACGGAGGTCAGGCCCAGCACCTGGACCGGCGTGGACGGGGTGGCCTCCTTCATGTGCTTGCCGTTCTCGTCGAGCATGGCGCGCACGCGGCCGTACGAGGTGCCGGCCACGATGGCGTCGCCCACGTGCAGGGTGCCCTGCTGGACGAGCACGGTGGCCACGGCGCCGCGGCCCTTGTCGAGCCTGGCCTCGATGGTGGCGCCGCGGGCGTCCATGTTCGGGTTCGCCCTGAGGTCGAGGTCCGCGTCGGCGGTGAGCAGCACCGCTTCGAGGAGCTTGTCCACGTTGATGTTCTGCTTGGCGGAGATGTCGACGAACATGGTGTCGCCGCCGTACTCCTCCGGCACCAGGCCGAACTCGGTGAGCTGGCCGCGGACCTTGTCCGGGTTGGCGCCCGGCTTGTCGATCTTGTTGACCGCCACGACGATCGGCACCTTGGCCGCCTGCGCGTGGTTGATGGCCTCGACGGTCTGCGGCATCACGCCGTCGTCGGCGGCGACCACGAGGATCGCCACGTCGGTGAGCTCGGCGCCGCGGGCACGCATGGCGGTGAACGCCTCATGGCCCGGGGTGTCGAGGAACGTGATCTTGCGCTTCTCGCCGTCAAGGTCGACCGTCACCTGGTAGGCGCCGATGCGCTGGGTGATGCCGCCGGCCTCGCCCTCGATGACGTTCGTCTTGCGGATGGTGTCGAGCAGTCGGGTCTTGCCGTGGTCGACATGGCCCATGACGGTGACCACCGGCGGACGCGGCTCGAGGTCCTCGTCCTCCTGCAGCTCCTCGTTGTCGAGGTCGATGTCGAACTGCTGGAGCAGCTCCTTATCCTCCTCTTCGGCGGAGACGATCTGGATGTTCCAGCCGATCTCCTCGCCGAGAATCTGGAAGGTGGACTCGTCCAGCGACTGCGTGGCCGTGGCCATCTCGCCCAGGTGGAAGAGCACGGTGACGAGGGACGCGGCGTTGACGTTGATCTTCTCCGCGAGGTCCGCGAGGGACGCGCCCTGGCGCAGGCGGATGGTCTGGCCGTTGCCGCGCGGGATGCGCACGCCGCCGATGGTCGGCGCTTTGATCTCCTCGTACTCGCGGCGCTTCGCCAGACGGTTCTTACGCGCCTTGGAGCTCTTGCCTCCCTGGCGTCCGAAGGCGCCTGCGGCACCACCGCGACCGCGACCGCCGCCACGTGCGGGACCGTTGCTCGGAGCGGAGGAACCGCCCTGGAAGCCGCCGCCCTGCCCGCCGCGGAAGCCGCCGCGCTGGCCTGCGCCGGACTGGGCGCCGCCCTGACCCGGACGGTTGTGGCCCCACTGGCCCGGACGCGGAGCGCCGGTGCCACCCTGGCCCGGACGGCCGTTGCGGAAGCCGCCACGGCCGCCACGACCGCGGCCACCGCCGTTGCGGCTGTCGTTCACGGTCGGACGCGCCATCGGGTGCGGACGCGGGATGTCACCCGGCGTGGGGGTGTGCATGCCCTGCTTGCGGCTGAACGGGTTGTTGCCCGGACGCGGGCCCGGGGTGTGCGCCTGCTGGCCGGGGGCCGCCGGACGCGGGTTGGCGCCGCCGGACTGGCCGGGACGCGGGGCGCCCTGACGGCCGGGGTTGCCGCGGTGCTCGCCCTGCGGGCGCGGGGCGCCGGGACGTGCGCCCGGACGGCCCTGGCCCTGCTGGCCGGGACGATGGCCCTGCTGGGCTCCCTGGGAACGGTCACCGCGCTCGTTGCGGTCGCGACGCTGGCCGGACTGGCCATGCTGGGACTGGTTGCGCGGTCCCGGCTGCGCGGGACGCGGACCCGGATGGGCGCCCGGCACGGGGGCCGGACGATGCTCGCCGGCATGCGCCGCGGGAGCGGCGGAAGCAGGGGACGGCGCCGCGGGCCTGGCGGCCTGGGCCGGGGTGGGGGCGCCGGCATGCGCCGCCGGACGCGGGGACTGTCCGTGCGCGTTGTGCGACGGCTTCGGGGCGCCGGGCTTGGCACCCTGCCTGGAACCACCCTGTTCGCCCTTGTCGGCGAAGGCGTTCTTCAGTTTGCGAACCACCGGAGGTTCGACGGTGGAGGAGGCGGACTTGACGAACTCCCCCATATCCTTGAGCTTCTCCAGCACGGTCTTGCTGTCGACGCCAAGGGCCTTGGCAATTTCATATACGCGTGGTTTCGCCACTACTTGTTCTCCTTATCGTGACCACGCGCCGGCGTGGTCAAATCCCGATGACGGCGAGCCTGTTCATCGTACGACCATGATCGTGATTCCTCATTCTTCGGCCGGGCATGCTTACGCCCGGCATACCGCATCAAGCATACTCAGTACGCTGGATGTGCCACGCCCGACGACGGGGCGGGATGCCGTCCGGCTCCCCGCCCCGTCCACGTGTCCGCGGGAGACGGGTCAGTCGGCCTGCGCCTGTCCGTCCGTGGCGGCGGCCTCATGCTGCTGCTCGGCGAGCTTCCTGGCGTGGGCCTCGGACGATTCGATGCCGATCTTCCAGCCGGTGAGCTTGGCGGCCAGACGCGCGTTCTGTCCCTCCTTGCCGATGGCCAGCGACAGCTGGTCGTCGTGGATGAAGGCGATGGCGGTCTTGTTCTTCTCGCTGATCACCTGCACGCCGGTGGCCACGGCCGGGCTCAGGGCGGAGGCGACGAACTTGGCCGGATCGTCGGAGTAGTCGACGATGTCGATCTTCTCCGGGCCGAGGTTCTCCATGACGGCGCGCACACGGGCGCCGCCGGGGCCGATGAGCGCGCCCTTCGGGTTCACGCCGTCGGTGTTCGCCTTGACGGCGATCTTCGTGCGGGCGCCGGCCTCGCGGGCGATCGCCATGATGGACACGGCGCCGGAGACGAGCTCCGGGACCTCACGTTCGAAGAGCTTGCGCACGAGCTCCGGGTGGGAGCGGGAGACGATGATCTCCGGTCCCTTGAGGCCGCGGCCCACGTTCACCACGTAGACGCGCAGACGCTCGCCATGGCGGTAGCGCTCGCCCGGCACCTGCTCGCGGCGGGGCAGCAGGGCCTCGACGTCGCCCACGGCGATGTGCACGTTGGACGAGTCCTTGACGTCCTGCTGGACGACGCCGGTGATGAGCTTGCCCTTCTGGCCGGAGAACGCGCCGAACACGCGCTCGTCCTCGGCATGGCGGAACAGCTGGGTGATGACCTGGCGCGCGGTGGCGGCGGCGAGACGGCCGAAGTCCTTCGGCGTGTCATCGTATTCCTCGCCCAGCGTGGGGGCCGGATGCGGGTCGTCCTCGGTGGGCGTGCCCGGGATCTCGTCCGCGGCCCACACGGTGAAGGTGCCGGCACGGTCGTCGAGTTCGACGCGCGCGTGCTTGGCCGCGTGCGGGGTCTTGAGATAGGCGAGACGCAGCGCCTCGGACAGGGCGTCGTCAAGCGCCTCCGGCTCGATGCCCTGCTCTGCTGCGAGCTTGTGAATTCCTGTCAGGTCCAGTTCCATTTCGCAAGACCTCCCTTAAGTTATTGCGGCGAATGGCCCCTATGTTGGCCCATATGGTCATAGTCAGTGTTTACTCTACTGTTTTATGAAGACACTTCGGGATTCCTGGACGCACACCCCCTTGGCGGCCGTACTCGCGTTGTGCGCGATGACGGCGCCTCTCGCCGGCTGCGCCGCACCGGGTCTCGAAGCGCAGGTCGACGAGGCGACGAAGCCGAGCGCATGCGAGAGCGTGTATCTGACGGCCTCGCACGCCCTGTCCCCCGCCGTCGCCGAAGCGCCGCTGATGATGCGGTATCTTGCGGCCCGCACCTCGGCCACGGCGTGGCTCACCGTGGCCTCCACCTGCGACTCCCGGTTCGCCGAGGGCGCGATGCGCGCCGCGCAGGCCTCGTTCGTCGCCGGAACGTTGGCGGAACGTCTGGGGGTGGACGCCTCCTCCCCGGAGAAGGTCGACTACGACGAAGTGGTGAGCCTCGACATGCAGGCGTCCGCGCTCGACGCGATCTCGCTCGGCGAGGACCGCGCCGGATTCTCGGTGGAGGTGCTCGCCGCCCGCGGCGTGGACGGCGCCACACTGGCCCTGTCCGACAACCACAAGACCGCCGCGCAGCGCCTGTTCTCCCTGTCCGGCTCCTCGAAGGACCCACGGCGCAAGGTGTACGCGGTGGACCAGCTCATCGCCCACCCGGACACGATCGCCGACCCGGCCAACGGCATCACGGCCGACACGGTCGCCTCCATCGAGATGAACTGCGCACGCGCCTATCTGGACGCGGTGGGCGGCAAGGAGGTCACCGGCGCCGACGGATCCTCGTCGCCCTCGCCCAAGACGCTCGCCTGGCTGGCCCGCATGGCCTCCGCCCGCGCATGGCGCGCGATGGAGCTCGGCTACCCCTCCTTCGACGCCGCCCTGTTCGACTGACGCCCCCCCACCGACGTCACGTGCCCGACGTCACGCGCGCGGACCGTCATCGGACGGCTCACGGACATACGAAAAAGGGTTCCGGGACAACCCGGAACCCTTTGCAATCGCGGATGAAGCGAGATTCGAACTCGCGGAGGGGTTCGCCCTCACACGCTTTCGAGGCGTGCTCCTTAGACCGCTCGGACATTCATCCATCGTCGCGTGAAAACGCAACCTGTTCATTATAAGCCGTGACGGCGTGAACGCAAGTTGGCGCGTCGCGACACGTCACGGCACGTCGCGACACGGCCGCACGCCGACGTACGCCGCCGTCCCGTCGCACCTACGGCTTCCGCCCCTACAGCCTCTGCTCGTGCACGGAGGCGTTGACCCACTGGTGCTGCTCGACGTTGTATCCGGAGAAGATGCCGATGTCGAGCATGCAGTCGCGGTAGTCGCGCCCGTGGGCGATGGTGATGTAGTTGTCGTTGACCATGCGGTCGTGGGTGGGGTCGAGACCGATCCACCGGTTGTTCTGGTAGACCTCCACCCAGGCGTGCGTGGCACCCTCCCCGCCGAGCAGACCCGCGATATAGCGGGCGACGAGCCCGCAGTGGCGGGCCACGGACAGCATCACGTGCGCATAGTCCTGGCACACGCCCTTGCGTTGGGCGAGCGCCTCCTCGGCGGTGGTGCGGATGGTGGTGGAACCGGGCGTGTAGACGAACGCCTTGTACACCTCGTCCATGATCTCGCGCGCCTTCTCGACGGGCGTGGCCTCCTCCGGCAGCGCGGCGAGACGACGGCGGCAGATGTCGGTCAGCGCCTCCACGGCGGGGCCGGGGATCGTCAACGCGGAATCGAAGCGGTACAACGGCTTGTAGATCTCCGTCTTGATGTGCTCGTTGTCGACGAACGCGATGCCAGTCACCTTGTAGTTGAACACATCGTGCGGCTCGGGGATGAAGCCGGTCTTGACCACCGAATCGAACGAGTCGATGGTGGTCTCCAGCTCGACGTCCGGCTCGATGTCGATCTCGACGTCCACAACCTGCTGACGCGGGCCGGTGGCGGGGATGCACCGCAGCTGGAAACGGTGATCGGTGACGGGCGAGCTGAAGCTGAGCTTCATCTCGTAGTCAAACACCAGTTTTTTCATGAATCAGGCTCCGAATCGGCTCCGTAAGATGTGATATAGACCGCATTCCACCTTACCAGCTCGACCTGTCACGGCCTGCGGGCGTCCATGTTCATCGCGCTGAACGACCCCGGATCCTTGCGGTCGCCGGTGATCGAACGCTTGCCGAAGTCGTCGAGGAAGCTCTGCAGGCGCGCGGTCAGCTCCGGGTATCCGCGCTGCGGCAGCTGGCCGAGCAGCCAGCCGATGCCCTCGGCGAAGCACTGCGGCAACGGCATGCCGTCCAACGCATGCGAGTAGGTGCTGAGCTTACGGAACGGCGCGTCCATCTCCTCCACCGGCATGCCGAAGCGCGTGTACAGGTCGAGGCGTTCGATGTACTTGCCGATGAAGATGAACGCCTTGAGCGTCATGTCGGCGGCGGAGTTCTCGATGCCGCCCCAGAAGGCGAGCATGTTGTCGGCGATGTCGCGCTGGGCGTAGATGTCGGACGAATCGGCGGACGCCTCGGCCGCGCTGGTGATGTTCGTCACCGCCAGCTCGACGTACTGCAGCAGACGCGAGCTGAGCTCCGGGCGCAGGACCACCGCGTTGTTGAACGCGGAGACGATGGCGGAGCGCACCGAATCCGGGTTCGTGCCGTCGTAGAGGAACGAGTGGATGAACGTGTCGAAGTCCTCGAAGTCCTCCGGCAGGTCGAGCGCGCGGGCGAACGGACGGAAGGCGTCCGGATTGTCGTCCATCACACGGTCGTAGAACGGGTAGAACTGGACGAGCGTGGTGAACGCGCGCTCGGTGTAGCGGCCGAGCCAGTACAGGTTGTCGGCCTTGGATGCGGTGACGAGCTGCAGCGAATGCTTGCGCGCGTGCGGCATGAGATTGACCGATTCGATCTCCTCGCCGTGGTTCGGGATGACGCGGTCCTTGGGCGCGAGCACCCACGTGTCCTTGAAGCCGCCGCCCTGGGACGAGTTGACGATCATCTGCCCGGGCACCGAGGAGTAGCGGGTGAGACCGGAATACCACACGTGCGTGTTCTGGCCGGTCACGACGAACGCGCGCAGGTCGGCCTTGCGCGGGCTGTGCTCGCCGGTGGCGGGGTCGACCACGTCGATGTCGCGGAACTGGATGATCTCCTGCGCGATGAACCGGCGCGGGTCCGCCTTGATGCGGTCGGCGAGCTCCTCGCGCTTCTCGCGGCTCAGGTCGCGGCCGAACACCACACCGTAGCCGCCGGCCTCCGCCACGTCCTTGATGACGAGTTCGTCCATGCGGTTCAGGACCTCCTTGCGGTCCTGCTCGAACATCGGCATGTACGTGGGCGCGTTGTGCAGGATCGGCTCCTCGCCCAGATAGTACTTGATCATCTGCGGCACGAAGTAGTAGATGGCTTTGTCGTCGGCGGCGCCGTTGCCCGGCGCGTTGACGATGGCGACGTTGCCGGCGCGGTAGGCGGACAACAGTCCGGGCACGCCGATCACGGAGTCCGGGTTGAAGGCGAACGGATCGAGGTAGTCGTCGGCGAGCCTGCGGTAGACAACGCCCACGCGGTGCCGGTTGCCGGCGTAGTCGAGGAAGAACAGCTTGTTCTCCACCACTTCGAGGTCCTCCGGGAAGGCGAGCGTGGCGCCGGTCTTCTCGGCGAGGTAGGCGTGTTCGAAGAACGCGGAGTTGTAGCGGCCGGGGGTGAGCACCACAGCGATGCCCTCGGTGGAAACGAAGTCCATGGCCTTGCGCAGCAGACGCGGATAGTCGCGGTTGTCCCGCACGTGCACCTCGCGGAACAGGCGCGGGTTGGCACGGCGTTCGATGTCGCGCGCGAACAGCGGGTAGCTGGCGCCGGAGGGGATGCGCAGGTTGTCCTCGAGCACCCACCAGCGGCCGTCCTCGCCCTGGACGAGGTCCTCGCCGGCGATGTGCGCGAACACGCCGGCCGGGGGCGTCACGCCGTTGACCTGCGGGTAGTAGCCGGCGGACGTGTACACGAACTCCTCGGGCACGACGCCGTCGTGGATGATGCGCTTGTCGGAGTAGATGTCCCGCAGGTACGCGTTGAGCGCGTTGACGCGCTGCTTGAGCCCCGCCTCGAGACGGTCGAACTCGTCGGATTCGATGATGCGCGGAATCGGATCGTACGGGAACAGACGGTCCTTGTACACGCCGTCCTTGTACACGCCGAACCGTACGCCGTTGCGGCTCAGCTCGCGGTTGATGTCCTCGCGCCGCTCCACCAGTTCCGTCGCGAGCCTGCCTGCCGACGATTCGATCATCGTGTTTCCGCCTTCCGTGCCTCATGCCGTGAAGCCCGCGTCCGTCCGTTGCGGTGCGGACCTTCGGACATGCGGGCCTCCTTGCCGATACGCGCGTCATCGTAGGCGGCACCCGTTTCATGCAGGGCGCGGCAATGTTACGAGCAGGTCACCGTCCCGCCTCGGCGCCGCCTCGTCGTCCTCCCACGATTCCCGTACGGGGCATCGGCGCGGGACCGTATACTCGTTGGCTATGACGGACAAGACACGACTGCGCATCGACCTCGCATACGACGGCGGCGGCTTCTACGGGTGGGCCACGCAACCGGACATCCGCACCGTGCAGGGCACCATCGAGGCGGCGCTGCACAAACTGCTGCGCGTGCCCGAACACGACCCGGACGAGCCACTGCGCCTCGTCGTCGCCGGACGCACCGATACCGGCGTCCACGCCAGTCATCAGGTGTGCCATCTCGACGTGACGGAGCCGACGCTGGCACGCGCCGTCGGGCACATGAGGGTGCCGGCGGTCACCGCGCTCGAGCACCGGCTGCAGCGCCTGCTGCCGTCGGACGTCACCATCCATCGCGTGTCCGTCGCACCGGACGGCTTCGACGCGCGGTTCTCCGCGCTGGAACGCACGTACGTGTACCGGATCGCCGACCGCGCGAGCGAAGTCGATCCGCGGCTGCGCGGGTGCGTGCTGCACATCGACGACACGCTCGACCTGGACGCGATGAACCGTGCCGCGGCGATGACGCTGGGATTGCACGACTTCGGTTCGTTCGCGACGCCGAACCCGGGCGGCACGACGATCCGCGAGGTGAAGCGCGCGTTCTGGACGCGCGTCCCGTCGCGTCCGCTGGTGCCGTCGCGCGACGACGTCGCGGCGCGCGGGCACACGTCAGACAGCGGCACGACGGGTGGCGGGTACGGCGACGACGCGGCGGCCGGTTACGTGACGCCGACGCTGGAATCCGGTCTTGTCTGCTTCACGATCGTCGCGGACGCGTTCGCACGCAACATGGTGCGTTCGCTCGTCAACGCGTGCGTCGCAGTGGGCATCGGCAAACGCGACCTCGACTGGTTCGCGGGCAAGATGGCCGTGCCGAAGCGCGAAGGCTCCACGGGGCCGATCGCACCGCAGGGGCTCACGCTGGAGCACGTCGCCTACCCGCCCGACAACGAACTCGCCTCCCGCGCCGAGGCGATCCGCGCCGTCCGCACCCTGCCGTAGCCGCCTGCGGCCGCCACCGCACCATGCGATGGATGGGAGCGGGCATGCGAAAGGGGTCGGGAATCCATACGGATTCCCGACCCCTTTGCTTCGAGTCAGCTGACGCTAACGACTCACTCGGCCTGCTCGGCCTCGGTGGTCTCGGCGGCCTCGGCCGGAGCCTCGGTGGCTTCGGCGGCGGTCTCCTCAACCGGAGCCTCGGCGGCCGGAGCCTCATCCTTGGCCTCGACCTTGGTGGCGGCTTCGGCTTCCTTCACGACGGCCTTCTTGGCGACCGGCTCGGTGACGAGCTCGATGATGGCCATCGGGGTGGCGTCGCCCTTACGCGGGGCGATCTTCACGATGCGGGTGTAGCCGCCCTCGCGCTGCTCCATCTGCTCGGCGATCTGGGTGAACAGCACGTGCACGACGGACTTGTTGCGGATGACGCGCATCACGCGACGGCGGGAGTGCAGATCACCGCGCTTGGCGAAGGTGATCAGGCGCTCGGCCAGCGGGCGAAGACGCTTGGCCTTCGGCAGCGTGGTGGTGATGCGGCCGTTCTGGAACAGGCTGGTGGCCATGTTCGCGAGCATCAGGCGCTCGTGCGCCGGGCTGGAGGCCAGACGCGGGCCCTTCTTGGGTGTGGGCATAGTAACTCCTTTTGCTTGGCCGGCTCAGGTGGGCAGAGGCCCGAACGTCCGAACCGGTCTAGCGGTTGGTCGAAATCGGCTGGACCGTTCTCACTCGTCTTCCGGCGAGAAGAAGGTGCCGCCTTCGAGATTGTTGGTGTCGAAGCCGCCGAGCGGGGAGGCCTTCAGGGACATGCCCAGAGACTGGAGCTTCTCCTTGACCTCGTCGATGGACTTCATACCGAAATTGCGGATATCGAGCAGATCCTGCTCGGTGTGGGAGACCAGCTCGCCGATGGTGTGGATGCTCTCGCGCTTGAGGCAGTTGTAGCTGCGCTGCGTGAGGTTGAGGTCCTCGATCGGCACGGCGAGTTCGGGGTTGGACTCCTCCACCACAGGGGCGGGGCCGACCTCGACGCCTTCGGCCTGGGTGTTGAGCTCACGGCACAGGCCGAAGAGCTCCACCAGGGTGGAACCGGCGGAAGCCACCGCGTCACGCGGGGAGATGGCCGGCTTGGTCTCCACGTCCAGGATGAGCTTGTCGAAGTCGGTGCGCTGTTCCACACGCGTGGCCTCGACCTTGTAGCTCACCTTGAGCACCGGGGAGTAGATGGAGTCGACCGGGATGCGGCCGATCTCATCGGTGTCCTGCTTGTTCATCGCCGCCGGAACGTAGCCACGGCCGCGCTCGACGGTGAACTCGATCTCGAGTTCGCCGTCCTCGGCGAGGGTGGCGATGTGCATGTCCGGGTTGGCGATGGTGACGCCCGCAGGCGGGGTGATGTCACCGGCGGTGACCTCGCCCTTGCCGCTCTTGCGCAGGTACATGACGACAGGTTCGTCGTACTCGCTGGTGAGCACGATGCCCTTGACGTTGAGCAGAATCTCGGTCACGTCCTCCTGGACGCCCGGCAGAGTGGTGAACTCGTGCAGGGCACCGGAGATACGCACCGAAGTCACAGCGGCACCCGGAATCGAGCTCAGCAGGGTGCGACGCAGCGAGTTGCCAAGCGTATAGCCGAATCCCGGTTCGAGCGGCTCGATGATGAAGCGGGAGCGCTGGGGGTTCAGCGATTCCTCGTTAAGAGTCGGACGCTGTGCAATAAGCACTGTGGTATCCTTTCAGCTTTTGACCGGTGGTGCACTCACCGGGAAAAGCGGGTTGGATGAATATTGTCTAGTAGTGCTCAGACGCGACGACGCTTCGGGGGACGAACGCCGTTGTGCGCTTGCGGGGTGACGTCGGTGATGGAACCGACTTCGAGACCGGCGGACTGCAGGGAACGGATGGCGGTCTCACGACCGGAACCCGGGCCCTTGACGAACACGTCGACCTTCTTCACACCATGCTCCATCGCCTTGCGGGCGGCGGACTCGGCAGCCATGCCAGCGGCGTACGGCGTGGACTTGCGGGAGCCCTTGAAGCCGACATCGCCACCGGAGGCCCAGGACACCACGGCGCCGGACGGATCGGTGATCGAGATGATCGTGTTGTTGAAAGTGGACTTGATGTGAGCCTGGCCGACCGGGATCGACTTGCGATCGCGACGACGGGGCTTACGAGCGGCTTGCTTTGGCGCTGCCATTGACCCTCGTTTCCTTGTAACGAACTAATTGCTTGATTGGATGGTCCGTGGCGATGGGTGTGACCCCGTGGCCCGGATCGCGCCACCTACTACTTGGTGGCCTTCTTCTTTCCGGCGACCGTGCGCTTCGGGCCCTTGCGGGTGCGGGCGTTGGTCTTGGTGCGCTGACCACGCACGGGAAGTCCCTTACGGTGACGCTGGCCTTGGTAGCAGTTGATCTGAATCTTGCGACGGATGTCCGCGTCGATCTCACGACGCAGATCGCCCTCGATCTTGTAGTTGGCCTCGAGGTAGTCACGCAGCGTGATGAGCTGCTCGTCGGTCAGATCCTTGACGCGGATGTCCGGGTTGATACCGGTCGCGGCAAGCGTTTCCTTGGCACGAGTGCGACCCACACCGAAAATGTAGGTGAGGGCGATCTCGATGCGCTTCTCATTGGGGATGTCGACTCCGGCAAGACGTGCCATTGCGATTCCTTCTGGTTGACGTAGGTCTTGCACCCACTCGTCCGGCGTTCCGGCACGGGCCTACGTACCCGTGGTTCAGTGTCGTTCCCTTGCGGGAAGCACTGTGAATGAGTGCCTTATTGGTTGTGCCGCTGGAGAATCTGCTCTCAGCCCTGACGCTGCTTGTGGCGGGGGTTGGTGCAGATCACCATGACGCGGCCGTGACGACGGATCACGCGGCAGTTCTCGCAGATCCTCTTGACACTAGGGCTGACCTTCATGGTTTTCCTTTGCTTGTACCTTACTTGTAACGGTACGTAATACGGCCACGGTTGAGATCGTACGGGCTCATTTCGAGCACCACGCGGTCCTGGGGAAGGATACGGATGTAGTTCTTCCTCATCTTGCCGGAGATGGTGGCGAGCACGATGTGCTTGTTCTCGAGTTCGACGCGGAACATCGCGTTGGGAAGGGCTTCGACCACCCGTCCTTCGACTTCAATCACACCGTCTTTTGCCATGGGCTCCCGCTTCCGTTGGATTGGCTGCATTACATGAGGTGCATCCTAAGACACACCAAACTACTAGAATACACAAGGGCCGGACTATCCGACACATGGCGTGTCAGATGGTCCGGCCCCTGCGTGTCGTGGGTCGATGGCCGCCGATCGGGTCAGCGGGCGTCGAGCGCGGCGACGATGTTTTTCTGGATGGCGTCGATGTCGCCGACGCCGTCGATCTCGACGAGCTGGCCGCGGGACTTGTAGGTGTCCAGCAGCGGCGCGGTCTCCTTTGCGTAGGTGGCGAGGCGCTTGGCGATGGCCTCCGGGTTGTCGTCGGTACGGCCCTGCTCCTCGGCGCGCTTGGCGATGCGGTGCATGAGGACCTCGTGGTCGGCGTCGAGCGCCACGACCGCGTCGAGCGGGGTGCCGAGCTCCTCGAGCATGGCGTCGAGCGCCTCGACCTGGGCGGCGTTGCGCGGGTAGCCGTCGAGGATCCAGCCGTTCTTGGCGTCGTCCTGCGCGAGGCGGTCCTTGACGATGGAGTTGGTCAGCTCGTCCGGGACGAGTTCGCCCTTGTCGGTGTAGGCGATGACCTTGAGGCCGAGCTCGGTCTTGCCCTTGATGTTGGCGCGGAAGATGTCGCCGGTGGAGATGGCCGGGATGCCGTAGTGCTCGGCGAGCAGCGCGGCCTGGGTGCCCTTGCCGACGCCCTGGGGGCCCATGATGAGAAGACGCATGTTATTGCCTCACTTTCCTTCGACGTGGTCGGTGTTTTCGAACAGGAATCCGGCGTACTGGAACTGTTCGGTCTGGGCCTTGGCCTGACGAAGCGTGTCAAGGCCGACGCCCGCGATGATCAGGATGGTGGTGCCGCCGAACGGCAGCTTGGTGTTGAGTCCGAGCGCCATGATGAGGACCGTCGGGATGAGCGCCACGAAGAGCAGGTAGACGGCGCCGACCGTGTTGAGTCGGTTCATCACGTAGTTCAGGTAGCGGCTGGTGGCGTTGCCCGCGCGGATGCCCGGGATGAATCCGCCGTACTGCTTCATGTTGTCGGCCGTCTCGTCCGGGTTGAACGTGATGGACGTGTAGAAGAAGCAGAAGAACACGATCATGAGGGCGTACAGGGCGATGTACCAGACGCTGGTGGTGTCGGCCAGGTTCGCGTTGATCCAGTCGACCCAGGACTGTCCGGACTTGCCGAACTGGGCGATGAGGGTCGGGATGGCCAGGATGGAGGAGGCGAAGATCGGCGGGATGACGCCCGACATGTTGATCTTCAGCGGCAGGTAGGTGGAGGAGCCGCCGTACATCTTGCGGCCGATCATGCGGCGCGTGTACTGCACGGGGATGCGGCGCTGGCACAGCTCGACGAAGTCCACGAAGATGAGGATGACGACGAGGACGGAGACGACGATGGCGAACTTGGTCCAGTCGCCATCGGTGCCGTTGGTGCCCCAGCCGATCTCCCACAGCTGCGGCAGGAAGCCGGAGCAGATGGACATGAAGATGAGCACGGACATACCCTGGCCGATGCCCTTGTCGGTGATGAGCTCGGCCATCCACATGATGAGGCCGGTGCCGCCGGTCATGATGAGCACCATGACGATGAGGTTCCAGACGGAGCCGTCCGGGATGACCTGGGAGCAGGAGTAGTTGAAGAGCGCGCCGGAGCGTGCGGTGACGAGGATGGTGGTGGACTGGAGCACCGCGAGGCCGATGGTGAGGTAACGCGTGTACTGCGTGAGCTTGGCCTCGCCGGACTGGCCTTCCTTGTGGAGGGCCTCGAAGCGCGGGATGACCACGCGCAGCAGCTGGACCACGATGGATGCGGTGATGTACGGCATGACGCCCAGCGCGAAGATCGACAGCTGGAGCAAGGCGCCACCAGAGAACAGGTTGACCAGGCCGACGAAGTTCTCCTGGTTGCCCTGCAGGGTGGCGATGCACTTCTGGACCACGGTGTAGTCCACGCCCGGGGTGGGGATGAACGATCCAATGCGGTAGATGATGATGATGAACAGTACGAAGAGAATCTTCTTGCGAAGCTCCTTCGTCTTCAGGGCCTGGATTAACGTCCTCACCTGGGTTCCTCCTATGCCGTGCCTCGCGCACGGCTACGCATGCTCGTTTTTGAACGCTAACGCACGAGCATAGCCTATTGTGCCTACTTTGCGCCACCGTGTTCCACGTCTGAGGACCGTCGCGCGGTGTCCGGCGTACATCCGCCGCATGTCCTCCGCACGTCCCCCGTACGTCACGTCGGCCGTCCGACGTGACCAGTCACACGGTCGTCTTTCGATACGGAATGACCCCCTTGCGTACGAGACGCAAGGGGGTCATTTCCTATGATGCCTGCGGTGGCGTCAGGTCGGGGATCAGTCCTCGACGATGCTGCCGCCGGCGGCCTCGATCTTCGCCTTGGCGGAGGCGGAGGCCTTCACGCCCTTGAGCGTGAACTTGGCGGAGGTCTCGCCCTCGGCGAGGACCTTCACCGGGAAGCCATCGCGCACGGCGCCCTTGGCGACCAGATCGGCCACGGACACCTCGCCGCCCTCCGGGAAGAGCTTGGCGAGCTTGGCGATGTTGACGACCTGGAACTCGGTCTTGAACGGGTTCCGGAAGCCGCGCAGCTTCGGCAGGCGCATGTACAGCGGCAGCTGGCCGCCTTCGAAGCCAGGACGCACGTGGTTGCGCTTGGTCTGGCCCTTGGCGCCGCGGCCGGCGGTCTTGCCCTTGGAGCCCTCACCACGGCCAACGCGGGTGCGATCCTTGTTGGCGCCCGGGGCGGGCTTCAGGTCATGCATCTGCAGGATCTCGTTGTCTGCCATAATCAGTCGACCTCCTCAACGGTGACCAGGTGACGCAGGACGAGCACCATGCCACGCACGGACTTGGTGTCCTCACGGACGACCGTCTGGCCGATCTTGCGCAGGCCCAGGGTCTGGGCGGTGGCGCGCTGCTTCGGCGTACGGTTCACGAGACCGTGGTGGAGCGTAATCTTCAGGTTGGCCATGCTCACTCACCATCCTTCGCTTCGGCGGCCTTGGCGGCCTGGGCCTCTTCACGGGCCTTGCGGGCCTCGGCGATGCCGAGGGCGCGGGCACGCAGCAGAGCGTCCGGGGCGACCTCCTCGAGGGAGAGTCCACGACGGGCGGCGATCTCCTCCGGCTCCTCAAGCTGCTTGAGGGCGGCGACGGTCGCGCGGACCATGTTGATGGCGGTCGGGGAGCCCATGGACTTGGTCAGCACGTCGGTGATGCCGGCGCACTCCATGACGGCGCGCACCGGGCCACCGGCGATAACGCCGGTACCGGGGGCGGCCGGGCGCAGCAGGACGGTGCCCGCGGCGTCGTGGCCAATCACCGGGTGGGTGACGGTGCCGCGGACGCGCGGCACGCTGAACATGTGCTTCTTGGCGTCCAGCTGGCCCTTGGCGATGGCGGCCGGAACCTCACGGGACTTGCCGTAGCCGACACCCACGGTGCCGTTGCCGTCGCCGACCACCACGAGGGCGGCGAAGCTGAACGTACGGCCACCCTTGTGGGTCTTGGACACGCGGTTGATGGTCACGACGCGATCGAGGAGCTCATCGCCCTTGTTCTCTTCGCGACGGTTGCGACGCTCACCGCGGCGGCCTTCGCCGCGACGACCGCCACGGCGGCCACCACGACGCTCGTCGTTGTTGTTCTCTT
Source organism: Bifidobacterium sp. CP2 (assembly GCF_018555635.1). NCBI lineage: Bacteria > Bacillati > Actinomycetota > Actinomycetes > Bifidobacteriales > Bifidobacteriaceae > Bifidobacterium > Bifidobacterium sp. CP2. Next base: position 54,955 of record NZ_JAFEJX010000006.1, on the reverse strand, counting down.
CAGCCGGAGCAGCCTGAGTGTTCTGAGTCTCTTCAGCCACTTGGGTTTCCTTCGTTTCTTCGCTCACAGTGCCAGACCTCCCTCACGGGCGCCTTCGGCGACGGCCGCGACACGACCGGTGTACTTGTTGCCACCGCGGTCGAACACGACGGCCTCGATACCGGCTGCCTTGGCCTTTTCGGCCACGAGCAGGCCGACCTTCTTCGCGGCTTCGACCTTGGTGCCTTCGAAGCCGGCGAAGTCGGCGGTCAGGGTCGAGGCGGACACGAGGGTCTTGCCCACGGTGTCGTCGACGATCTGGGCCACCATGTGGCGGTTGGAACGGCTGACCACCAGGCGCGGACGCTCGGCGGTGCCGATGATGTGCTTGCGGATGCGGGCGTGGCGGCGCAGACGAGCGACCTTCTTGCCCTTACCGAGAATCTTGACGCTCATATCACTTACCAGCCTTTCCAGCCTTGCGCAGAATATGCTCGTCGGCGTACTTCACACCCTTGCCCTTGTAGGGTTCCGGGGCGCGCAGCTTGCGGATGTTGGCGGCGACCTGGCCGACCTGCTGCTTGTCGGTGCCCTCGACGACCACGTGGGTCGGGTCGGTGACCTTCAGCGTGATGCCTTCCGGCGGGTTCACCGTGATGGTGTGGGAGTAGCCGAGGAAGAACTCGATGCCCTTGCCCTTGGCGACGGCGCGGTAACCGGTGCCGACGATCTCGAGGGTCTTGGAGTAGCCATCGTGCACGCCCTTGACCATGCCGGCCATGATGGAGCGGGCCAGACCGTGCTTCGCACGGGTCGGACGGAGGTCGTCCGCGGCCACGACGATGATCTCGTTGCCTTCCACGGAGGCGGAGATGCCTTCCGGCAGGACGTAGGAGTCGGAGCCCTTCGCGCCCTTGGCCTCGAAGTTCTGACCGTCGATCTTGACCTCAACGCCAGCGGGGATGGCGATGGGGAGCTTACCAATATGCGATGCCATGTGTCAGCTCTCCTTTCTCACCACACGTAGGCGACGATCTCGCCGCCGATGCCTCGGTCGAGGCATTCCTTCTGGGTCAGCAGTCCCGACGAGGTCGAGATGATGGCGATGCCGAGGCCACCGAGCGGCATCGGCAGGGAGTCGGACTTCGCGTAGCGACGCAGGCCCGGCTTGGAGACGCGCTTGATGCCCTGGATGGAACGCTCGCCGTTGGGGCCGTACTTGAGGGTGACCTCAAGGGTCTGACCGACCTTGGCCTCCTTGGCGGTGAAGTCCTTGATGAAGCCTTCGCGCTTCAGGATCTCCGCGATGTTCTTCTTGAACTTGGAGTACGGCATGTCCACGGTCTCGTGCTTCGCCGCGCTCGCGTTACGCAGACGCGTAAGCATGTCTGCGATCGGATCTGTCATTGTCATGTGGGCTAGTGCCCTTTCTCGCCGTGGTTTCCGCCGCCGGCCCCCGCGAGGGGGCTAGGGCCGCGGACCTTCAGCGTCGATGTTTACCAACTGGACTTCGTAACGCCGGGGAGCTCGCCGCGGTGGGCCTTCTCGCGAAGGCAGATGCGGCACAGGCCGAACTTACGGTAGACGGAGTGGGGACGGCCGCAGACCTGGCAACGCGTGTAGGCACGCACCTTGAACTTCGGCTTGCCGGCCGCCTTGTTCTTAAGAGCGGTTTTTGCCATATCAGTTCTCCTTGAAGGGGAAGCCGAGGTGCTTGAGCAGCGCGTAGGCCTCCTTGTCGTCCTTGGTGCTGGTCACGACGGTGATGTCCATACCACGCTGGTAATCGATCGAATCCGGGTCGATCTCGTGGAACATGGACTGCTCCGTCAGGCCGAAGTTGTAGTTGCCCTGACCATCGAACTGGTGGCCGTTGATGCCGCGGAAATCGCGGATACGCGGCAGCGCCATGGTCAGCAGACGATCGAGGAACTCCCACATGCGGTCGCCACGCAGGGTGACGTACGCACCGATGGCCTGGCCCTCACGCAGGTGGAACTGCGCGACGGACTTCTTGGCCTTGGTGATCTTCGGCTTCTGGCCGGTGATCAGGGTGAGGTCCTTGACGGCGCCCTCGATGAGCTTGGAGTCACGCGCGGCGGCGCCGACGCCCATGGAGACGACGACCTTCTGCACGCGGGCCACCTGCATCGGGTTGGAGTACTTGAACTCCTTCTCGAGCTCGGGGACGATCTGCTCGTTGTACTGGACCTTCAAGCGCGGGGTGGCCGGCGCTTCGACGGTAGTGGTGTCGCTCATGCCAGCTCCTTTCCGGACTTCTTGGCGACGCGGACGCGCACGTTCTTGACCTTGCCGTCACGCGCTTCCTGCTTGACGATGATGCCCACGCGGGTCGGCTTGCCGGTCTCCGGGTCGATCACCATCACGTTGGAACGGTGGATCGGCGCCTCGACGGAGACGATGCCGGCCTGCTGGCCCTGCTGGGTGGCGCGGACGTGCTTCTTGACGATCTGGACGCCTTCGACGATCAGACGGTCGTTGGGCAGCACGCGGAGGACCTTGCCCTCCTTGCCGCGGTCCTTGCCGCGGATGACCTTCACCTGGTCGCCGCTCTTGATCTTGGCTGCCATGTCAGATCACCTCCGGGGCGAGGGACACGATACGCATGAACTTCTTGTCGCGAAGCTCACGGGCGATCGGTCCGAAGATACGAGTGCCCTTCGGTTCACGGCCGGAGCCGAGAATGACGGCGGCGTTCTCGTCGAACTTGATGTAGGAGCCGTCCACGCGACGGGACTCCTTGACGGTACGGACGACGACGGCCTTGACCACGTCGCCCTTCTTGACCGATCCGCCAGGGATCGCGTCCTTGACCGAGGCGACGATGACGTCGCCCAGGCCGGCATAGCGTCGCTTCGAACCACCGAGCACGCGGATGGCAAGGAGTTCCTTGGCACCCGTGTTGTCGGCGACATGAAGCCGCGTTTCCTGCTGAATCATTGATTCTCCTTAGCCGAGCTGGTTCTCCCCGCACACCGGGCGCGGTAGAGGAATAAGCACAGAATACCTATTCATACCGCGCCCGGTGGACGGCGAGCCTTGCCGAACTTGTTTTTACTTGGCGCGCTCGATAATGGATTCGAGACGCCAACGCTTGGTCTTGCTCAGAGGCCGAGTCTCCATGATACTCACGAGGTCGCCAATTCGGGCCTCGTTGTGTTCATCATGGGCCTTCACCCTCTTGGTGGTGCGCACGACCTTGCCGTACAGCGGGTGGGTCGAACGCTTCTCGAGCTCGACGGTGATCGTCTTGTCCATCTTGTCGGACACGACGTAACCGCGACGAACCTTGCGGAAGTTGCGCTCTTCAGCCATGATCAGTTCTCCTTAGCGGTTTCGGCGGCCGGCTCAGAGGTGATGCCGAGCTGACGTTCGCGCAGCACGGTGTACATGCGGGCGATGTCATGCTTGACGGCCTTGAGACGAGCCGTGTTCTCGAGCTGACCGGTGGCGTGCTGGAAGCGCAGGTTGAACAGCTCTTCCTTGGACTTCTTCAGGAAGCCCTCGATCTCCGCGTTGGTCTTCTCGTTGAGATTCTTGATCGAGTATTCTTCGGTTCCGACTGCCATATCAGATGTCACCGCCTTCACGAGCAATCACACGGCACTTCATGGGGAGCTTGTCGATGGCACGACGCAGAGCTTCCTTAGCGACGTCCTCGGAGACACCGCCGATCTCGAACATGACGCGACCGGGGTGGATGTTGGCGATCCAGAACTCAGGCGTACCCTTACCGGAACCCATTCGGGCGCCGAGGGCGTGCTTGGTCAGCGGGCGATCCGGGAAGATCGTGATCCACACGCGGCCACCACGCTTGATGTAGCGGGTCATGGCGATACGCGCGGCTTCGATCTGGCGGTTGGTCACGTAGGCCGGGGCCATCGCCTGGATGCCGTAATCACCGAAGTTGATCTCGTTGCCGCCCTTGGACATGCCAGAACGCACGGGGCGGTGCTGCTTGCGGTACTTGGTCCTCTTTGGGATAAGCATTCTTGCTCACTCCTTCGTTTCCGTGGCAGCGGGAGCCTCGGCGGCGGACTCGGCCTTGGGGGCCTCGTTCTGCTGACGGGCGGCACCGGCGTTGCGGTTGCCACGGCGCGGACGGCGATCGCCGCGACGGCCGGGACGGTTGTTCTGCTGGGCCTGCTGCTCTTCGAACTCACGTTCGGTCATGTCGCCCTTGTAGATCCACACCTTGACGCCGATGCGGCCGTAGGTGGTCTTGGCCTCGAAGAAGCCGTAGTCGATCAGGGCGCGGAGGGTCTGCAGCGGGACGCGACCCTCGCGGTAGAACTCGGAACGGCTCATTTCCGCGCCGCCGAGACGGCCGGAGAGCTTGATGCGGATACCCTTGGCACCGGCGCGCATGGCGTCCTGCTGGGCCTTGCGCATGGCGCGACGGAAGGTCACGCGGTTGGTCAGCTGCTCAGCGATGCCCTGGGCGACGAGCTGGGCGTCCAGCGCGGCGTTCTTGACCTCGAAGATGTTGAGCTGGACCTGCTTGCCGGTGAGCTTCTCGAGCTTGGCGCGGACCTTCTCGGCCTCGGCGCCGCGGCGGCCGATCACGATGCCCGGACGGGCGGTGTGGATGTCGACGCGGACGCGGTCACGGGTGCGCTCGATGACGATCTTGCTCACACCGGCGCGCTCGAGGTCCTTGTTCATCTCCTTGCGGATCTTGTCGTCCTCAAGCACGAAGTCGGAGTAACGCTCGCCGGCCTTGTTGGAATCGGAGAACCACTTGGAGCGGTGGTTCTCGGTGATGCCCAGGCGGTAGCCAAACGGATTGATCTTCTGACCCATCTTTAGCGGGCTCCTTCCTTGCTGGCGACGACGACCGTGATGTGGCTCGTGCGCTTGTTGATGCGAGCGGCACGGCCCTGGGCGCGGGCGCGGAAACGCTTGAGCGTCACGCCTTCGTCCACGTAGGTCTCCTTGATGAACAGGTCGTTCTCGCGGAACGGCTCGCCGGCCTTGTCGGCCTTGACGCGCGCGTTGGCGATGGCGCTCTCCAGGACCTTGCGAACCGGCAGGGACGCGTCCTGGGGGGCGAACTTGAGAATGGTGATGGCTTCAGTCGCCTGCTTGCCTCGGATGAGGTCGACCATGCGGCGAGCCTTGCGCGGCGTCACGCGGACGTGACGAGCGATTGCTTTAGCTTCCATAAGTCATGCTCTCCTTTAGCGGCGGGCCTTCTTGTCGTCCTTCACGTGACCCTTGAAGGTCTTCGTGGGGGCGAACTCACCGAGCTTGTGGCCGACCATGGCCTCGGTGACGAACACCGGGACATGCTTGCGACCATCGTGGACTGCGAACGTGTGTCCGATGAAATCGGGGGTGATCATCGAACGGCGGGACCACGTCTTGATGACGTTCTTGGTGCCCTTCTCGTTCTGCTCGTCGACCTTCTTCTGCAAGTGGGCGTCGACGAAGGGGCCCTTCTTGATGCTACGAGTCATCTCTTCGAATCTTCCTTACTTGCGGTTCTTGCCATTCGGACGACGACGGACAATCATCTTGTTCGAAGCCTTCTTCGGACGACGGGTACGAACCTCGCCCTTGCCCCACGGGGAAACCGGCGGCTTGCCACCGCGGGTACGACCGCCGTGCGGGTGGTCGACCGGGTTCATGGACTCACCACGGGTGATCGGGCGCTTGCCCATCCAACGGGCGCGACCGGCCTTGCCGAGCTGCACGTTGGCGTGGTCCTCGTTGCCGACCTCGCCGACGGTCGCGCGGCAGCGCGCGTCGACGTTGCGGATTTCGCCGGACGGCATACGCAGCTGGGCGTAGGCGCCGTCCTTGGCGACGAGCTGGACGGAGGCACCGGCGGAGCGGGCGATCTTGGCGCCGCCGAGCGGCTTCAGTTCGATCGCGTGCACGACGGTACCGGTCGGGATGTTGCGCAGCGGCAGGTTGTTGCCCGGCTTGATGTCGGCCTGGGCGCCGGTCTCGATGACGTCGCCCTGCTTGATGCCCTTCGGGGCGATGATGTAGCGCTTCTCGCCGTCCGCGTAGTGCAGGAGGGCGATGTTGGCGGTACGGTTCGGGTCGTACTCGATGTGAGCGACCTTGGCGGGCACGCCGTCCTTGTCCCAGCGCTTGAAGTCGATGAGACGGTACTGACGCTTGTGGCCGCCGCCGCGGTGGCGGGAGGTCATACGGCCGTAGGAGTTACGACCGCCGGTCTTGGACAGCTTGCGAACGAGCGACTTCTCCGGCGTGGAGCGCGTGATCTCGGAGAAGTCCGAGACGGACGCGTTACGACGGCCTGCGGAAGTCGGCTTATAAACGCGGATAGCCATAATGTAGTTCTTCCTTTAACTTTTCTCGGCTAGCCTTCAGTTACCGAAGATGTCGATCGTCTGGCCCTCGGCGACGGTCACGATCGCGCGCTTCTCGTTGACGCGACGGCCGAAACCGGTGCGGGTGCGCTGCTTCTTGCCGGCGCGGTTGAGGGTGTTGACGTTCGTCACCTTGACATTGAAGATCTGCTCGATAGCCTGCTTGATCTGCACCTTGTTGGCGGTCGGGGCCACCACGAAGGTGTACTGGCCGCGATCGGACAGGGCGTAGCTCTTCTCGGACACGACGGGCTTGAGGATGATGTCGTGAGCCGGCTTGTGAATAGCGACCATGAAAATCAGGCCTCCTTCTTGGTCTTCGCCGCCACGAAGGCCTCGAAGGCCTCCTTGGTGAAGACGACGTACTGCGCGGTGACCACGTCGTACGTATTGAGCTGATCGACGAAAATCGGGTGGACATACGGAAGGTTGCGCACGGACATCCACTCGTTGACCTGGTCGCGGGTGAACGCGATGGTGGCGAACTTCTCGCCGATGACCGGGTTCAGGGCGGCGATGGCGGCCTTGGTGGACGGGGTCTCGCCGATGCCGAAGTCGACCACGGCGACGCGACCGGCGTTGGCGCGGTCGGACAGCACGTAGCGCAGGGCGGCGGCCTTCATCTTCTTGGGGGTGCGCTGGGAGTAGTCACGCGGCTGCGGGCCGAACACGACGCCGCCGTGGTACCACTGCGGGGCGCGGATGGAGCCCTGACGGGCGCGACCGGTGCCCTTCTGCTTCCACGGCTTCTTGCCGCCGCCGGAGACCATACCGCGGGTCTTGGTGGCGTGGGTGCCCTGACGGGCGGCCGCGAGCTGGGCGATGACGACCTGGTGGATCAGCGGAACGTGGGCCTGCACGTCCTCGGCGGAGATGCCGAAGATCTCGACAGGGGCCTCGACGGTGCCGTTGTTCTGACCCTGGGCGTCGGTGATGTTGAGAGTAACGTTAGCCATGGCTTATCAGGCTCCCTTCACCGCGGAACGGACGAGAACGATGCCGCCCTTCGGGCCCGGGATGGCGCCCTTGATGGCGAGGATGCCGTTCTCGGCGTCGACGGAGACGACGGCGAGGTTCTGGGCGGTGGCGGTGACGTGGCCCATGCGGCCGGCCATGCGCTTGCCCTTGAGGATACGGCTCGGAGTGGCGCATGCACCGACGGAGCCGGGGCGACGCTCGTTCTTGTGGGAGCCGTGGGTACGGCGGTAGGACTTGAAGCCCCAACGCTTGATGGTGCCGGCGAAGCCCTTGCCCTTGGTGGTGCCGGTCACATCGACCTCGGCGCCCTCGGCGAAGATGTCGGCGGCGAGCTCCTGGCCCACCTCGTACTCGGTGGCGTTGTCCTCGCGCACCTCGACGAGGTGACGGCGCGGGGTGACGCCGGCCTTGGCGAAGTGGCCGGCGAGCGGCTTGGTCACCTTGGTCGGATCGATCTGGCCGTAGCCGATCTGGATGGCGGTGTAGCCATCGGTCTCCGGGGTCTTGATAGCGGTGATCACGTTGGTGGAGACGTCCAGCAGCGTGACGGGCACGAAGAATCCGTTCTCGTCCCAGACCTGGGTCATGCCGAGCTTCTTGCCCAGCAGCGCCTTGCAATCTTTCCTTTGCGACATTGCGGTTCCCTCCTCCCTTACAGCTTGATCTCGATGTTGACGTCCGCAGGCAGATCGATGTGCATCAGGGAATCCACGGCCTTCGGGGTCGGGTCCACGATGTCGATGAGACGCTTGTGCGTGCGCATCTCGAAGTGCTCGCGAGAATCCTTGTACTTGTGAGGAGAACGAATAACAACAAAGACGTTCTTCTCGGTCGGCAGCGGAACGGGGCCAACAACAGTTGCGCCCGCGTTCGTCACCGTTTCGACGATCTTCTTCGCCGATTGGTCGATGACCTCGTGGTCATAGGACTTAAGCCTGATGCGGATTTTCTGTCCCGCCATTGCCGTCCGCCCTTTCTAGCGATTCGTGTACTGGTTACCAGCCTGCTTTCTTGAGGGCACCGGCGCGCATGGCCTCCCTTGGACATACGTCCTCTGGCGGTCATCCGACATCAGTGCGCGGCTTCCGTTTCCCGCTTCCACGGTTCACGGCCCGCGCTCGCTTTGTTATTTCCAATGTGCGAGCCCAAATCAGGCAACTTGAGTATCTAATCACCGGGGTTGGACGAAGTCGGGGTTAAAGGAATGCGGCGTGTCGCGTATCGCAAGTCGAATGTCGTACGCCGCATGCCGTCTTCCTGCCTCACGACTGCCTTGCTGCCTCAGACCGCTAGCGGCGCAGACGGGCCATCGCACGGCGGGCGGCGTCATGCGCGGAGCCTGCACCATTGCCGCGCACGCCTGCGGCCACGAGGATGACCATGGCGAGGCACAGGGCGGCGGAGATGCGCAGCGCCCACTGGATGCCGGCGATGTTGGCGGCGACGGCGCCCATGCCGCCCGCGTGATACATGGCGGTGAACGTCTCCATGAGGATGACGAGGATCGGCGCGCCCATCGCGCCCGCCACCTGACGCGCGGTATTCGTCACCGCGGAGCCCGCGGAGATCTCCTCCGGATCCAGGCAGTTGAGCGACCACGTGGTAATCGGCATGAGCAGCGAGCCCATGCCGATCTGACGCACGAACTGGCAGATCGACACCCACCAGATCCACGTGTCGGACGAGATGAGGCTCATGCCGATCGTGCCCACGGTGAGCACGATGGCGCCGAAGAGCGCCACCGGCCTCGCGCCGAACCGGTCGAGCGCCTTGCCGCCGAACAGCTGGGAGATGCACTGCCCGATCGCGCCGGGCAGCATGATGAGGCCGCTCATCGTGGCGGAGAAACCGCGGTCGTTCTGGATGTAGAGCGGCATGATGACCAGAATCGAACTGAACGCGAAGAACGCGAGCGACGCGGTCAGCGTGCCCACGGTGAACGAACGGTTCCTGAGCACGCCGAGGTCGAGCAGCGGCGGCTCGGGGACGGCGGAGGCGCGCCCTCCGCGCGACGGCTCCGCGGCATCCGCGGCATCGGACGGAACGGACGCGGCGTCCTTCGCGACGTACTCCTTATATATATGGGCGCGACGGACCTGCCGCATGACGAACCAGACGATGCCGACGACGCCGACGAGCATCGACCCCCAGACCATCGGGTTGGCGAACGGATAGTTCTCGATGTTGGTGAAGCCGAACATGAGACCGCCGAAGCCGAAGATCGAAAGGGCCACGGAGAAGAAGTCGGCGCGGGCCGTGGCGTCGTGCTCGCCGAAGTCATGCAGCCACAGGCATGCGGCCACCAGGGAGACGGCGCCGATGACGGTCAGCGTCAGGAAGATGGAACGCCAGCCGTTCGCGTCGGTCTGGAGGCCTCCAAGCGTGGGGCCGATGGCCGGGGCGACGCTCATCGCGATGCCGACCATGCCCATCGCGGCGCCGCGACGGGACAACGGGTAGATGGAGAACACGGTGATCTGCAGCACCGGCCACATCACGCCGGTGCCGACCGCCTCGAGCACACGCCCGAGCAGCAGGACCAGGAACGACGGGGCGAGCCATGCGCATACCGAGCCGATCGTGAACACCGCCATCGAGACGATGACGATCTGACGGGTGGAGAAGCGGCGCGTGAGGAACGCGGTCAACGGGACCATCACGCCCATCACCAGCTGGAAGACGGAGGTGAGCCACTGCCCGGTGGTGACGTTGATATGGAACTCGTCGACGATGGACGGCAGCGCGGCGCTCAGCTGCAGCTGCGTGAAGTTGCCGACGAACGTGATGAACGTGAGGATGGCGAGCGAGACGAACGCGACGTGCGTGAGCCTGCCGTCGACGTACGATTCCTCGCGGGTCAGGGTCCTGCCGGGATGCCGCTTCATCTGCCTTGCCATATGACGCATACTTCTTCCCGTGCCATACGTCGGGGCGCCCATCCATCACGCCGCTGCGATGGTCTCCCGCCCCTGGAAAGCACGCGAATACGCTATACCCACCTCTGCACAATCGCCGGAGCGCATCCGCGCCCGTTCGCTGTGAGGGAAGTCACGTCCGCGGCCCCGAACGGGCCCTTGCCGGGGAAACGGACCGTTCCTTATATTACGAATCGTGAGCGAACTCAAAGGCAAGGCCATCGAGCCGATCCACGAACACCGGGCCAACGTGCTCTACCAGCATGGCACGCTGGCACTGCTGGTGCCCGGCCTGTTGGAGGGCACCACCACAATGGGCGAACTGCTCACCCATGGCGACACCGGCATCGGCACCGGGGAGGGCCTCGACGGGGAGATCATCATCCTCGAAGGCAAGGCATGGAAGGTCGGGCGGACCGGCGAGGTCGAGGCGGTGCCGGACGACCTGACCCTGCCGTTCGCGAACATGCACCGTGCGGCGTTCCAATACCAGTGCGAACGCGGCGACATCGGCCTCGAGGAGCTCAACCGGCGCATCGTGGAGGCCAACGGGCGCGCGAACACGTTCTTCTCGGTCATCGTGCGGGGCACGTTCAGCTTCATCAAGACGCGCGCGGTCATCAAACAGCAGGCCCCCTACCCCACGTTGGAGGAGGTGGCCGACCGTCAGGCGATCTTCCTCGGCCATGACGTGCGCGGCACGATGCTCGGCTACTTCTCCCCGGTGATGTTCCACGGCGCCGCGGTCGCGGGATTCCACGAGCATTTCCTCGCCGACGACCATTCCATCGGCGGACATGTGCTCGACGCGGTGCTCGAACGGGGCGAGATCCTGAGCCAGGTGTTCGACACGCTCGTCACGCACCTGCCGGTGGACAACCCCGACTACCGCAACCACGATTTCTCACGGGACAACATCGCCGAGGCCATCACCAACGCGGAGGGCGATACGGCGAAGTAGCCCCGACGGCGTGGCGCGCGGCCGGCACCGTAGCCGGTCCGGTCCGGCTCGTCCGCGCCCATCCGCTCAGGCGAGCGTCAGGCCCAAGGCGCCGGCGAACGCGACGATGCTGGACACGCCCTCGACTGCACCGGTCACCAGCGGACGAATCGGGCGGAACCGTGCGAGCATCGGGAACACGACGGCCCGGGCCAGCAGCAGCACGGCCACGACGACGAGCCACGGCCCGGCCTGACCGATCGCGGACGCCAGCGGCGACTCCCTGCCGAATCCGCCGATGCGCGCGACGACGGGCGCCATGACGGCCCAGACGACGAGCGCCGCATGCCAGATCCACGAGGCGATGAGATAGGCGCGGCTGCCGCGTTCCCGGATCATCGTCTTGACGAAGAGCACGGAGCCGAACTGCGTGACGACGAAATAGAGGAACAGTGCCGTCCCCACGGCCGTCAGGGGCGGAATCGACGACATCGGGCCTCCGGACGTGAATGAGAAGGACGCGGCATGGCCGACGCCGGCCGCATCGTCCGCGCCGAGGGCGCCGTAGGCGAACGTGAGCGACGGCATCAGACCGGAGGCGACGACGGCCACGCCGTTCGACCACAGGGAGCGTTCGCGCCGTCGGTACGCGGCGACGAACGACGCGACGGCGAGGGCCGCGAACGCGGGCGCCCATGCGAGGACGCCCGGATGCAGGGCGACGAACGGCACGCCCGTCGCCGCGAGGACGGCGCAATAGACGAGCGCGGGGCCGCGATAGCGACGCGAGAACCCGGATTTGAGCCATCGGGCGACGGTGAACTGCACGCAATAGCACAGGATCCAACAGATCAGCAGCCAGAACGCGGCGACGGTGGGCCGGCCGTATTCGGTACCGGCGACGAGGCCGGCGAGGGCCGGCGCGGTGGCCATCACCCACGCGCCGGGCTGGTCCGGCACCCATCGGCGCACGGTGGACTTGACGGTGGCGCGCACGCCGCGCCTGCTGCTTCCGGTGTTGCTCATGGACCCCACCATACGGGACGGACGGAGCGACCGGTAGATATCTACCGGAAATCGACGCCGTAGATGGGAGGAGCCCCGATTCCCAGGCAGGGAATCGGGGCTCCTGGATGGTCACCGAATCGTCATGAGATCATCAGACGCGCTCGGAGGCTTCCTCCGTGGCGGCCTCGCCCTCACGCTCGACGCGCAGCTTGTGGCCTTCGGCCTGGCTGACGCCGTAGTACGCGGCGATGGCGATGTCCTTCATGTCGTTGATGAGCGGGATGCGCGGGTTGGCCGGGGTGCACTGGTCCTCGTAGGCGCGCATGCCGATCTGGTCGAGCACGCTCCAGAAGTAGTCCTCGTCCACGCCGCACTCCTGGAAGCTCTTGTTCATGCCGAGCTTGTTGTCGCGGTAGTCCTCGACGGCCTTCGCCAGGTTCTCGACGGCTTCGGCGGCGTTCTTGCCGGTGTCGATGCCGAGATTGCGGGCGATGTCGCGGTAGCGCTCGTCGGCCACGTACTTGTTGTACTTCGGCCAGCTGGTCGGCTCCTCCGGCACCTGGCCGTTGTAGCGGATCACGTACGGCAGCAGGATGGAGTTGGTGCGGCCGTGGGCGATGTGGCACAGGGCGCCGATGGTGTGGGCCATGCCGTGGCACATGCCGAGGAACGCGGAGCCGAAGGCCATGCCGGCCATGGTGGCGGCGTTGTGCATCTTCTCCTGCGCGTTGGTCTTCTCCAGGCCCGGCTCGCCGTTGACGGACTCGGCCAGGTTCTCCCAGATGAGCTTGGCCGCGTGCAGGGCCATGCCGTCGGTGAAGTCGTTCGCATACACGGACACGTAGGCCTCGAAGCTGTGGGTCAGGGCGTCGAAGCCGGCGTCGGAGGCGAGACGACGCGGCTGGGTGCGGGCCAGAACCGGGTCGACGATGGCGACGGACGGGGTGAGCGCGTAGTCGGTGATCGGGTACTTGTAGCCGGTCTTGTGGTCGGTGATGACCGCGAACGGCGTGACCTCGGAACCGGTGCCGGAGGAGGTCGGGATGCACACGAGCTTGGCCTTCTTGCCCAGCGGCGGGATCTTGAAGGCGCGCTTGCGGATGTCGAAGAACTTCTCGCGCACGTCACCGAAGGAGATCTCCGGGTGCTCGTAGAGCAGCCACATGATCTTGGCCGCGTCCATCGGGGAGCCGCCACCGACCGCGATGATCGTGTCCGGCTCGAACTCCTCGCGCATCATCTCCGCGCCCTTCTCGACGGTCTCGACGGAGGGCTCCGGCTCGACGTAGTCGATGATGCGGAAGGTGACGTTGTTGGCGCGGGCGCGCAGCTGGTCGATGATCTTGTCGACGATGCCGAGCTGCTCCATGACCTTGTCGCAGACGATGACGGCCTTCTCGATGCCGAACATGTCGCGCAGGTACTTGACGGCGTTCGGCTCGAAGTACGTCTTCGGCGGGATCTTGAACCACTGCATGTTGTTGTTCCTCCGGGCGATGCGCTTGATGTTGAGCAGGTTCACGGCCTGCACGTTGCCGGACACCGAGTTGCCGCCGTAGGAGCCGCAGCCCAGGGTCAGCGACGGGGCGATCGCGTTGTAGATGTCGCCGATGCCGCCAAGGGAGGACGGCTGGTTCCAGATGATGCGGCAGGCGTGCATCCTGAGGCCGTACTCGCGCACGAGCTCCTGGTTGTTGGTGTGGATGGCGGCGGTGTGGCCGGCGCCCAGCTTGAGCATCTTCTCGCACATCTCGAAGGCCTGCTCCTTGGAGTCGGCCTTGAGGACGGCCTGCACCGGGGCGAGCTTCTCGTGGGTGAGCGGCTCGTTGTCCGAGACCTCGGAGCACTCGGCGCACAGGATGGTGGCGTCCTCCGGGATCTCGAAGCCGGCGGCCTTGGCGATGTACTGCGGGGACTTGCCCGGCACCACGGAGTTGAGCTTCGGGGTGCCGCCGGAGAACGCGGTGCAGCCGAACATGTACTGCTCGAGCTTGGCCTTCTCGTCGGCGTTCACGAAGTAGGCCTTGCGGCGCTTGAGCTCCTTGACGAGCGGCGCGTAGACGTCCTTGTGGGCGATGATGGCCTGCTCGGTGGCGCAGATCATGCCGTAGTCGAAGTGCTTGGAGAGCACGAGGTCGTTGGCGGCGCGCACGATGTCGACGTCCGTGTCCACGTAGGCGGGCGCGTTGCCGGCGCCGACGCCGAGGGCCGGCTTGCCGGAGGAGTACGCGGCCTTGACCATGCCCGGGCCGCCGGTGGCGAGGATCGTCGCGATGCCGTCGTGCTTCATGAGCGCGCCGGTGGCCTCGATGGACGGATGCTCGATCCACTGGATGCAGTCCGCGGGGGCACCCGCCTCGATGGCGGCGTCACGCACGATGCGGGCGGCCTCGACGGAGCACTTCTGGGCGCCCGGGTGGAAGCCGAAGATGATCGGGCAGCGGGTCTTCAGCGCCAGCAGGGACTTGAAGATGGCAGTGGAGGTCGGGTTGGTGACCGGGGTGACGCCGGCGACCACGCCGACGGGCTCGGCGACCTCGTCGATGCCCATGACGTCGTCCTCGCGGATGATGCCGACGGTCTTCTGGCCGGCCATGTAGTTGGTGACGTGCTCGCAGGCGAAGATGTTCTTCGTGGCCTTGTCCTCCACGAGTCCGCGGCCGGTCTCCTCGACGGCCATCTTCGCGAGCACGAGGTGCTTGTTCAGCGCGGCGACCGAGGCCTTGGCCACGATGTGGTCGACCTGCTTCTGGTCCAGCTTCTCGAACTCGACGAGGGCCTTGAGGCCCTTCTGCACGAGGGCGTCGACCTCGGCCTGGGCGGCCGCCTGCTTCTCCTCCGGGCTGGGCTTGGCGGGAGCCTCGGACTTCTTTGCGTCTGCCATGAATCCTCCTCGATATGCTCGATGCAAATGATGGTTTCCTAGCTTCCAGCATGCGGCATTCCAACTCCTGAACGATGCCCGCATGTGGCCTGGGTCACAATATAGCGGAGGGAATCACGCCCTGCATATGCACAAAACAGTCGGCGTTTCACGTGTGTTTTCGTGCGCCTTATGTGCGATGTTGAGCGTTTTATCAAACAAATTCACACATTCATGCCTGAATTGAGAGCTTTTGTTCACTTTTTACGCAATGACACATCATTTACGGAACATGCTCGGCGACACTTCCATAAAACACCTTTCCAAAAGCGCATCAGCTGCACCCCTTTTCAGAAAGGGATTTACCGAAAGTCGTTATATGCATGCCGTTTTTTTACGTCTCTCTTATTACGTCATGCGAATAATGCTGTCCTCCACGCCGTTCCCCGCTACACTGTGACGTAACGTCACTGGAGGTCCCATGAAGGCAATGCCGCCCACCGCAATCGGAACAACCGGCCGAACCACGCTGACCCGATACCTGATCGAACGCCGCGAAGCCACCCGGCAGGACATCGAACGCGACCTCGGCATGAGCCTGCCCACCATCACCCGGAACCTGCGGAGCCTCGAAGCGGACGGGATCGTACGCAACGTTGCCATGCGCGGATCCACCGGAGGACGCAAGGCGGCCGCCTACGGCATCGACCCGAACCATCGCATCGCCATCGGCGTGGCGATGCGCCCCAACACGGTCCGTGTCAGGGCCGTCAACCTCAACGGCGAGGTCATCGGCTCGCTCGACCGGACGATGTCCTATCGGAACCAGAACACGTACTACCAACGCGTCGGCGCCATCATCGGCAATCTCATGGACGGCATCGAACAACGCTACGGACGCGTGCTGGGCGTCGCGTTCTGCGTGCGCGGCATCGTCTCCCCCGACGGCGCCTCCATCGTCTTCGACGACTCCGGCCACGTCGGCCCCACGCTGGAGACCATCGCCCAATCCGTGCATCGGCCGTGCATGCTGGTAGGCGAATGCGACGCCTTGGCGGCGGCCGAACTCTGGACGGACCCCACGCTCGACGACGCCGTCTGCATATACCTCGACCGCCGTCCGGGAGGGGCGCTCACCGTCGGCGGACGGCTGCATCAGGGCGAAAACCGCTGCAACGGCGCCATCGCACACATGACGCTCGTACCGGATGGACGGCCGTGCCTGTGCGGACGACGCGGCTGCATGGACGCCTACTGCTCCCTCGAAACGCTGCCGGAGGACTACGAAAGCATCCCCGGATTCTTCAGCGTCCTCGAACAAGGCGAGACGAACCATCGCGAGCGCATGGACGCATGGCTGGACCACGTGGCGCAGGCCATCGCCAACGCACGCACCGTGGTCGCCGGAGACGTGGTCGTCGGCGGCGAGGCGGCGCTATACCTCGAGGACACGGACCTCGAGGACCTCCGTCGCCGCATCGTGGCGCGAAGCCCGTTCGGCATCGAACGGTTCGTCCTGCGCCGAAGCCACGGCACGGAAGACCAGAGCCTCGTCGGTGCTGCCCTGCGATACGTGGAACCCTACCTCGACGACCTCTGCGGCGGGTTCCGCCCCCGATGGACCACCGCGGAACCCGCGTAAACCAGACACGTCTACAATGGGTGTATGAGAAACCCGCCATTGCATCGCTACGCCACCCGCCCAGGCTTCTACTTCACCGAAGACGGCGGAGCCGACGTCGTCGTCCGCTCCGAAACGGCCGATCAGGTGTGGCTGAGCGTCGTCGAATCCCTCGACGATCCCACCGCGTTCTACCAGGACGCCATCCGACTGTTCGACGTGCCGAACGTCCCGTTCGTCGACCAGATCCGGGAATTCCCCGTCTGTATGCGCATCATCGAAGACCAGTACGTGCGCGAGACGCTGTTCCGCATGCAGGGTCCCAACTACGGCCTGTGGTACGTGCACATCCCCAAGGCGTGGAGCGGCATGCACTACGGCTTCCGCGTGGACGGCGCATGGGACCCGCGCCACGGCGTGCGGTTCAACCCGTACAAGCTGCTGCTCGACCCGTACGCCAAGGGCATCGACGGGACGATGGAGCTCTCCCCCGCCGCCTTCTCCTACGAATGCGAGGTGAAGGACGGCCGCGTGCACGGCTCGGCGTTCGGCAACATGAGCACCGTGGACTCGCTCGGCCACATGCCGATCTCCGTGGCCATCGACGACCGCGACGAACGCAAGCACGACGCCGATCCCAAGCACCCGCACATCCCATGGAGCAAGACCGTCATCTACGAGCTCCACGTCAAAGGATTCACCGCGCAGGCGCCATGGCTGCCCAAAGAGCTGCGCGGCACCTACGCCGGCCTCGCCCACCCCACCACGCTCGCCTACCTGCAGGGGCTCGGCGTCACCTCCATCGAACTGCTGCCCATCCAGGCGAAACAGAACGAGGTGTTCCTCCAGGAACGCGGCCGCGTCAACTACTGGGGCTACAACACGCTCGGATTCTTCGCGCCCGAACCCTCATACGCCACCGAGGCGGCGCAGCGCGCCGGCGCCGAAGCCGTGCGCCAGGAGGTCATCGACATGGTGCGCGCCCTGCACGAGGCGGGCTTCGAAGTCATCATGGACGTGGTCTACAACCATTCGTGCGAAGGCGGCGTGGAGGGCCCGACCGTCTGCTGGCGCGGCCTCGACGCCATCGCCACCTACCGGCGGCAGAAGAACAACATCGGACGGCTCGAGGACACCACCGGCTGCGGCAACACGTTCGACTTCACCAACACGCATGTGGTCACGTTCGCCGTGGACTCGCTGCGCTACTGGGCGAAACGCATCGGCATCGACGGATTCCGCTTCGACCTGGGCGTCTCGCTCGCACGCCTCAACGGCGAGTTCACGCAACACCACCCGTTCCTGTACGCCCTGCGCTCCGACCTGCTGCTCGGCAACCTCAAACTCATCATGGAACCCTGGGACCTGGGCAACCTCGGATGGCGCACCGGCCAGTTCTCCGTGCCGTTCGCCGAATGGAACGACCGCTTCCGCGACACGGTCCGCGAATTCTGGCTGACCGACGTGGACGCCGGCGGCCGCGTGGGACGCATCGGCATGCAGGAGATGGCGACCAGACTGTGCGGCTCCGCCGACCTGTACGCCACCGATCCGGGACGCGGCGCCGCCTCCTCCATCAATTTCGTGGCATGCCACGACGGTTTCACTCTCACCGACCTGACCCGATACGTCTCCAAGCACAACGAGGCGAACGGGGAGAACAACAACGACGGTTCGAACGTGAACCACTCCACCAACTTCGGTGTGGAAGGCGAGACCGACGACGTGACCATCGTGGCGCGGCGCGAACGCGCGGCGATGAACATGCTCGGCACGCTGCTGCTCAGCCTCGGCACGCCGATGATGCTCGCCGGCGACGAATTCGGCAACTCGCAGGACGGCAACAACAACGCGTACTGTCAGGACAGCCCCATCAGCTATCTCAAATGGGATTGGCTGTACCAGCCGGAGAAGAGCTGGCACATGCACCGTCTGGAGACGACGTCGAAGCTCATCGCCCTGCGCAAATCCCTGGACCTCTACCATCAGGAGGGCTTCTTCACCCGCCTGACGCAGCTGGGACTGCTCAAACCCTCGAGCCGCATCCAATGGTTCCTGCCGAACGGCACCACGCCGATGGAACGCGACTGGTTCGACCTGGGACAGCGCAGCTTCGCCATGCAGCTGCTGGACGCCAGCGAGACCGACATCCTCATCGTCATCAACGGCGTGCCCGAGGACATGCGGTTCCGGCTGCCCTCGGACAACGACTGGACCCCGGCGTGGTGTTCGGCGGAAAGCACCGGCCACATGCCCGGGCACGGGGCGAAGGTGGTGGACATGGAGCTCAGCGGGCAGCAGACCCTGTGGACGCGCAGCGTGCCCGAGTCCAGCGAGATCCATGATCTGGTGGAACGCATGCAGGGCGGCGTCGACGGCGCCACCACACGCCAGCTCATCGACGCGTTCGACGCCGACATCAAGGCGATCGCCCATGCGGAGGCGCAGGCCGCTCAGGCGGCCGAAGCCGCGCAGGCCGCGCGATCGGCGGTCACACGGCATGACCGGTCCATCCTGTCGCCGTCCGCGGGGAAGGTCTCCGCCTCCCCGACCTCCGTCTCCCCGACGTCCGCTGGTCTCTCCGATGACCACGCCGCGACGACGGCACCAGCCGACGGGAACGGCAAGATCAACAGCGGACCCGACGGCAGCGGGGCCAACGGCGGGGCCGAGGAGACCCCGTTGGAGGAGAACGTGTGGACCTTCCCGGCGCTGAGCATCACCCTGATGAAGCAGCTGGGCTGAAAATCGGAATCCCGAAAACGACGGAACCCCGCCACCGAACGAACGGTGACGGGGTTCCGTGTATCGCAGGTCGCAGAACCAGCGCGAAAAATCAACGCTTGGAGAACTGCGGGGCGCGACGGGCCTTGTGGAGACCGGCCTTCTTGCGCTCGACGACGCGGGCGTCGCGGGTCAGCATGCCGGCCTTCTTCAGGGCGGCGCGGTTGGCGTCGCGGTCGATCGCGTTCAGCGCGCGGGCCACGCCGAGGCGGATGGCGCCGGCCTGGCCGGTGGTGCCGCCACCGTCGACGAGGACGACGACGTCGAACTTGCCCTCGAGCTTGAGGAGCACGATCGGGGAGTTGACCTCACGCTGCTGCAGCTTGGAGGGGAAGTACTCCTCCAGGGTGCGGCCGTTGATGGTCCACTTGCCGGTGCCCGGGATCAGACGCACGCGAGCGACGGCTTCCTTGCGACGGCCGGTGCCGTAGCCCGGTTCGATCGCGGAGGTGCCGGTGCCGGCGCCGGCGTTGGTCTCGGTGGTGTAGCTGGTGAGCTCCTCTTCGGTTTCCTGAACCGCGGAGTTGTTGGTGTTTTCAGCCATGTTCTCTATCTCCCTTCGGTTCACTTGGCCTGCTGAGAAACCTGCTGGATCTCAAGGACCTGCGGCTTCTGCGGGGTGTGCGGGTGCTCGGAGCCGACGAAGACGTGCAGACGACCGAGCTGCACCTTGGCAAGACGGTTCTTCGGCAGCATGCCCTTGACGGCGGAGGTGATGATGCGCTCCGGGTTGTGCTCGAGCAGGTGCGCGTAGGAATCACGACGCAGACCGCCGGGACGACCGGAGTGCGAGTACAGTTCCTTGCCCAGCTTGTTGCCGGTCAGCGCGATCTTGTCGGCGTTGATCACGATGACGTGGTTGCCGGAATCGGCGTGCGGGGCGTAGGTGGGCTTGTTCTTGCCACGCAGCACGGTGGCCACCTGGGAGGCAAGACGGCCGAGCACCACGTCGGTGGCGTCGACGATGTACCAGTCATGAGTCAGATCAGCTGGCTTCGGAGTGAAAGTCTTCACTGTGGTTCTACCTTTACTATTGTGTTCCGGGCTTCGGCCACCGGACGTACGCTTGGTTAGGGCGTGCTGTTCCGTGTAGCGTCAGACCTCTTTATCCGTGGGCTCCCTGAAAGTCCTCGATGGCGAGTGGGAAAGCGCTTTGAAGGACCCCTTAGGGAAACACAACAATCCACTAGTATATCGCCGGCCCTGACATTGCCGCGGGCGTGTCGGCCCGTCCGCTTTCCATCCGTTCCCCGTCCGTCCCCCGTCCGTTCCTATAGAATCGAGCGCAAAGCAGCACCCCAGACCATACGAACCATCCGTTCCTATAGAAACGGACGCAATCGCATACCCAGAACCTCGCGAACCATCCGTTCCTATAGAAACGGACGCAATCGCATACCCAGAACCCCGCGAACCATCCGTTCCTATAGAAACGGACGTCCAGGCACCTCCACAGCACAACCGAACCGGCCGTTCCTATAGAATCGAGCGCAACCGCATACCCACATCCCCACGAACCATCCGAACCTATAGAAACGGACGTGAAGAGGTCCCCGCGCATACGAAAAACGTCCGATTCCGAAGAATCGGACGTTTTCACGAAGCCGTGCCTGACCAGCCCAACCAGCCCCAACCAGCCCAATCAGCCAACCGGCCCAACCGGAACCGGACCAGCCCAACCAGCCCGACCGGACTAGTCAGACCAGGCCCGACCGGACCCGCCACAAACCAAACGGCTCAGTCGTTCATGATGGCGGCGATACGCTGCACGGACTCACGCCGGAACAGACCGTCGAGCGTCACCACGTCGCCGTTGCCGTCGGCCAGCGGGATGCGCCAATTCGGATACTCGTTGTTCGTGCCCGGCTGGTTCTGCGCGCGACGCTCCCCCACCGCATCGGTGATCGAGGCGGCGAGCAGCTTGCACGGGGATCCCTTGAGCGCACGGTACTGGGCCTCGATGATCGCCTGCTCGTTGGCCGGCACGTCCTCGGCGAGGGCGTCCTCGAGATATCCCTGCTCGATGAGCATGCGCAGCATGGCGTCCTGCTCGGCGCGGGCGGAACGCTCGAAGTCCTCCTTCGGGCCGGCGAGCAGGCCGAGACGCTCGCGCAGCTCCACATGCTCGAGCTCGAGATAGCCGGCGGCCGGCGGCAGATCGTGCGTGTTGACCGAGGCGAGCGCGTACGGGCGCCAGTCCTTCGGCGCACGGAACGTGCCGTCGAACTGCTCGAACCATTCCACGGCGCAGCCGAGCAGTCCGTGCTTGGACAGCGAATCGGCAACGTAATCCGGCACGACGCCCAGATCCTCGCCGACCACCACGCCGTCGGCGCGGGACGCCTCGAGCGCCAGGATGCCGAGCATGACGTCGGAATCGTAGTACACGTACGTGCCGTCCACCGGCTTCTTGCCGGACGGCACCCACCACAGGCGGAACAGGCCCAGGATGTGGTCGATGCGGACCGCGCCCGCGTGCGCGAACATGTTGTGCACTAGGTTGCGGTACGGCGCGTAGCCGGTGTCCTCCAGGGCGAGCGGGCTCAGCGGCGGCTGGCTCCAGTCCTGACCCTGCTGGTTGAACATGTCCGGCGGGGCGCCCACAGTGGCCCCCTGCGCGAAGTTCTGCGGGTTCCACCACACCTCGGAGCCGAGCGGGTGCACACCCACGGCCATGTCGGCCATCACGCCGATGCGCATGCCGGTCTCGCGGGCCTTGCGCTGCGCCTTGTCGAGCTGTTCGACGGCGATCCACTCCAGCCAGCGGTAGAAGTTCAACGTGTCCGGGAACTGCTGCTTGAGCGCCTGCACCTCGGGCGAGTTCCTGTCGAAGCGCTGCTCCCAGTTGTCGGCGGCGCCGTTCGGGGCGCCCCACTTGTCGTAGCACAGGCACCAGGTGGCGTAGCCTTCGAGGTCGTCGCCGGCCTGATGCACGTAGTCGTCGAACTGCTGCTGGCGCTCGGGGGTGCGGCCGAGCTTGAAGATGATCCACAGCGCGTGCATCTTGGCGCGCCACATGGCGTCGCGGTCGATGAGCTGGGAGTCGCCATTGAGCGGCTCCACGGAGCCATGCAGCTGCTTGACCTGCTCGAGGCTCTCCGCGCCGAGCAGCGCATACTCCTCGATGGCCTCGGGGCGGATGTACGTGAAGTTCACCAGGCCGCGGGAGATCGGCAGGTACGGGGACGGAGTCAGCGGGGAGACCGGTTCGGAGGCGTGCACCGGGTTGATGAGCACGAAATCGGCTCCCGTGCGCCGCTTGGCCTCGGAGAGCAGATCGCCGAGGTCCTTGAAGTCGCCGACGCCCCAGGAGTCGGCGGAACGGATGGAGTACAGCTGCGCCATCCAACCCCACAAATGTCCGTGCTCCATCTCGTCCAGGAGCTTGACCTTGGCGGGCGCGCTGATCAACGTGGCGTCCTGCGTGCGTCCGGCCACGGTGACATGCAGCGTGTGGTAGCCGGCGGGCAGGTCGGCGGGGATGACGATCGACGACGTGGTGATGAACTTGTCGTCGAGCACATACGCCTTGGAGCCGTCGCCGGGGCCGTACGCCAGCGGCTTGCCGTACTCCTCGCCGTTCTCCAGCGTGATGGTGGCGGACGGGATGTCGAACACGCCGCCGTTGACCAGGACCTTCGAATCCTCGCCCACAGTGTGCAGGACGGTGGGAGGCACCAGACGGGAGCGGCGCTCGTCGCGGATGCGCTTGCTCGACTGCGCGATGGCCTCGTCGTTCGAAGCGTCCACGCCCAACGCCTTCAACACGGCCACCAGGACATCGTCGTCGATCTCGTGATAGTCGTTGCTCATGCCGACATAACTGGTGGCGACCCCAACCAGCCTCGCCAATCGTATCAGCGGACGTGCGAGACGCTCTTCACTTTCCGTTCTCTCAGTCATACCCCCAAGTGTAACGCCCATGTGGAGAACACGCCGTTACGCACGCCTCTTGCGTACCGCATTGCGGACTTCCTCGGAGGAATCGTCTGCAAGCCGATTGAGCGTCTCCGGGGTCGTGTTCGGGTTGAGCGCCACCGCACGCCGCACCATCGACGACAGCACGGCGGGGGCCTTCTCCTCCACCTCCACGCCCAATGTGGCGAGGAACGCGAGCGTCTGCGCGTCCACTTCAGGGTTCTGCGCACCCTCGAGACGCATCTTCCACGAGGTCTTCGGGTTCCTCAACGCGGTGTCGCGCACCTCCGGCACCGGATCCTTGGTGAGGCGGCCCACCAGCCAGTTCTTATCGTCGGTGTTGGCGGCCACCGCCTGCCGTACGGCCGGGTCCGGATCGGCGGCGAGCTTGACCAGCACGTTCGGGAACGGCATGGTCTTCGCCAGGAACACGCGGTCCTCGACCGGCGTGTTCGGGTTGCCGCCCACCGCCTCGAGCAGTGCGGTGGCACGGGAGAACGCCGCCTGGTCGGCGCGGTCCGGCAGGTCGCGTCGCGCGAACTCGGACAGTTCCGCCGAGTCGGTGGAGTGCCGCAGATGCTCATAGGTCACGGTCAACGGTTCGAAGTCGCTCATGCGCCCCAAGCATAGTCGACGCGTCGCGACGCGACGGCGACAACGTATGGCGCCGACGTCACCCGACCGGAATCGCCCGGTTCACCACGTCCAACGGTTCCGGCGTGACGGACGCGTTGAACCCCTCACGCACCATCGCCTCGAACCGTTCGGCGTTTCCGACCGGCAGCGATGCGACGAGCGTGACGTCGGCCGCGTACGTCTCGTCGGACTGGACGCCGTCGACGGCGGCGAGCATCTGCTGGAAGCGGGACAGTTGCGGATACTGCAGCGACACCAGATACCGACGGCACGGCACGATCGCCGCCATGCGCGCCGCCTTCACCGCGATCGAGGCGCCCGTCGAGTACGCGCGGATCAGGCCGCCGGATCCGAGCAGGATGCCGCCGAAGTAGCGTGTCACCGCCACCACGCAGTCGGTGAGGTCGTTGGCGCGCAGCACGTCGAGGATCGGCTTGCCGGCCGTGCCGGACGGCTCGCCGTCGTCGCTCATGCGTTCGGCCACGCGGCCGTCCGCGCCGCCGCACACCGCCGCATAGGCGACGTGGCGGGATTTCGGGTGCCGCTCGCGGATCGTCTCGACGAACGCGAGCGCCTCGTCGAGCGAGCCGACGTGCGCGGCGTCACCGATGAACTCCGACTTCTTCTCCACGAACGCGTCATGCGCCGGCGCGTCGACGGCATCGAGAATCGTGCGCATGGGCATCACGCGCGAGGCGCGGCGGACGGGCCGGCGACGGCGGACGGATCAGAAGGATCGGACGCGGGCCTGGCGTCATGTTCGGAGACGACGACGTTCATCGCACCGCCGGACAGGAACGCGACGGTCGCCTCCACCATCTGGCGCGTCAGGTCGGCGAACGCGCCGTCGGTGCGCCACGCCACATGCGGGGTGAGCACCACGCCGGGCAGCGAACGCAGCGGATCGTCCGCCGGAAGCGGCTCCTTCTCGAACACGTCGAGCGCGGCGTACACGTCGCCGCGCATGAGTCGCGCCGTCATCGCGCCGGGTTCGACCACCTCGGCGCGCGCCGTATTCACCACGATGGCGCCCGACTTCAGATGGTCCAGATGTTCGGCGGTGATGACGCCGCGCGTCGCGCCGTCGATGAGCGGCAGGTGGATGGAGACGACGTCGGCGCCGCCGATGAGGTCGCCGAGGTCCGCCACCGGCGTGACACCGTCCTGCGTGAAGCGTTCGACGGGCGTGTGTCCGGTCCACCAGGCGCTCACCTGCATGCCGAACGCCCGGGCGACGCGCGCCACCGTCGAGCCGATGCCGCCGAGGCCGATGATGGCGAGGCGACGTCCGGCGAGCTGCTGCCCGTCCGCCAACGGACCGCCCCAACGGCCGGCCTTCATCGACTCGTCCAAGGCGCCCACATGCCGCAGCAGTTCGAAGAGGAGCGCGAACGTATGCTCGGCCACCGCGTTGTCGCCGTAATGCTCCGCGTTGCACACGCGCACGCCGAGGCGACGCGCCTCCTCGAGATTGATGTAGCTGGCCACGCCGGTGCCGGAGAACACGATGCAGCGCACGCGGCCGCCCTCGGCCGGATCGCACAGGCGGTGCAGCAGCGCGTTCGAGATGTGCGGGCCGCCGTTGAACATGACGTCCGCCTGCGAGGCCCTGGCCGCGAGGACGTCCTCGTCCTCGGTGAAGTCCAGATGCATGCGCACGCGCGCCACGTCATGCAGCTTCGGGAACTGCGCCTCGAGCGGGGCGACCATCGAATCGAGCACCGCCGGCATGACCACGAGCGGCAGGTCGGTGCGCTCCGGCTGCGTCTCGAACACGGCGGACGTACGGGCGTCGTCCTGAGAGGGGTCGTGGGCGTCGTCGCGGGCAAGGGCGTCGTCGCGGGCAAGGGCGTCGTCGCGGGCAAGGGCGTCGACGGAACCGGAGGATGCGGGCACGTCGTCGGCGGACGAACCGTCGGACGCGGACGCGACGCCTCCCGCCGGACCGTCCGCGGTCTCCACGGTCGCCGTCGAAGTGACGGTCGTCGTCACGGTTGCGTGCGCGGTCCACGTATCGGTCTCTGCCGCGGTCTTGGGCGTGTCGTCGGTCATGCGCACCACCTTAACGCGCCGACGCATCGGCCCACGCCGACGTTCCACCGTCCGACGAGCGAAATGGACGCCCGACGGACCGACGGTTCCGGAGGGTGCCGACGTCACCGGGCGAAAGGCACGACGTCGCAGGACGAAAGGCATCGGGAGAACGCCGACGTCACCGGGCGAAAGACCGGCGAACGCAACCGGACTGCCGCGCTCTATCGGGCTGCCGCGCTGCCACCGACCGTCCGCCGGACTGCCGAACTCCACTGCGCGTCCGCCGCCTGCCGCACGCAACCGGACTGCCGCACTCTATCGGACTGCCGCACTCTACTGCGCGTCCGCCGCCTGCCGTTCGGCGGTGATGTTCCACTCGCGCACCACGCTCGGGTCGGCGCCCATCGAATAAATCACCTTCGAGATGCGCTCGCGCTGCGCCGTGTCCGAAGCGTCGCTCTCGCACGTGCCGTCCGGCTTGTCCGAGGAGATCGGGCACCACGCGTACGAACCCTGATGGCGGCTCACGTTCGGCACCCAGTCGATGCGGTTGACGCGCCACGACCCCTTCACGCCCTTCTTGCCGGCGAACTGGATGCGTGCGGTCACGCCCTGATTGTTCACGTCATGGCCGGGGATGGTGGTGTAGACGCTCACCGCATTGCCGAGACCGTAGATGATCCACGTGCCGTTGTAATTCTCGATGGGCTGCGCGCAATGGCATCCGGCGCCGTAGATCACGTCGAACGCGCCCGTGTCGGCCAGCTCATGCGCCTCCGCCACCTGATAGGAGTCCGCGTAGTCGATGTACTCCTGCAGCGAGTGCATGGCCACGGCCACCACGTCGGCGCCCTGCTCGCGCGCCTTGTTCGCCTTGTCGACGAGCTTCTGGATATCGCTCGCATGGTTCGGGTCGCTGCCCTCGCGCAGACGGTCCACACGCCAGTCGGCGTCCGCGGTCATGCCGTTGAGGGAGACGGTTCCGGTGACGAGGCCCAGCTTGCCGCCGCCCGTGGGGGAATCGATGACGAGCGGTTTGAGCGAGTCCTCCTCGGTCTTGTACGAGCCGGTCTGCGCGATGCCGAGACCGTCCAGCGTGTCCCACAGGCGGTCGATGCCGGCGGCGCCCTGATCCCAGGAATGGTTCGTGGCGTGCGTGCACGCGTTGTAGCCGACGTTCTTCGCGGCGTCCGCCACCTCGGGCGGGATGTTGAACACCGGCCAACCCGCGTACGGGCCGCCACGCTGGGCGATCGGCGTCTCGAACTCGCACACGGAGATGTCGGACGCCTGGATGTACTTCCTCATCGGCTCGAACAGCGGAGTGAAATCGAAGGCGGTGCCGTCCGTGGCGGACGTGTTCGCGGAGGCGAAATGCTTCCACAGGTTCGGGTGGAACAGCAGATCGCCGTTGACGAGCATTGCGATGCAATCACGGTCCGGACAGTCCGGCGAATTGCCGTGGTGCTCGGCGGCCGGCTTGGGAGCGGCGTTCTCCTTCGACAGGTCGGTGCCGGCGGAGACGCCCGCGCCGCCGTTGGCGGTTGCGGCGCCCGTCTGCGACTGGGATTGCCCTATTCCGGCTCCGAACCGGAGGTCATCCAGACGCCCCGTGGCATGGAGCCACACGCCGATTCCCAACGCCACGGCCAATACGGTGACGATCGCCGCCCCGACCGCAACGGCCACCGCCGACCGCCCCTGACGCTCGTCGACCTCGACGTGGCGGCCGAATCCGTTGATGTGATGCATCGGATTCCCACTTTCTGTGCTCTCTCGTGATTCGTCCAGACTATCCTCGGGAGACGCCAAAACCATTACGCCATGCGAATACGAGGGTGTCGTCACATGAACCGGACTACAATTGCCGGCAGGAGACGGACGGACAATGGCGTACCTCCGGCTCCGCCTACGCACAGGCAAAGGCGGGCCGGAGGGATATCCGCCGGCCCGCCTGAAATGGTTGTTCATTTCCCCGTAAGCATGCCGGAACAGTCATCCATGTCATTCCTGCTATTCTCCTGTCATCCCGTGTCATTCCCTGCTATCCGCTGCTATCCGCTGTCATCCGCTGTCATCCTCTGTCATCCTCTGTCATCCGCGATGTCCGTTCCGATTCCGGCAGAACCGGGTTTCTCCAGCGGTTTTCCCTGCGCCTTCCGCTCCTCCCTGCGCCTTCCCGCGCCTTCCCTGTCCCATGAGCAAGGTCTTTCGCCGCCACGGCGGGTCACATCCACATCATGGTGTATAGTGTCATGCTGTTGTGCTTTTGTACGCATCTTCGGATGCCGATGAGGTACAGCATGGAGTGATGCCTGAGTGGCCGAAAGGGGCACCCTGCTAAGGTGTTAGCTGCTTTGAGCGGCTCGGGGGTTCGAATCCCCCTCACTCCGCGATCAGGGTTTCCGGATGCGTTCCGGAAACCCTTTTTCGTGCCACTGAGTGAGTCTTGGCAGCGGAACCTGCACGGACATCCATGAAGGCAAGATGCGCGCCTCGGGGACAGCGAGCCGAAGGCCATGCATCGTTGCGGGCCTTCCAGGTCGGCACCATGACACCGGAACGAAATCGGACATTGAAATCTCGCTCCGGGCCAAGGCGCAGTGGGACGGAACGCACAAACGGCCCGTTTCCGCACTCCGGGGCCACAAAACCTGACCCCGGAACGGAAATCCAGGGCACACACGCACTCCGGACCACAGCACTGTGGGCCGGAACACGCAGACAGCCCATTTCTACGTTCCGGTGCCACGCATCATCAGCTCAGCGAAGCAACACGGCAGAGGAAGTACCAACCGTTTCGCGAACCGCCCCATCTCACCGCCCGGGCGCGGGGGCCTGGTCTCCGGAGAACGTGACGACCACGGCGAGGATGACCAGCGCCACGCCGATCATCTCCCCCACGCCCGGAATCTCGCCCAACGCCAGTCCCACGGCGATGGCGACGGCCGGGTTGATGGACTGCATGACGGAGAACGCGGCCGGAGTGACACGTCGCAGCGTCACCTGTTCGATGACGTACGGGAAGAACGAGGCGAGCAGCGACACCGCGAACATCAGCGCGAGCAGCTTCAATGGGCCGCCGGCGGCGAGCGCCCATGTGGCGGACGCCTTGGGATGCACCAGGTGCGTGATTGCCGGCGCGCCGAGGAACAGGGACTGCACGGCCCATCCGATGGTCACGGCTATGCACAGGTTGTCGAGCGAGTTGCCTGCGGCGGCGATGTGCCGTCCGGTGACGATGTACACGCCCCACATGGACCCGCCCACGAGGATGGCGGCGAGGCCGACGAGGAAGTTCCCGTCGCCATCCGGGTTCGCGAGCGAGATGCCGGCGAGCAGCACCACGCCGACGGCCGCGATGCCGATGCCCAGCCGTTCGCGCCAGCTGTGCCCGGTGATCACGGCGACGGACAGCGGCCCGATGAATTCGATGGCGACGGCGATGCCCATGTCCATGTTGCCGATGGCCACGTAGAACATCGTGTTCATGAGCGCCAGCGAAACGCCGAGCAGCACCACCCATCCCCAGCTGCGCGCGTCGCGGTGGAACAGCCGCCCACGCTTGGCCGCCGACCACGGCCGCCGCCACAGCAGCATGAGCACCGCCATGAACCCGACGCGATACCAGACGGCGTACAGCGGATCGAGCTGCGTGAACGCGAGTTTGGCGACGCCCGTCGCCGAGTAGATGACGATCGCCTCGCAGACGACGATGACGACGACCGGCACATGGTTCAGCACCCTGATCACTGCTCTCTTCATGCCTTTCACGGTAGCCGACGCATCCGGGCCCGCCTAATCGGCACGGAACGGCGTGACCGTGCCCACCATGCGGTCACGTCCGGTGGACATCGTCGGTCTTTGGACAGGCCGCGGACAATCCGCGGACAGCCCCACACAGCCACGCCAACCACCCACCCCACTACAATCTGAACCATGAGCACCGCACCGAGACTGGCCGCCGCCAAACGCGATTGGGGGCATGACGAGACCGGATGCACGGTGCTGCACATCGACATGGACGCGTTCTACGCCTCACTCGAGGTGGCGCGGCATCCCGAGCTGAGGGGCCGTCCGGTGATCATCGGCACCGGCCCGCGTTCGGTGGTGTCCGCCGCGAGCTATGAGGCGCGCCGCTACGGCATCAATTCGGCGATGCCTTCGGCCCGCGCCCGCCAACTGTGCCCGGACGGCGTGTTCCTGCCGGTGGATATGCGCTACTACCGTTCGGTCTCTCGCGCGATCATGACCGACGTCTTCCATGCCGTGACGGATCGGGTGGAGCAGGTTTCGGTGGACGAGGGCTACATGGACGTCTCGGGGGCGCTGCTCGCGTGGAAGCGCCCGACGGCCATCGGCGCGTGGATCCGCGAGCAGGTGGAGCGCCGTTTCCATGTGACTTGTTCGGTGGGGGTCGCGGCGAACAAGCTCGTCGCGAAGATGGCGTCGACGAACGCGAAGCCGAACGGCATGCTGCTCATTCCGCGGGCGCGTTCGGCCGAGTTCGTGCAGATGATGCCGTTGCGCGGCATTCCGGGCATCGGCCCCTCGTTGGAGAAGCGGCTCAACGCGTGGGGCGTGGATTCGGTGGCCGATCTTGCCGCGATGAGCCCGGACGCGTTGGAGCGTGCGACGGGTTCGCGTGCGGCGGCCCGCGGCTTGTGGATGGCCTCGCATGGTCTGGACGACCGTGCGGTGACGCCGGTGCGCGTGGAGAAGTCCGTCGGCTCCGAGGAGACGCTGCTGAAGGATACGACCGACCAGCGGGTGGTGTGTCGTCTGCTGCGTGAGGCGTGCGACGAGGTGGCGTCGTCGCTGCGGCACCGCGGGTTCGTGGCGCGTACAGTGACGGTGAAGCTGCGGTTCGCGGATCTGAGCTATCGGACGCGGTCGCGTACGTTGGAGCGTCCGGTTGATTCGGCGGCCGCGTTGTATCCGGAGTGCGTCCGGCTGCTGCATGCGATGTTGGGGATGTCGGCGTCCGACGCGGGCGCGTCGACCGCCGCGCCCGCCGGTTCCGCCGCCTTCCCGGCCGCGGCAGGTTTCGGCGACGGCGTCTCCCCCGACGCTCCCCTGCCGAAGCTGGTCCGTCTGGCCGGTATGAGCGCGAGTTCGTTGAGCCATGCGGAGGCGACGGCGGTGCAGCCGTCGTTGGACGACCTGTTGGAGGAGTCGGACGCCGCCGATGCGCGTACGGCGGACGACCGCCGACGTCGGGCGGAGGCGGCGCTCGACGCGGTACGCGACCGTTTCGGCGGCAAGGCCGTGCGGTTCGGCGCGTAGCCGTGCGCGTCGTACGACGCGCACGTCGGACCGCGATCGCACCATACGACCGGACCGGGCGATGGCCTTTCCGTCAGTCGGCGGCCGTCAGACGCGCACACGCGGCGTCGACGGCCTCGTCGGTGGCGGTGGCGGAGAACCGCAGGTAGGCGGGCGCGCCGTAGAATTCGCCGGGGCTGGGGATGACGCCGATCCGGGCGAGGTCCGCCATGTCGGTCCAGCAGTCGCCGGACTTGGCCTTCACCCACACGTAGAGCGCGCCGGACGGCATCGCGGCGTCGTAGCCGTACGCGCGCAGCGCGGCGACGAGACGGACCAGACGCGCGTGGTAACGACGCCATTGCGCACGCACCGACTCCACGTCGCGCAAGCCCGCGGCCATCGCGGCCTGGACCGGACCGGGGATGATCTGGCCGATCTGCTTGCGGTATTCGGCCATTGCGGTGACGAGACGATAGTCGCCGGCGATGAGCGCGGTGCGGTAGCCGGCCATGTTGCTCTGCTTGGAGAGCGAGTAGAGGACGAGGACGCCGTCGGCGGTGCCCTCGCATACCTGCGGGTTCAGCGCGCAGGGGGTGGCGGACAGGCTGAACGCGTCGGCCGCGGGCGTCTCGTTCGATTCGGCCGCGGGCGCGGCGGACGTGTTGGCCGAACGCCAGTCCATCAGCGCGTAGCATTCGTCGGACAGCACGACGGCGCCAATCGCGCGGGCGGCCGCGACGATGCCGGCGAGCCAGTCGGCGCCGAGCACGTCGCCGGTGGGGTTGCACGGCGAGTTGACCCACACGGCCTTCACGCCGGGCACGTCGCGCCAGGAGTCCACGTCGGCGACGTCATCGACCTTGAGAACGGTCGCGCCGGCCAGCTGCGTGCCGATCTCGTACGTCGGGTAGGAGACCTTCGGCTGGACGACCACGTCGCCCGGGCCCAGGTGCAGGAGGGACGCCATCAGCGCGACGGCCTCCTTGGAGCCGACCGTCGGCACGGCGGCGGCGTTGACGGCCTTGAGGTCGACGCCGCGCAGGTGGCGGAACCACCATCCGATCGCGTCCTTCAGGTCGGCGGTGCCGGCGGTGACGGGATAGCCGTGCGCGTTCGGCGCGTCGGCGCCGGCGGACAGCGCCTGCCGTACGGCGTCCGGCACCGGGTCCACGGGGGATCCGACGGACAGGTCGACCATGCCGCCCTCGACGGTTCCGGCGGTCTGCTTGTACCCGGCGATGCGGGACCAGTCATACGGTGAGGAGTACGCGTGGAAACCCATGGCGGCGCGCCTTTCTTGTCGTTCGTTGGTTCCCGTCCGCCGCGACGCCCCGGACGGGGCGACGGGAGCCGCGGGAATCGGATGCGTCTGTGAACAGGATAGACCGGATATGAAAAATCCTCCCCGTGCGTTCCGGGGAGGATTGCGATGCGGTCCGCGGGACCGGGAGGTCAGTCCTGGTTCTGCGGGGGCAGGGCCGCGACCTGCTCGGGGTCCTTGCCGATGGGGCCGTGCGCGGATGCGCCGCCGAAATCGCCGACCTCGGCGAAGAAGTTGGCGGCCGCGTCCTTGTACCAAGCCCACTCCTCCGGCAGGTCATCCTCGTAGAAGATGGCCTCGGTGGGGCAGACCGGCTCGCACGCGCCGCAGTCGACGCATTCGTTCGGGTTGATGTACAGCGAACGGGAGCCCTCGTAGATGCAGTCGACCGGGCACTCGTCCACGCAGGCCTTGTCCTTGACGTCAACGCAAGGCTGGGCGACAACGTATGGCATGGGAACCTCCTTGAATCACTGACATCCCAGTCTAGGCTCGCGTCCGGACGCAGTTGACGTCGTGTCAGGACGGGCCCGGCGCGTCCGTTCCTACAGAATCGGACGGATAGCACCTCCACACAACACCCGAAACGTCCGTTCCTGAAGAATCGGACGGAACCGGACACTCGAACGCGGCTGGAACATCCGATTCTGAAGAATCGGACGCAAACCACCCACTCGGACACCCCGATTCCATCCGTTCCTATAGGAACGGACGCAAAACGGCCCCCGCAACCTCCCGTTCCGTCCGTTCCTGAAGAATCGGACGGGCATGGGAAGGTGCAGGGACCGTAGAGAAGAGGTGCACCCGCCGGACGAACGCACCCGCCGGACGAACGCACCCGCCGGACGAACGCACCCGGCAGGACACACCCGGCAGGACACACCCGTCAGCCGTTGACCGCCTTGTCGGTCTCCTCGGAGAGCGTCTCCGTCAGGTCGCCGGTGCCGAGGCGGGCGTGCCAGTAGCCGTAGCCGAAGTAGATGGCGAAGCCGACGACCAGCCACACCACGAAACGGATCCAGGTGAGGACCGTGAGGTTGAGCATGAGCCACAGGTTCGCCAGGCCGATGAGGATCGGAATCCACGGGTTGCCGGGCATCTTGAAGGCGCGCGGCAGGTCGGGGCGCTTGGCGCGCATGATCGGGATGGAGATCGCGACGAGCGTGAACGCGGACAGGGTGCCGATGTTCACCATGTCGGACAGGACGCCGATGTCGAAGCAGGCGGCGACGAGCGCGACGACCACGCCGACGGCGATCTGCAGGAGCGCCGGGGTGCCGTGCTTGCCGGTCTTGGACAGGCCGCGCGGCAGCAGGCCGTCGCGGCTCATCGCGAAGACGATGCGGGTCAGGCCCAGCAGCAGCACCATGACCACGGTGGCCAGGCCCAGCACGATGCCGAAACTGATGATCTTGGCGGCCCAGTTGGCGCCGACCAGCTCGAACGCGGTGGCCAGGGACGGGCTGTCCTGCTTGGCGAGGTCCTTGTAGGAGACCATGCCGGTGGTGACGATGGCGACGAGCATGTACATGACGATGATGAGCGCCATGCCCACGCCGATGCCGAGCGGCACGTTGCGGTGCGGGTTCTTGGTCTCCTCGGAAGCGGTGGCGACGACGTCGAAGCCGATGAACGCGAAGAACACGAGCGCGGCGCCGGAGAGGATGCCGGGCACGCCGTAGATGGACGGGACCATGCCGGTGGCCCACTGCCACAGCGGCTGGCCCATCACACCGGAGACGGCGGCGGAGCTCTGCACGGAGGAGGCCGGCTCGGCCGGCGGGATGAACGGCGTGAAGTTGGAGGCCTTCACGTAGAAGAAGCCGACGATCACCACGAAGAACACGATGGCGATCTTGAGCACGGTCATCGCGCCGTCCACGCGGGCGCCGATCTTCGTGCCGAACACGAGCAGCGTGGTGAAGAACGCGACGATGATGATCGGCGCGATGTCGAGGTTGAACGAGCCGATGGCGATGTTCGTGTCGAAGCCCCATCCCATCAGCCGCATGAAGTCGTTGAGGTAGACGCCCCAGTATTTGGAGATGACGGAACCGGCCATGAGCATCTCCAGGATGAGGTCCCAGCCGATGATCCACGCCATGATCTCGCCCACCGTGGTGTAGGTGAACGTGTACGCGGAACCCGCCACGGGGATCATCGAGGCGAATTCGGCGTAGCACATGACGGCCGCGCCGCACACGATGCCGGCGATGAGGAAGCTGATGATGACGGCGGGGCCGGCGTGGAACGCGGCGGCCTGGGCGCCCACCGAGAAGATTCCGGCGCCGACGGCGACGGCGACGCCCATGATGGACAGATCCCACCATGTGAGGTTGCGCTTGAGCGTACGGCCTTCCTCGCCGGTCTCGGCGATGGTCTGCTCAACCGATTTCGTTCGGAACAGTTGCATGGTATGACCCTTTGTTCTTCCGATAAGTTCAACGGGTCAGTATATGCGCCGAACGTACGTCCATGTAACCCTTTGACGACGATATGGGCGAAATGCCGCCCGTTTTCCCGAAATGTGGGACGGGCGCGGCCGTCGCGCGGGGTCAGGGGCGCAGGTCGACGCCGATGCAGACGGGTTCCGGCACGAGCGACACGCCGAACCGTTCCCGCACGCCCCGCTGGATGGTGCGGGCGAGGTCGGCGAGGTCGGCGGCCGTGGCGGTCCCCCGGTTGGTGAGGGCCAGCGTGTGCAGCGTGGACAGGCTGGCCGGCGCGGTGGACGCGTCGCGTCCGCCGGTGGCGAAGCCCTTGTGGAATCCGGCGTGGTCGATGAGCCATGCGGCGGAGGTCTTCACGCCGTCGGTCCCGTCCGGCAGTCCGGCGGGGGCGGGGAAGCGCGGCGCGTCCTCGGGGAGCGTGGCGGCCTGTTCTGCGGTGAGGACGGGGTTCATGAAGAAGGAGCCGCAGCTGTGGCGGTCGCGGACGATCGCGGACGACGCGCCTTCAGCGGTCTCCATCTCGGCAAGGCGGGCGATGTCGGCGTGGATGTTGGCCTCGCGCTTGGTGCCCTCCATGTCCTCCAGCGCGTAGCGGGCGGGGTCCTCGAGCATGCCTTTGGCGGCGCGCACGCGGAGCACGGCGTCACGGATGGCCGTGGTGGCCATGCGGCTGCCCACCTCGACGCCCAGGGCCCTGGCGAGCTGTCCGATGCCGACGGTGCCTTCGGCGGAGTGGCGCAACGCGAACGTGACCGACAGGACCACGTACCGGGGCGTGGGGAAGAACCGGTCCGCCGGCGTGGCGGGCGCCTGGTACATGCTGGCCTTGAGCGCGGAGAAGCGGTAGCCGAACCTGAGGTCGGCGGGCGTGAGGTCGCGCGTGGTCTTGGATTCGCGGTCCCATACCTCCACGGATTCGACGGAGGTGGCGACCTCCTGCCCGTAGGCGCCGATGTTCTGCACGACGGAGGCGCCCACCGTGCCGGGGATGCCGGAGAGCCCCTCGACGCCTTCGAGCCCGAGCTCCACGGTGAACGCGACGAAGTCGTCCCAGTTGGCGCCGGCCTCGGCGTTGACGTGGACGGTGCGGTCGTCGCCTTCGACGGGCGCGGACTCGTCGGGCACGGTGATGCGTCGGCGCGCGTCGCGCACGACGACGCCTTCGAAGGGCGCGTCGGCGACGAGCATGTTGGATCCGCCGCCGATCACGCACAGGGGCACGCCGCGGGAGTCCGCCTCCTCGACGGCCTCGATGACGCCGACGCGCGTGGTCGGTTCGATGAAGCGGGCGATTTCGCCGCCCACGCCGATGGTGGTGATATCCGCAAAGCTGGTCATAACCGCCTATCCTATCCGCAAACCGCCCTCATGCGGGACACGGAGCCCGTAGAACGCAAAAACCCGGCCGAATGGGCCGGGTTCGAAGTTTGAAACGCGAAATCAACGGGTCTCGCGGTGCACGGTCTGCTTGCCGCAGCGCGGGCAGAACTTCTTGAGCTCGAGGCGATCGGGCGTGTTGCGACGGTTCTTCGTCGTGATGTAGTTACGCTCCTTGCACTCGGTGCATGCCAGCGTGATGCCGGGACGGATGTCGGCGGACTTAGCCATGGTTCATTCACCTCTGTAGTCTAAACGTACGCCCGTCGGATGACGGGCGTGATTTGTAGCGAGGAAGAGGCTCGAACTCTTGACCTTACGATTATGAGTCGTACGCTCTAGCCAGCTGAGCTACCCCGCCAGAGAGCCCCGAGTGAGAATTGGACTCACGACCTCTTCCTTACCAAGGAAGTGCTCTACCACTGAGCTATCGGGGCGTGGCGGATAGTGGATTCGAACCACTGAAGCACGAAGCGGCTGATTTACAGTCAGCTCCCTTTGACCGCTTGGGAAATCCGCCAGTCTCTGTCCCCTGCCGAGGAGGTGACCTCGTCAGGCAACTCGGATATCATGCCACGGGATTTTCCCGCGCGCAACCCGGCACGGCGCCACGGCGTGGCGAAACGGCCGCACGACACCTTGAAAAGGTTGGAATTCCAACGTTTTCAGAAATCCGAACTTTTCCCCGCATCGGCGTGTCGCAGCGGCCGCAGCCACCGTGACGGCGCCTCCGCAGGCCGCGGGACCGCGTCGAGCGTCCGCCGAACCCGCTCCTCCAGAGCCTCCGGCGGGTCCGGCGTCCCGCCGAACGCGGCGGCCGCGATGTTGCGCGCCACCATGCGCACGGTGGCCGCGGCGTCGGCCGCCGGGCCGGAGCCAGCCCCGTCGGATGCGTCGGACGCGCCGACGCCTCCGGACTCCCCGGCGCGTTCCCACGCACGGGCGATCGCCTCACCGATTGCCAGGTCGGTGTCGGCGGCGCGCCATCGCACGCCGGACCGGCGTCCCTCGCGGCGCAGCAGGATCCAGGCGGCGCGCCACGCGCGCGCACGGGCGTCCATGTCGTCGGGCGGCGCGGCCGCGGCACGGCGGATCGCGAGCAGGCCGCGGCGACGACGCCACCATCGCACGCCGCGCGGCGCGAACACGAGCAGCGCCAACAGCGCGGCGACGGCGCATATGGGCAGGACGACCTGCGCCCACGTCGGCAGCGCGGCGAACCACACTGCGACGCGGGACCAGACGGCGGTACCGCCGGCACCGGCAGCACCGGCCGCACCGCCGGCCGTCTTCGCGTCCGCGGCGGCCTTCCCGTCCGTCTTCGCGCCGCCGTCGGCGGACGCGGCGTCCCCCTGCTGGTCGAACTCGCCAATCGTCGTGCCGTCGTCGGCGTTCATCGTCTGCGTCCCCGAGGCGTCGGTCCCGGAGGTCCGGGAGGTCGTGGCCGAGGCGGACGCGGAATCCAGCATGCCGTTCTGGTCGCTGGCGGGCGTCACGTCGAACGGCACCCAGCCCACGCCGTCGAGGTACGCCTCCACCCACGCATGGAGCTGGCGGGACCTCACCG
Organism: Bifidobacterium sp. CP2; assembly: GCF_018555635.1. Classification (NCBI taxonomy): domain Bacteria; kingdom Bacillati; phylum Actinomycetota; class Actinomycetes; order Bifidobacteriales; family Bifidobacteriaceae; genus Bifidobacterium; species Bifidobacterium sp. CP2. The sequence goes on along the minus strand of NZ_JAFEJX010000006.1, from coordinate 16,931 downwards.
GCGTGTAGCCGGCGGCGTCCTTCGCGTTCCCCTCCTCGGTGCCGGCGTTGTAGCCGAGCACGACGCGCGTGGGCACGCCCATGGCGCGGCCGAGCACGGCGAGCGCGGACGCGTAGTGCTGGCAGTAGCCGGCGTGCCCGGTCTTCGGGTCGAGGAATGCGTCGATGACCTCGAGGTTGGAGCGGCCGTCGCCGTCGGGCGCATCCAGCGAATAGGTGAAATGCTGGTCCTTGGCGGTGAAGTAGTCGACGAGCCATCGCATGGCGCGCATCTGGTCGTCGTAGCTCTTCCCGGTGACCGGCACGCCGTCCGCCTGGGCCCGGCGGACCACCGCGCGCACGTTGGTGGGCAGCGTGTCCGGCAGGGACGTGTACCGGGCGGCGTGGGCCCGCCGGTCCGAGGCCTCGACGACGCGCCGGACCTCCTTGAGGATCATCGAGCCGGCCTCGGCGGCGCTCGTCCACGAGACGACGTCCCGGGACATGCCGGCGGCGTACAGGGCGCGGTGGGCGTCCGACTCCCATCCGGCCGTGTCCGAACCGTCCGGCCCGTCCGTGTGCACGGTGCCGGTGGAAACGTCGTACCATCCGCCGTCCTGGTCGGTGGTGTCCACGATCGGCACGACGATGCCGACCTCGCCCGTCGGGGAGGAGCCGATCACCATGCCGTCCTCGCCGAAGCCGAGCTGTTCCCTGACGGTGTCGTCGAACGTGATGGACGCGGGCGTGCCGGTGGTCATCCGCGCGTTCTGCCATCGTCCGCCGGGCGACGCCGATTCGCCGGAGCCTCCGCCGGAGCCTCCGTCAGAACCGTCGCCGCCCGAACCGTCACCGGCACCGTCGCCCGTACCGTCGCCCGTACCGTCGCCCGTACCGTCGCCTTGCGGCATCGAGGAGCCGAACGACATCTGGTAGGAGTCCACCTTGCCGAGCCGCCATCCGTTCGGCCCGTAGACCACGCCGTCGTCGCCGATGGTGGTGCGGATGAGCACCGCGTCGCCGCGGACCTCGCCCAGTCCGGCCGCCTGCAGCGCGCGTCGTTCGCGCAGCCATCCCCCGATCCGCTCGGCGACCGAGGACCATTGGCGTTCGAAGCCGCGTTCCGTGTCGACGATGTCGGTGAGGTCGGCGAACCCGGAGGCGGACCGGATCGGATCGATGTACGTGCCGTTCGCCGTGTATGAGGTGCCTGACGTGCTCGAACCGGAGCGGTTGTACACGCTGCCGTCCCGGTATTGCAGCCAGTCCGAGCCCAGTCCCTGCTGGCCGTAGGCGATGCCGGGCATCGGCAGGAACCGCGAACGCAGCGTGTCGATGCGGATGTTCGCGTACCCCATGTACCGTTCGATGCCGTCCTGGCTCACGCCAGCGCCGTCGTAGCCATAGTAGCCGAGCGAGTACATGTAGGCGGTCAACGGCTCGATGGATTCGCGCTGCTCGTCGGTGAGGTCGTTCTCGCTGCTGCGTCCGAGCTGGATGCCGGCGCCGTACAGGCCTGCGTCGATGGCCAGGTCCCTGCCGTAGCCCCAGGTGTCGCCGTCGAATTCGTCGAGGGTGGCCATGCGCAGGTAGAGGCGCTTGTACGAGCGGTAGTGGAGCACGATGCTGTCGGATCCGGCGGTGATGTTGCGTTTGAGGTCGATGAGCGGGCTCACCGTGTTCGACGTGAACATGCCGCCGCCTTCGCCGATGGACAGGGGCACGCGGTAGGCGATGGCCTCGCCCGTGGGGGTGCCGGCGAGCGTGACGGCCATGACGAGCAGCGCCGCCGTGGCCGTGGCCGGCGGTCCGAGACGTCGCGGCCGGTACGCCCACAGGGACAGGGGGAACGCCAGGGCGAGGGCGGCGACGGCCCACCATGGGGTCGCATGCCCCACCACGCTGTAGTCGGCGGCGAGCGCCGCAACGGGCAGTACGGCCATGAGGGGCATGACGCCGCGCCATAGGAGCAGGCACCGCAGCACGACGGCCGCGACGGCGACCACGACGACGAGGAACACGTCGCCGTCCGCATCGACCTTGATGGGCGGCAGTTGGAGGTTGAGCCGGTCGAATCCGGCGGCGAGCACGCCCGCGAGGGCCCGCCACGGGCGGTCGGCGTCCGTCAGCGCGTCATGGGCGCGTACGGCCGTCAGCACGGCGGCTCCGGCGAGGGCCGCGAGCGCGTAGGCGGCCACGCGCGCCGCACGGTGCAGGATGCGGCGTCGCACGACGCCGTCCGCCCGCGCTTCTTCCCGCGTCTCCTCCCGCGTTCCGGCCCATGCGTCGCCGCGTCCGTACGGGATGGTCGCGCCGACGGCGGCGACGGCGAGCAGCGCGGCCGCGTACCATGCCCACACTCCGGTGGGGTTGACCAGTCCGGTCAGTCCGCGCAGGGTCAGGGCGAAGCAGACGAGCAGCGCGAGGGCCGCGACGACGCGCGGCAGGAGGCCGGACATCGTTTTCGGCGCACGAGCCGTCGTGCCGTCCGATGCCGCGGTCCGGTCCGACGGCGTTCCTTCCGGCATGCGCGACGCGGCCGCGTCGCCGTGCGCCGGACCGATGTCCGTCGCGTCGTCCGCCGCGACCGTCACCGTCGCCGCGGGTTCCACCGCACGCGTCATCCCGGCGGCCGGACCGCGCTGCAGCGCCTGCCGCAGGGACCGGTCGTCGTCGGCGTCGCACACGACGATGCGCAGCGGGCCGCTCCGACGCGCCGCATAGGCGGCGACGGCTTTGGCGCGTGCCTGCGCCGAATCGTCGCCGGCGTAGGGGACCGTGCGGGCCGACGCGAGGAAGCGCTTCACCTCGCCGAGGCCTTCATGGAACCGTTCGCCGTCGGTGGCCACGATCCGCACGGCGGCGGTCCCACGGCCGCGTCGCGGCAGACACGCCATCAACGCGGCGACCGCGCGATCGAGCGTCGTCGTCGCCTCCTCGGCGCCCGCGCGCGGGCGTCCGTAGCGTCGGGCGATGCGGCCGTCCCCGACGTCGCCGGAGCCGACGCCGTGCGACGTCCCCGTGCCGAGGACCAGCAGGACGGTGGGACGCGCGTCGCCGGCGGTCTCGCGGGTCATGAGCCGTCCGCGCCGGGCGGTGTGCCGCCAGGAGACAAGCCTGATGGGGTCGCCGGGCGCGTAGGCGCGCACCCCGCCCGATTGCTCCTCCTGCCCGGCGCCGGCCATGCGCCGGTCGGGGGCACGGACGCCGTCGCCTTCGCCGGACGGCACGTCGGGCAGCATCAGGGTCCGGCCGGCCCACGGCGTGACGCGCGCGGCGGCGAACAGGCCGAACGGCCCGGTCCACCGGACCACACGGCTGTGATGCCGGTACAGGCCGCGACGGCGCGGCACCTCGCCCGCGACCCGTCCGACCACCGTGCCCCGCTGGTCCACCATCTCGTATTGCGGGGTCGCATGCCGCTCACCGGGCGTCAGCCAAGCGCGAAGACGGGTGCGCAGGCGACGGCCCGCGCAGACGTCCGACGCACCCGAACGGTCGGTCGCGGCCGCCGTGCCCGGCGTCGCCGTCCCGGCACGCATCAAGACCCATTGCACCACGGTCAGCAGCAGCGACATGACGACGAGCGCGACGATGCAGACGGTCGCGGCCACCAGCGTGCGTTCGTCGAGCAGCAGACCCGTATAGCAGGCGAGCGCGCCCACGGCCGTCAGCAGCATGCAGGGCACGGTGGGGCGGACGAACCCATGCCGGCAGAAACCATGCCGGCGGAACCCATGCCGGCGGAAACGGACGCGTCGCGTCCCCCGCCATGGCACCGCGGCGCACGCCGCGGCACCGTCCCGGAACCGTTTCACCCCGCTTCCCATGGCGCGCCCGCCGTCACGCCCGCGGGACGGGAACGTCCGCCACGACGTCCCGCACGACATCCCTGGCGGTCTCGAGATCCGACTCCCCCGACCGCATCGCGTCGTCGAGGACGAGACGGTGGGCGATCACCGGGACGGCGAAACGCTGCACGTCATCCGGCAGGACGTAGTCGCGCCCGTCGATGGCCGCGGCGGCGCGGGCCATGGCGGCGAGCGCCAGGCTCGCTCTGGGCGAGGCGCCGTACGCCACGCCCTCCCGATGGCGCGTGGCGCGCGTCAACGCCACCACATACGCGGCGACGGGCCGGCTGACGGCGATGCGACGCGCCGTCCCGCGCATCCGGACCGCAGTGTCCACGTCGCACACGGTCGACACGCGGTCGAGCGGACGGGCCCAGTCGGGCGCGGACACCATGGCGGCCTCCGCGTCCTCGTCCGGATAGCCGAAGCCCGTGCAGGCCATGAACCGGTCGAGCTGCGCCTCCGGCAGCGGGTAGGTGCCCTCAAGCTCGATGGGGTTCTGCGTGGCCACCACGAAATACGGGTCGTCGAGCGCGTGCGATTCGCCGTCCACGCTGATACGGCCCTCCCCCATGGCCTCGAGCATGGCGGATTGGGTCTTGGGATTGGCGCGGTTGATCTCGTCGGCGATGACGATGTTGGCGAACAGCGGCCCGGGATGGAAGACGAACCGGCCTTCGGCCTGCGACCAGACGTTCACGCCGGTCAGGTCGCCGGGCAGCATGTCCGGGGTGAACTGGATGCGGCGTATGTCGCCGCCGATGGCGCGGGCGAGCGCGCGGGCGAGCGTGGTCTTGCCGACGCCCGGCACGTCCTCGAGCAGCAGGTGGCCGCTGGCCACGAACGTGGCGACGGCGAGCGAGGCGACCTCGCGGGACGAGGACAGCGCCCGCGTCAGCTCGTCGATGATGCGCCCCGCGGTCCGGGCCGTCTCGGCCACGTCGGCTGCGTTCGTTCCGTTCGTTTCGTTCGTTCCGGCGTCGTCGCCGGCAAGGTCGTGTGTCATGCCGTGCCCCCTCGTGCTGGTCCGGTCATCCCCTACCCTCGTCAAGTGTAGCCGAGGACGACGGAAGCCCCGCCCACCGGATGCGGTGGACGGGGCTTCCGTACGGGCCCGCACGCGCCCGTGGGAGGCTGACGTGCGGGAGTCCGACGCGCGGTCTCAGCCGAGGATGGCCAGGATGTCGCGGGCGCCGACGATGAGGTAGTCCTCACCCTCGTAGTGGACTTCGGTGCCGCCGTACTTGGAGTACAGGACCTTGTCGCCGACCTTGACGTCCATCGGGATGCGCTCGCCCTTGTCGTCGCGACGGCCCGGGCCGACGGCCAGGACTTCGCCCTGCTGCGGCTTCTCCTTGGCGTTGTCCGGGATGTACAGACCGGACGCGGTCTGGGTCTCGGCCTCGGCCTGCTTGACGATGATCTTGTCCTCCAGCGGTGTGAGCTTGATCGACACTGTGGGTCACCTCGTATTTCTCGTTGGTTCGATGTCTCCGCGCCGGAAACGCCCAAGAGGCTGACGATCACTTGACCGATCCCGAGCACTGGTTCACATGGTAGCGCGCTTTTTAGCACTCTGCCAACTCGAGTGCTAACGCTGTGAGAGAAACCCGGAGACGACGAGGGCCGCGCGGAAGGACATGCCCTTCCGCGCGGCCCGTATCCGGTCGGTTATGACGCCGTTGCCGGCCGCGCTCAGCCGTTGCGGCGCGCCAGCACGGCCTGCAGGTCATTGCCGAGCGAATCCGACGTGGCGGCCGGGGCGGCCACACGGGCCCGCTCCTCGGCCGTATGGAACGCGGCGACGTCGGTCACGGCAGGAGCGGCGTCGGACGCGTCGGCGGACGCGGCTTCGGCGGACGCGGCGTCGGCATCGCCCTGCGACGCGGCGGAGGCGACATCGTCCGCAGGACGGCCGGAAGGCGTGCCGTCGGCGGCCGGCCGCACGGCCGGCTCGGTCTCGACCTTGGCCTCGTCGGCCAGACGGTCCTGCTCCTCGCGGCTCACCGGCGTGGCCTTGCTCACCTGGCGCGTCGACCTGATCTCGAGGCTTTCCGGGGTGCCGTCCTCCTGTTCCACGCCGTTGCGGGCCTCGCCCAGCGTGAAGGAGATGAGTTCGGGGGACATGGCGGCCATGTCGAACGCATCCAGCGCCTTGGCCGGCCTGACCTCGACGAGTTCCGCGGTGGCGTCGGAGACGGACTCCTCAACGGCCTTGGCGTCGCCATCGGCCTGCGCGGCCGGTTCATCGACGGCCTTCACGTCCTCGGCGACGGCCCCGGATTCCACGGATACGGACACGGACGCAGCCTCGGCGGAGGCCTCGGGCGTTCCGGCCTCCTCGCGGGCGGCGCGTTCGGCGAGCGCCCTGCGCTTCTCCTCCTGCGCCTGGCGCAGCACGCGGCGGATCTCACGCCGCTCCATACGATCGGTGGGGGCGTCATCGTTCACAGGAACGTCGCCGGCGTCATCGTTCACGGCCTTGGCGATGAGGTCGGCGTTCCCCCGCCGCACGGCATCGTCCTTCGTCTCCGGAACGGAACCCGCGGGTGCGGCCGCGGCATCGACGGCGGCCTTCATGCGCGCGGTGTGGACCTCGACCATGTGCGCCTGGCGTTTGGCGGCGCGGACCTTGGCCTTGCGCTCGCGCGACCTCATCAGGGCGACCTTGTGCTCCCATGCCCTGGCCTGCTTGGCGGCGTGCGCGCCCAACACCACCACCACGGCGGCGAGGACGGCGGGGATGAGCGCGAACAGCGGGCTGTAGTGCAGCGCGAAGGCGAGTCCGAGCACGAGCGCGGTGGCGAGCAGCAACGTCAGGACGATGATTCGGCGACGACGGGTGGCCTCATGACGAAGACGCCGCACTTCGGCGATGCGTGCTGGGGTGAGCGTTGTGGCGCGCCTCTGTTTCGGCTGCATCGAAACCCCTTTCACATAGGTCCTGTCGTCGCTGAACCGTGTGCCGCTATGCTCGTCGACCAGGTGCAGCGAGGTGGAGTAGCGGTCGGTGCGGTGCTCCTCGACATGCCTCATGCTGTTGGCCGTGCGTATGGGCAGCCATACCACGATTCCTATGATTACGATGACCAGCACGATGATCGTGCTCAGTGACTCGTAACCCATAGGCATCAAGAATAGGAGACGGGCATCACATTCGCCGCATCCGTCCCGCGCGTGTCGGCGGCGTCGTTGGTCTGCGCCGCGTGTCCCGCGTCCGATGCGGCGCCCGCCTGCACGTCCGATATGGCTCCAGCCGGCGCGGTGGCCGCGGACGACGGACGGTCCGATTGCGATTGGCTGTCCGGCTGCGACGAATGGTCCGATTGCGACGCGAGCCGTGCCACGAGCCCCGCCGTGAACCCCTCGCCGCGGTCCTCGGCGAGCAGGCTGTAGGTGTCGTGGGTGCGCCACCGCCCGTTCACGTACATGTAGTTGCGCCGCTGCCCCTCGTACCGTGCGCCGACCTTGCGCACCACGGCGTGCGAGCGCGCGTTCTCCGGGAGGATGGCGATCTCCAGCCGGTGCAGCCTGGGTCCGTCCGGATCGGCCATGGCCCAGTCGGCGAGCATGGCGAGCGCGGTGGGCGCGATGCCGTGCCCGGCGGACGATTGCGCCACCCAGTAGCCGACCACGCCCGTGCGCATGGACCCGTAGCTGATGGCGCCGATGGAGATCTGTCCGACGATGCGCATCCGATGCTCGATGAGGAGGACGATGCCGTGCCCCTGCCGTTCGCCGCGCCGTTGCGCGGCGAGCCACTGGTTGAAGGTGAGGCCCGGGCCGTGCATGGGGTCGCCGGACTCCCACGGTCTGAGCCAGGCGTCGTTGCTCCACCGCACCATGCCCCATGCGGTCTCGTCGTCCTCCGTCATCGTGCGCAGGGTGATGGGCACGGCGCCGGCCGGCGCATGGAGCGTAACCGGCGTACGGATGGCGTTCGGATCGGCCGGGGCGAACGCCCGGGCGATCGACTGGAAAACTGACACGCCCTTATTGTGCCACTCACGCCGCGTCTTCGTCGCACGGACGCCGCGCCGACGCCGCACGGACGCAATATGGCGGGAAATATGGCGGGACTAGGCTTGGCCGCCATGGACGAACCACGTATGGATGAGCCGGGGACGAAGCGCGCGCTGCGGCGCGCGGCGATCGCGAGACGCAAGGAGGTGCCGGCCGCGGACAGGACCGCGGCGGGCACCATGGTGGCGCGGCACGCCCGCGCGCTGTTCGACGGGCTCGAGGCGGGTGCCACCGTCGCCGCCTACGTGCCGATGGGATCGGAGATCCGCATCGAACCGCTGCTGGAGAACGCGCTCGCACGGGGCCTGCGCCTGCTGGTGCCGATGCTGGGCACGGGCATGGAGGTCGGCTGGGGCGTGCTGGAGACGCTGGACGACCTGGCCGTCGCCGGCGACGGCCATGGCCGCCCCGAGGAGCCGGCCGAGGCGGAGACGCTCGGCATGGAGGCGCTGCGCGACGCCGCCGTGGTCATCGTGCCCGCGCTGGCGGTGGACGCCTCGGGCACCCGATTGGGCCGCGGCGGCGGCTGGTACGACCGTGCGCTGGCGCACGTGTCCCCGGACGCGCCGCTGGTGGCCGTGTGCTGGCCGTGGGAGATGCTGCCCGACGGGGCCGATCCGCTGCCGCGCGAGCCGCATGACCTGCCCGTGGACGGCGTGGTCACCCCCGAGGGGCTGACGATGTTCGGCAAGGAGTGAGTCCGGATGGACTTCGCCCGAAGACCGTCCGCATTGTGGTCGGCGTCCCTTCGGCCATGGCGGAACGTGTCTGGGCGGCGATTAGGATATGTACGGTTGCATACGCCGGCGGACGCGGCCTGACGTGCCCCGCCGGAGAAGAAGGACGTTGTTCAGGGCCCGTCCCTGATGGAGGATTGCAGATGCCTACCTATCATTACCGTTGCAAGAGCTGTGGATACGATTTCACGGAGCACCAGTCGTTCGACGACGCGCCGATCACCGTGTGCCCCCAGTGCCACGAGGAGCAGGTGCGCAAGGTGTTCTCCGCCGTGCCGATCGAGTTCAAGGGCAGCGGCTTCTACCGCACCGACGGCAAGAAGTGAGCCGGCTGCGGCCGGGTGCAGCCGGGTGCGGCCGCATACGGTTCGCGACGGCGGACGCCCGGTGAGGGCGATGGGGCGTGGTTCCTGCGGGGGCCGCGCCCCTTCGCGTATCCGTGGCCGTTCGTGGACGGTCCGGCCGTTCGTCGGGCGGCATGGCGGACCGTCCACACCACCCGGCCGTTCGGGATATTCGGACCGTTCGAACCGTTCGGACCGTTCGAACAGGATGTGAAGATTCGCGGGGGCTCTATCCACAATCCCCCGCCGCGCTTGCCCCGGGGACTTCGCTCCCCCGACCATGGGCCGCATGAGAAGATTCACGATGCCGTGGACGCGGCTCACACGTCCCACGTTGGCGGCGCGGCGCGCGAGGGTGCGTGCGGTGCGCGTCGCGGCGTGCTGCTGTCTGGCGCTGGCCTGTCTGATGGTGTTGTCCGTGGTGGAGTCGATGACCGCGACCGTCACCGTGGTGGTGACGGCCCGCGCGCTGGCGCGCGGCGAGACGATCGGCGAGGGCGACGTCGAGATGGTGGAGGCGCCGCGATCGAGTCCGCTGGATTCGGCCCTGACCTCGCCGGAGGAGGCGGTGGGGGCCATCGTCCAGTCCGATATGGCGGCCGGTCAGCCGCTCTTCCCGGGGATGGCGCGCGCCTCCCCGGTGCCGCCCGCGGGCAGCGGCGTGCTGGAGGTCGCCGTGTCGAACGACGCCTCCGCGTTGGTTCCCGGGGACACCGTGACGCTGGTGTCCGCGGTGGGGTGCGCCGAGGACGAGCCGCAGCCGTGCGTGCTGGCCGAGCAGGCGTTGGTGATGGCGCAGGCGAAGGCCACGCGGGAGGGTGCGGCCGGCGCGCGACTCACCGTGGCGATGCGGCCGGACGAGGTGCTGCGCGTGATGGCTTCGGCCGAGCTCGGCGCAATCGTGTCCGTGCATGAATGAGGCGGGCCGCGAAGGCCGCCTCACTGGGCCCGATCGCCGTAATCAGCCACGTTCATTAAACACGGCCCAGTGAGGCGGCAGCTCGCCCAGGATGCGCTTGTCGTCGTCCGCTTCGCGCTGGCGTTCGGTGAGCATGTCCGAGGGTTCGAGCTTCACGCCGTCCGCGTCGAAGCGTTCCGTGCCCTCGCGCACCACGCGCCTATGCTTGCGCGGCGTGCGGCGGGAGGCCGAATACTCGCTCATTTGACCTCCCGGTAGATCTCGCCGATCTGGGCCACGATGCGGTCGACTTCCTTCTCCGGGTTGACGAACGCGCCCACGCTCCACACGGTGATCACCGACCAGCCGAGCATCATGAGGTCGGAGGACAGCATGCGGTGGCGTTCGCGCGTGGACTGGATGGACATGTAGCCGGCGTCGTCGGTGAGGACGGCCAGCGCGTAGGGCTTGCCGTGCAGGCCCACCACCATCGGGATGGTGAGGCCGTTGTCGAAGCCGTAGTTGATGGACACGTCCAGGCCACGCGAGCGGATGCGTTCGGCGAGGTCGTTGAACAGCGTGTTGTAGCCGGAACGGTGTTCGGCGGGGTGCGCCACCTCGTCGGTGAGCTGCTCGGCCCATACGAGCATGGACTTGAGCAGCTTGGGGCCGGCCTGGTGGATGCGCTCGTCCTCCATCTCCGTGGAGGAGAACGCGGACACGATGTCCAGATGGCGGTCGGCGAGCGCGAGCGCGTCGAGCAGCATGCCCCTGCCGCCGGCGTCCTCCAACGCGCCGAACTGCTGGAGCAGCCTGCCGTGCACGGTCTTCGCATAGCACAGCGAGAGGATGACGTCGGTGGCCTGGGCGCCGGCGACCTCGCGGATGCCGACGAGCCGGACGTGGCGCAGGAAGGCGTTCATCGCCTTGTCCTTCGCGGCGAGCGACTTGAGCTCGGCGCCGAGGCGGACGCGGAACACGTCGGTGAGGGTGACGACGGTGAGAAGGTAACCGGTGGGCACGATGGGGAAGCTCTTCGCCCGTTCGATGATGAGCCGCACCACCTCGTCGATCTCCTGCTGGCTGGATTCGACCAGGCCGGTGGAGAAGACGGGCGTGCCGTTGGCCTCGACCTTGTGGTAGGCCACGCCGCCGCGCGCCGCGTCGGTGGTGACGTCGTAGCGGACGGCGCCATATCCCTGCGATTCGAGGAACGCGGTGACGAGCGGCGAACGGCGCACCGGATGCGATTTGACCTGGACGGCCGGCAGCATGCCGATGAGCCGCTTGAGGCTGTCGCAGGTGACGGTGCCGCAGTGGGCCACGACCACGACCTGCCTGACGCGCACGAGCACGCTGAGCAGCTGGACGGCGGGGATGTGCGCGCAGGCGTCGATGATGGCGACGTCGGCGAGCTGCCGCGGCTCGGTGAGCGAGGCGAGCGTGTCCGGCGTGGCCATGAGGATCGGCTTGGCGGCGGCGAGGATCTCCGGGTGGTCGCGGCGCACGCGGTCGATGGAGGCGTGCGTGCGGCCGGCGAGCTGCGTGTGCAGCAGGTTGGCCTCCTGGGTGCGGGCGAAGAGCATGTCGCTGAGACGTCGTATCGACTCCTGGGCGACCATGGGTCCTACGGAGCGCACGTGTTCGACGTCCACCTGCTCGAAGCGTTCGGTGGCGTTGGCGAGCACGGAGCCGTCCTGGTTAGAGATGATCGGCGAGGAACGCACGATGTCCTCGAACACGGTGGTCCACCAGGCGAGCTGGAGTTCGGCGCCGACGGCGTGGACGCCCACGCGGCGGTTGGTGAGGTCGGTGACGAGGTCGGTCAGGCCCACGGCCTGGAACTCGTTCTCAAGACGGCAGCGTTCGGGGAGCGTGTCGAGCGCCTTGTGGTCGTCGAACAGCTCTTTGAGACGCGCCTCCACCTCGTTGAGGTCGCGGGTCTCGAGCTCGCCGCCGCGCGGCGTGGTGCTGAGCACGGCGTCGAGCGCGGTCATGTCGCTGGACATGGTCTCCTGGGCGGCGATCATCTGGTCGAGCTTGGGCGGCAGGACCGGCCAGCCGCCGTGGGGCACGAGCGTGCGCCACTGTTCGGCCTGCTTGCGCACCACGATGAGCGCGGCGTGCAGGTCCTCGACCTGGGCGCCCACGCGCAGCAGGGACTTGGCCTCGCGCACGTGGCGACGGCGCTCCCAGAAGCCCATGGTGGTGCCTTCGGCCTTGCGGTCGGCCTTGGATTTGCTCGCCTCGATCATTGCGTCGATATCGCGTTCGAAGATCTCCGGCTGGAACACGTCGAGCACGCGGCGCAGGTTCTTGAGCACGATGATCTGGCGGCTCCATTCGCGTGCCGTGGAGGGTACGGGGAATCCGCAGGCCTGCACGGTGGAGGCGACCTGGTCGCGCACGGCCGGCAGGACCTTCTCGAGCAGGTCCACGACGCGCTGGTAGGCGTTGACCGCGTCCTTCTCGCTGGTGAGCGAGGCTTTGTACCAGGCGGTGTCGTTCGGTCCGATGGTGTATTCGCCGAGTTCGCCGGCGCGTTCGAGCTTGCCGGCCCACTCGTCGATGCGGCCGCCGACCTGGCGCGCGGTGTGTTCGGTGAGACGCACGCGCGTGGCCGGATGCGTGGGCGCCACGGAGATGGCGGCGAGGTTCTGGATGGTCTGGTAGGCGGAGACGCCCCACTTCTCGCTCACGCCGTGCAGGTCGCCCAGGTAGCGGGTGAGGCGGGAGCGGACGCCGACAAGCTCGTCGGCGAGCTGTTCGAAGTGCTGGGTGGCCACGCCCTCCTGGAAGCCGACGGCGGTGATGAGCTGGCGGTCGATGCTCGCGTTGGCCTTGTCGTCGGCGATGTCGAGCAGCAGCCCCTGCATCTCGTTGGCGCGCATCACGTGCGTGAAGCGCCGCTTCTGTTCGGCCACGCCGGGCACGTACAGCACGGAACGGCCGTTCATCACGCATCGGGAGGCGATGGCGGCGGCCTGTTCGGCGGTGTCCCGCCCCAGCGCGCCGTCCACGGTGATGGAGTGTCCGGAGGCGGCGAGCTGCGCGGCGTAGCGCACGGTGTTGTCGACGTCGCCCACCTCATATTCGGTGTGTGGGTCGGCATCGAACGGACTGTAGTCGGCGATGGGCGCGTCGTGCAGCGCGGCCGCGGCCTTCTCGTCGCCGGCGAGCGCGTCGAGCAGCGGGTTGCCGCTGGGACCGTTGCCCAGATCGTCGATGATGCGCTGCGTTTCGGCGAGAATCTGCGCGGCCGGTTCCTTGAAGCAGCCGAGGATGATGTGGCGTTCGATGGCGAAGCCGCCGATGGCGCCGTTCACCTGCTTGGTGATCGCGCCGAACACGGCGGACGTCTCCGGCGTGCCGGTGGCGTAGTGCGAACCGTCGAACAGGTACTGTTCGTCGAGGTCGACGCCCGCGGCGTGCATGACGGACACGAACGAATCGTTGAGGGTGACGGTGCCGGTGAACGTGATCGACGATTTGCCGGGCGTCTCGGACAGGACGGCCTCCACCGGATAGAGCAGCACGGGCAGCGCGTTGCCTTTCCACGTGGCCACGCCGACGACGAGCGACAGTCCGGCCACGCCGCTGACGCGCTTCTTGGCGCCACGGTCGTCGAGCACGCGGCCGAGGCGGCGTTCGGCGGCGCGCAGCATGCCGTTGTCGCGGAACAGCGAGTCGAGCGTGACGTGTCCGGAGGCGAACAGCTGCGCGATGCCCGATGGATGCGCGTGGGTCAGGTCGAGCTGCGCGGCGAGCTGGCTGATGTCCTCCAACGGTGACGGCACCAGCGAGGCACGGTACTGGTCATGCCATTCCTGGAACCGGTCGAGTGTGGGTTGGTCGGTCATTCGTCCGCTCACTTTCCTACCGCCTGGCGGTAATCCTGGTATCCGGCGTTGTGTTCGAGCGCCTCGTCGATGTCCCGGTCGCCCTGTGCGGCGAGCCATGCGTACAGGTCGTCGTACAGCGCCGGGTTCATGGCGAGGAAGGGCAGCAGTTCGCTGTGCCGCGCCATTTCGAATTGGAGGGTCATGTCCGATGTGGTGCGCGCGTCCTTGGCGGTGTACCCGTCGACCTCCACCTCGGGTTCGGCCGGCTTGTCGAAGTCGCCGTTGGATACCTTCTCGAACACGGATCCGGCTTCGAACGCGGGCTTGTAGACGCCGGTCGCGTCATCGAGATCGTCGGCGGGCGCGGCGGACGGGCCGCCGGTCACGACGCCGGGGGCCTGCCGCGCGTCCATCGGCACGAAGGTGACGGTCTGCGGCTGTGCGACGACGCGTTCCGGCACGGCGCCCTGCGTCGGATTCGACGCGACGGGTGCGGCCGATTCGGCGTCCTGGTGGGCGGCGATGACGGCGTCCACGGCGGGCGCGGCCGTGCGGTCGTGTTCCGGTCCGGATTCCGACGCGGCGTCGGCGGCCATGGCGTCGGTGAACAGGTTGCGCGGCAGGCTCGGCTTGGGGGTCTCCACCACGCGCAACGGCATGGAATCGGCCGGAGGCTCCTCGATGCGCGACGCCTCCTCGGGGAACGGGGTCTCGACGGCGGCCTCGCCGGCGGCCACCTGGTCGGCGTCCGGCTCGGCGACGGTCACTTCGCCGGCCGGCTTCTGCTCAAGCGCGGCGGTGTTGTCCGTGACGTCGGCGTTCTGCTGTTGCTCTTCCGGCTGCGCTTGGGACTCCGGCTGCGCGTCCTGCGTGGCCGGGACGTTCTGGGCGTTCTGGACGTTCTGGACACCCTGCGCGTCCTGCGCGGACCGTGCCGGCTGGGCGGCAGGTTCGGCATGCCGGTGGAGGTCCGCGAGTAGGGGGTTGCCCAGCGTGACCGGGGCGTTGAGCGTACCGGGGACCACGGGGGCCGCGTGGCGGGCGTGCTGCGCGCTGAACACCGCGGTGGGCTCACCGGCCCTGAGGTCGAGGATGTCGTCGACGGACATGTCGGCGGCGTCCGGCTCCTGACGGGTGGTGTTGTCCGAATACGAGAACAGGTTCGGCACCGGCTTGACCGGGCGTTCGTCCGCCTCGATGCGTACGAAGTCGAGCGGCACGTCACCGAACTGGATGCGCATGGGCGATGACGGCAGCGTGTAGTCGCGTTCCGCAGGCAGGCGCATGAGTTCGCCCTTCTCGTTCACCACGTACGATCCGTTCGTCGAGGACAGGTCCCTGATCTGCGCCGACCCGTCCGCGGAGACGCTGAACCGGGCATGACGCTTCGACATGGACTTGGTGCCGTCCTCGATCTCCAGCCTGGCCACGCCGTCGTCGGGCAGCGGGCGCAGGGGTTTGCGTCCGATCTCAAGGCTTTCGCCCGGACGTACGCTCACCTGGTCTCCCCCGCCGACCTTCACGCGCCACTGGCTTGCCTGCTGCTCACTCACCGCGTCGTCCTTTCCGAGTCTCGCCGTTCACACACTATTTCTTATTGTGTCATGATGGCGCCCATTTCACCGCATTATCGGCGTGCGCATTGACAGAATCTCTGCGCGGCCGGCGAGCCGGGACGCGAAGGCGGCGCACGATACGGGAAAACCCCGCTCCTGCATATGCAGGAGCGGGGTTTCCACAACGCTGATATCGAGCGTGAAACGCGGCTTCAAGCCGCACGAATCACTTGAGCTCGACGGTGGCGCCAGCCTCTTCGAGCTGGGACTTGGCCTTCTCGGCGTCTTCCTTCTTGGCCTTCTCGAGGATGGTGGTCGGGGCGCCGTCCACCATGCCCTTGGCGTCGGCCAGGCCGGCACCGGTGATGGCCTTGACGGCCTTGATGACCTGGATCTTCTTGTCGCCGACGGCGGAGAGGACGACGTCGAACTCGGTCTTCTCCTCTTCCTCAGCGGCGGCAGCCGGAGCAGCGGCAACGGCGACGGCGGCCGGAGCGGCAGCCTCGACGTCGAACTTCTCCTCGAAGGCCTTCACGAACTCGGAGAGCTCGACGAGGGTCATCTCACCGAAGGCTTCCAGCAGCTCATCCTGGGTGAACTTAGCCATAATGGCTTCCTTTCCATAATGGAGACGGATCTAAAGTCGAAGAGGTATTCCGTCCCCTGACATTTGGTTTCTTTTTAATTGTGACCAATCATCATGCGACGAGCCCGAAGGCGCGTCCCACAATCAGGCGGCCTTCTCCTGCTTCTCGCGCAGCGCATCGATCGTACGCACGGCCTTGGTCGGCAGAGCGTTGAACAGGTACGCGGCCTTGGACATCGTGGCCTTGATGTCGCCGGCGAACTCGGCAAGCAGCTGCGGGCGGGACTTGAGGTCCGCCAGCTTCTGGGCGCCTTCGGCGTCGTAGACGGTGCCATCGGCATAGCCGCCCTTGACGATGAGGGCTTTGTTGGTCTTGGCGAAGTCACGGATGGTCTTCGCAGCCTCGATGAAGTCGCCCTTCACGAAGGTGATGGCGGTCGGGCCGGAAAGGATCTCGTCGAGACCCTCGATGCCCGCTTCCTTGGCGGCGATGCGTGCCAGCGTGTTCTTAGCCACAGTGTAGGAAGTATCGCGGCCTAGCTTTTCGCGCAGATCGGCGACCTGCGGAACGGTAAGCCCGCGGTACTCGGTGAGGTAGATCGCGTCAGCGTCACGGAACTGAGCCGTAAGCTGGGCAACCACCGCTTCCTTTTCGGGCCTCTTCATGGCGTTCCTTCCTAAGTCGATCATTGGCTGAGGTCGGATCCGCACGGCCGGGCAATAAAAAAGCCCTGCGCACAGGCAGAGCAACATAAGGCCGTTTCCGGCTGCCCGCAAGCGGGCTTATATCTCTCAACCTGCGCTGGCCTGGCGAACCAAACTTCGAGGGCGCGTAAACGCCCCAACCAACGGTCTGTGGTTTACGAGTGGATAAGTTACGTGGGGTTGCGGACATATATGGACGCGGCGTGTCGCACAGCCCACCGGACCCCGTGGCATCCGTTCCTACAGAATCGGACGGAATATGCGCCTGACCGGCCGTCGCAACATGTATTGTCTCGGGGCATAGTTGACGTATGTCTTGGGGCATGGTTGACGGTATCTCCTGGGGCATGGTTTACATGTGTCCTGGGGCATGGTTGACGTCGGGCATGGGTTTTCGGTACTGGTAGTCGC